>NZ_VJWX01000280.1 GCF_007713715.1 Amycolatopsis rhizosphaerae
GCCCTGGTACCTGCCCGCGCCGGAAGAGCAGGCCGCCCTGCTGGAGTCGGCTGGGTTCGGCGTCCGGTTCCTGGAAACCGCGGCCCGGCCGGTGCCCCTGACCGCGGGCGGTGGGGGCGTGCCCGGCTGGTGGCGGACGACGGGCGCGCCCGCGCTGGCCGCGTACCCGCCGGAGCTGCTCGGCGCGCTGCTGGACGAGGCCGCCGCGCTCACCGGGGACGTGCCGTTCGCGGACGGCGTGCGCCTGCGCTTCGTCGCCGAGGCGATCGGATAACCCTCCACAGTGGAGTAAACGCGCGGCGGATCCCGATTTCGCCTCATCTCATTTTCGCCAGGCCGAAAGGGCCGGCGACGGAAATCCCGTTTCACCCACTCCGGTCTCCCCGTTCCCAGAAGTCTGAGCCCGGCCCAGCCGTGCCGGGAGACACAAGGGAATGGCAACGGTAAGGTCACGGTTGCGTTTCCCGGCCGGTTCCCCCTCCGGCGAATACGTACCGGTGACGATAGGCGGCTTTCCTGGGTTTCACGCGGTCTGCACACCGAATTCGCCCGAGCCGTCGCCGGCATCCTTCTAAGGAGAAGCCATGAGTTTCCGGAGCGTCATTGTCGCTCGAATCGTGCCAGGAAGTGAGGACAAGGTCGCCGAGGTCTTCCGCCGGACCGACGAGACGGCCCGGCCCCAGGATTTCGGTGTGATCGGGCGAAGGCTGCTTTCGCTGGACGATCTCTACATCCACGTGATCGAACGCGACCAGGACCCGAAGGTGTCCGGCAAGACCCGGGGACTGCCCGGGTTCCAGCAGGTCAGCGAGGCCATCGCCCCGTACGTGACGCCCTATCCCAGTAACTGGAAGGTTCCGTCGGACTCGGTGGCCAAGGAGTTCTACAGCTGGGCTCCCGGCAAGAAGCCGGAAGAGCCCATCGAGCACATGACCCTCATCGTCGCCCGCATCAAGCCCGGCGCGGAGCCCGAGGTGGCGCGCATCTTCACCGACTCCGACAAGGGGCCGCTGCCGGCGCAGATGGGTGTCGTCGGGCGCTGGCTGTACTCGCTCGACGACGTCTACCTGCACATGCTGGAACGCAAGGAGGCGTCGTTCTCCGACGCGGTGCACCACAACCAGCACAAGCCCGCCTTCAGCAAGATCATGGACGACCTCAGCCCGTACATCAGTGCCTACAACCCCGAAACCTGGCGCAGTCCCCAGGACGCGGTGGCCAAGGAGTTCTACCGCTGGCGGGCCGACGGGCGATGACCACCGCCCGGGGCACACACCTCAGGTGAGACATCCGGCATGCGTCGCGGGTGAGGCACACCGATCCCGCTCGCCGACGCCAGTGCCGGTCACGGAGAAGGAGTCGCAGAATGATGAGCACGCAACCGTTCCGCCTCGAGGACCTGATGGACATCCTCGAAGACAAGGCCGGGCTTCCGGCGTCGGACCGCACCGCGGACGCGAGCCTGACGTTCACCGAGATCGGGCTGGACTCGCTGGCCTTCCTCGCCCTGCAGGCGACGCTCGAGAGCCGCTACGGGTTCGAGTTGCCGGACGAGAGCCTGCAGAACGCCACGTTCCGGGAGATCGTGGACGCGGTCAACGAGCGACTCGAGAAGGTGAAGGCGTGATGGCGGGCCACACCGACAACACGGTGCACATCGCGGCACCGCTGGATCTGGTCTGGACCATGACCAACGACATGGCCTCCTGGCCCGAGCTGTTCACCGAGTACTCCGCGGCGCAGATCCTCTCCCGCAAGGGGAACACCGTGACCTTCCGGCTTTCGATGCATCCGGACGAGAACGGGAAGGTCTGGTCCTGGGTGTCCGAACGGACGATGTACCCGGAGGAACGCAGGGTGCTCGCGCACCGGGTGGAGAAGGGACCGTTCGAATACATGAACATCGAATGGACCTATCACGAGGAGGGCGGCGGGACCCGGATGCGCTGGGTGCAGGACTTCCACCTGCGGCCGGACGCCCCCGTCGACGACGCGGCGATGACCCGGCGGATCAACGAGAACTCCAAGATCCAGATGGGTGTCATCGCGCGCAAGGTCGAACTCGCCGCGGCGCGGGTGTCATGACCACCGCGGCGCCGAAACCGGCGAACCAGGCCGACGCCGTCCGCATCGTGGCCCGCGACGGCGTCCCGCCGAACCGGCGGCGCGGAGGCGACGTCAGGACCGTGCTTTCTCCCGCCACGACCGGTGCCACCTCCGGCTTCATGGGCACCGTGACGCTCGAACCCGGCGAGGTGGTGACCGAGCACTGGCACCCGTACTCCGAGGAGTTCCTGTACTGCGTGCGCGGCACGATCACGGTGCGGCTCGACGGCAGGCCGCGCACCCTGCGCGCCGACGAGGGCGTGCTCATCCCGATCGGCGTCCGCCACCGGCTGATGAACGAGTCCGGCGAGACGGCGTTCGCGGTGTTCAGCCTGGGCCCGCTCGCGCCCCGCCCCGACCTCGGCCACGTCGACACCGAGCCGCTACCAGGGGAGGCGCAACGATGAACGGACGCTCGTCCGTGATCACCGGGGTCGGGGTGGTGGCCCCGGGGGGCAACGGGCGCAAGGAGTTCTGGCAGCTGATCACCGGCGGCCGGACGGCGACGCGGCGGATCTCGTTCTTCGATCCGGACCCGTTCCGCTCACAGGTGGCGGCCGAGTGCGATTTCGATCCCTTCGAGGCCGGGCTGACGCCGCAGGAGGTGAGCCGCTGCGACCGGTTCGTGCAGTTCGCCCTGGCGGCGGCGAGCGAGGCGGTCGCGGACAGCGGGCTCGAACTCGACCGGGAGTCGCTCAACCACGACCGGCTGGCCGTCGCGCTGGGCAGCGCGGTCGGCGCCACCACCCGGCTGGAAAACGAGTACAAAGTGGTCTCCGACGGGGGCCGCCAGTGGCTGGTGGATCCCCGCTACGCCACCAGGTTCCTGTTCGAGGCGCTGGTGCCCAGCAGCATGGCGGCGGAGGTCGCCGTGCGGCTGGGTGCCCACGGCCCGGCCGCGGTGATCTCCACCGGATGCACCTCCGGTATCGACGCGGTCGGCTACGCCCACCAGCTGATCGAGGACGGCGACGCCGACGTGGTGATCGCCGGTGCCACCGACGCGCCGATCTCGCCGATCACGATGGCGTGTTTCGACGCGATCCGGGCGACCACGGCCTGCAACAGCGACCCCGAGCACGCCTCACGGCCGTTCGACGCGCGGCGCGACGGGTTCGTGATGGGTGAGGGCTCGGCCGTGCTCGTCGTGGAGGAGGCCGAGCACGCCCGGCGCCGCGGCGCGCACGTGTACTGCGAGATCGCCGGATACGCCAACCGCTGCAACTCCTTCCACATGACCGGTCTCCGGCCCGACGGGATCGAGATGGCCGCGGCGATCGAGGAGACCTTGCGCCAGGCCAGGATCAGCCCGGAAGAGGTCGGCTACGTCAACGCGCACGGTTCGGGCACGAAGCAGAACGACGTGCACGAGACGGCCGCGTTCAAGCGCAGCCTCGGCGAGCACGCCTACCGGGTGCCGGTGAGCTCGATCAAGTCCATGGTCGGGCACTCCCTCGGCGCGATCGGGTCGATCGAGGTGGCCGCGTGCGCGCTGGCGATCGAGTTCGGGGTGGTGCCCCCCACCGCCAACTACGAGGAGCCGGACCCGTTGTGCGACCTGGACTACGTGCCCAGGACGGCGCGGGCCGAGGCGCTGGACGTGGTGCTGTCGGTGGGCAGCGGCTTCGGCGGGTTCCAGTCCGCCATCCTGCTCGCGAGACCGGGCCGGGCGTCATGACGGCTGTCGTGGTGACCGGGGCCGGTGTGATCGCGCCGAGCGGGATCGGGACGGAGGCGTACTGGAATTCCACTGTGGACTCCGAACTGCACGTCCGGCCGATCGAGGCGTTCGACGCGAGCGGCTACGACACCACCATCGCCGGTCAGGTGCCCGGCTTCCGTTCGGAGGACTACCTCGACGACCGGCTCGCGGTGCAGACGGACCGGTGGACCTGGATGGCGCTGGCCGCCACGGATTTCGCGCTCGCCGACGCCGGGTACGACGTCGGCGAGCGGAATCCCTACCACACCGGCGTGGCCTTCGGCAGTGGCTCGGGCGGTGTCGAGTTCGGACAGCGGGAGATCCAGGCGCTGTGGACGCAGGGCAGGCGGGCGGTGAGCGCCTACCAGTCGATCGCCTGGTTCTACGCGGCCAACACCGGCCAGGTGTCGATCAAGAACGGCACCAAGGGGCCGTCCACCGTGCTCGTCACCGAGGGCGCGGGCGGGCTGGACAGCGTCGGCTGGGCACGCCGGGCCATCCGCCGCGGTACCCCGGCCGTGCTGGCCGGGGGCACCGAGGCCCCGCTGTGCCCGTATTCCCTGGCCTGCCAGTCGGCGAGCGGCCGGATGACCACCAGCCGCGACCCGCGGCAGGGCTACAAACCGTTCGACGCGGCGGCCAACGGGTACGCCCCGGGTGAGGGCGGCGCCGTACTGGTGCTGGAAGACGCCGCGGAGGCCGCGCGCCGGGGCGCCGGGAAGGTGTACGCCGAGGTGGCCGGTTACGCCGCCACACACGACGCGTACCACCATCACCGGCCTCCCGAGGACTGCGCGCAACTGGCCCGGTGCATGCGGCTGGCCATCGAGGACTCCGGGCTGTCGCCGGACGACATCGATCTCGTGATCGCCGACGGCGCGGGCAGCCCCGAGTTCGACGCGCTGGAGGTCCGCGCGATCAGGGACACCTTCGGGCCGCGGGCGGACCGGATCCCGGTGACCGCGCCGCAGGGGTTCATCGGGCGGTTGTGCGCGGGCGGGTCCGCGCTGAACCTGGTCGTCGCGGCACTGGTGATCCGGGACGGAGTGATCCCCGCGGTGGGCAATCTGAGCGAGCCGGATCCCGGGTACGGCCTCGACTTCGTCCGCGAGCCGCGCCGGATGCGGGTCGAAACGGTCCTGGTCAACGCGCGCGGCTACGGGGGCTTCAACAGCTCTGTCGTGCTGAAGGTTCCTGCCTCGCCACAGGAGGTCGCATGATCGACACTGGCGGAGCCCCTGATCATGTGGCCGACCGGGTGCGGGTGTCCCGCAGATCACCGGGGGTGGCGGCATGATCCGGACGATGCGGCGGGTGCGGGCGCACCCGGGATACGAGCCGGACGTGGAGCCCGCGTTTCGCACGGTCGCGGGGACGATCAGCGGGCTGGCGGGCAACCTCGCGGCGGAGTTGCTCCTGGACGCCGCCGAGCCGCGCACATTCGTCGTGGTGACCGAATGGGCGGACGAATCCGCTTTGCGCGACTACGAAAACGGGCCGGTGGCCGCGCGCCTGGCCGAGCTCTTCCGCCCGCTGTGCGAGCCGGTGGAGGAGGGCGGCTACCGCGTGATGTCGGCCCCCGAAGGCGGCGGCCCCGGGGCCAGGATCTGCGTGGACGTCGAGGTGACCGTGCCGTCCGTGAGGCTCGCGGAGTTCGCCCGCGGGTACGCGCAGGTCGCCGCGCGGATGCCCGGGGTGCCCGGCTACCTCCGGGAGGACCTGCTGCGGGAGCCCGGCTCCGACACCTACCACATCTTCGCGGAGTGGGCCGGTGAAGCGGAGTTCTTCCGCTGGATCGGTGATCCGGCGCACGCGGAGGAGGAGGCGGGCCCGATCGCGCCGTTCCTCCTGGACTTCCGGCGCCGCCTGTTCCACCTCCGCACCACTTCCGAAACCACGCGAGGACCCAGTACGGGCAGGGAGAGCGGGGAAGAAACCGTGCACACGACAACGGACGTACTCATCGTCGGGGCGGGGCCCGCCGGGCTGACCGCGGCCGTCGAACTGGCCCGGCGCGGCATCGACTGCCGGGTGGTGGAAAAGCGGGCGGAACCGCCCGCGCAGGCCGACAAGGCGATCGGCGTGCACTGCCGCACCATGGAGATCTGGGAGGACCAGGGCATCGTGCGCGACGCGATGGACGCCGGGAACTGGCTGACCGGCCAGATGGTGTTCGTCAACGGCGAGGAAACGCACCGGATGAGCTGGGAGCTGCCCGAACTGCCGTACGCGCACCTGGGGCTTCCGCAGTACGAGACCGAGCGGATCCTCACCGAGCGGCTGGCCACGCTGGGGGTGCGTCCGCGGCGGGGGGCCGAGCTGGTCGCGTTCAGCCAGGACGACGACGGGGTGCTGGCCACGCTCGGCATCGCCGGCGGCGGCAGGGAGACCGTGCGCGCGAAGTACCTCGTCGGCTGCGACGGCGCGCACAGCAGGGTCCGCGAACTGCTGGGGCTGACCTTCTCCGGCGGGCTGGGCCGGTTCCCCCAGCTGTTCATGCTCGGGGACGTGGACGTCGACTGGGACATGCCGCCGGGGCACCTGCTGCGGTTCCTGCACGAGACCGGCGGCCGGATGGACAACATGCTGGTGTGCGTTCCGCTGCGGGGTGAGTCGCGGTACCGGATCGCGACGATGGCGCCGCCCCGGTTCTTCGCCCAGACCGGCGGGAAGGACGCGCCGCCCGGGTTCGCCGAGGAGCTCGCCGAGCCGACGCTGGCCGACGTGCAGACCGTGCTGGACGAGCTCGCCCCGCCCGGCACGCGCGCGTCGAACCTGCGCTGGTCTTCGGTGTTCCGGATCAGCCACGGCATCGTGGACCGCTACCGGGAGGGGCGGGTGTTCGTGGCGGGCGACGCGGCGCACCTGCATCCGCCCGCGGGCGGCCAGGGCATGAACACCGGGATCGGAGACGCGTGGAACCTGGGCTGGAAGCTGGCGCTGGCGGTGCGGGGGATCGCCGCGCCCGGCCTGCTGGACAGCTACGAGGCGGAGCGGCGCCCGGAGGGCGAGCGGATCGTCGGCCGGGCGGTGCGGATGGCCTTCACCGACGAGCTTGACCGGGAGGATCTGAAACGCCAGTTCCTGGACGAGATGTCGTTGCTGCTGTCCTATGCGGGCTCTCCGCTGGTCGGTGAGGCGGTCGCCCGTCCCGGCACCCTGGAGGGACCGGGACCCGGGGAGCGCGCCCGCGACGCCAGTGGCCTGTACCGGCGTGGAGTGGGGCACCCGCTGCGGCTGCGCGACCTGACGCGCGGCACCCGCCACACCCTGCTGCTCTACGCGGACGCCTCGGCGAACGAGGCGGAGATGGCCGCCGTGGAGAAGCTGTGCGCGGACGTCCGGCAGCAGACGTGCGGGGAGATCGACGTGTACCTGGTGGCGAGCGCGGACGCGCGGGTGCCGTGGATGCTCGATCCGCCCGTGGTGCGCGACAGCGAAGGGGAGTTCCGGGCCGCCTACGGCGTCAACGGCACCGCGCTGTACCTGATCCGCCCGGACGGTCAGATCGGGTTCCGCAGCCGCCCGATCGACGCCGACGCGCTCGGGAACAACCTGCGCCGGGTGTTCGGGGGTGCGCGATGACGAAGGTGCGGACGGTGCTGGCGATGCGTGCGAAGCCGGGCTGCGAGCAGCGGTTCGAGGCGGAATGGCGGTCCGCCGCCGAACAGATCCGGGAGCTGGACGGCTGCCTGAGCCAGGACCTGGTGCGCGACGCCGACGACCCGCGCAACTACCTGATCATCAGCGAATGGGCGGACCGGGAGCGGCTGGACGCCTTCGGGCGCAGCGAGCACCGTGACCGGCTGCTGCGGGTGGTGCGGGAACTGCGTGAATCCGCGCAGCGCAACACCTACGAGGTGCTGCACACGGTGGCGGGCGAACCGGGGGTGCTGCGGTGACCGACAGTGCTGTTCCCGCTGTGCCTGCTGTGCCCGCTGTGCCTGCTGTGCCTGCTGTGCCTGCTTCGGAGGTCTACACCGACTCCTTCGCCGCCGATCCGTACCCCACCTTCGCCCGGCTGCGGGAGAACAGCCCGGTGTGCCCGGTCGCCTCGCCGCGGTTCGACTCCTACCTGATCACCCGGTTCGACGATGCCAAGGCGGCGCTGACCGATCCGCGGCTGTCCAAGGACCTCTACGGCCCCGGGCAGCACTATCTGCGGATCTTCGGGCCGAACTCCGAGGCGCTCAACCGGAACATGCTCAACTCCGATCCGCCCGAGCACAGCAGGCTGCGCCGGATGATCTCGCAGGCGTTCGCGCCGCGGCGGATCGAGGCGCTGCGGCCTCGCGTGGCCCAGATCGTGGGCGAACTGCTCGACCGGATCGTGCCGCAGGGCCGGGCCGAACTGATGGAGGATTTCGCCATCCCGCTGCCGATGCGGGTGATCTGCGATCTGCTCGGCGTTCCGGGCGAGGACCAGAAGCGGGTCCTCGACTGGACGCAGGTGATCCGGACCTCGGGGTCGGGCCGGAAGCCCGAACAGGACCGGGCGGCCGTGCAGGAGGTGCAGCTCAGACTGCACCACTACCTGGCAGGCCTGGTGAAGGCCAAACGCGCGCATCCGGCCGACGACATGATCAGCGCCCTGATCGAGGCGTGCGACCACGAAGGGAAACTGTCCGAACGGGAACTGGTCTCGACCACTTTCCTGCTGCTGTTCGCCGGGCACCAGACCACCGCGGACTTCCTCGGCAACGCGACGGTGGCGCTGCTGACCCATCCCGAGCAGCTCGCCCTGTTGCGCGCCGAGCCGGATATGCTGCCCGCGGCGATCGAGGAGCTGCTGCGGTTCGACGGCCCGCTGCCGGTGGCCAGCCCCCGGATCGCCACCGAGGACGTCGAATACGGGGGAGTGCGCATCCCCGCCGGATCGATCGTCGGCGTGGTGATCAACGCGGCGAACCACGATCCGGAGCATTTCGGCGAACCGGATGAACTGGACGTCTGCCGGGAGCGGGTCGGTCACATCGGCTTCGGGCACGGTGTCCACTACTGTCTCGGGGTGTCACTCGCCAGGATGGAGGCCCGGATCGGCATCGGCGCGCTGCTGCGCCGGTTGCCGGGGCTGCGGCTCGGGGTACCCGTCGAGGAGCTGCGCAGGCTTCCGGCGGCGTCCCCGTTCCGCGGCCTGCTGGAACTGCCGGTCCGGTTCTCCGCCTGACGCCGGTGGGAGGGTCCGCACGGGCCCTCCCACCGGACCCCGTCCCTTCGCCGTTTTCCGGTGTCATCCGGAGTTGCGGCGGCGGGTGTAGGCGCGGGCGGCGCGGGCACGGTCGCCGCAGCGGGTCGAACACCAGTGGCGGCGGCCGCGCCGGAGCAGGTAGCGGTTGCAGGGGGCTGAGCCGCAGGCGGTGAGACGGTCGCCGTCGGGCGACGTGAGCAGGTCGGCGGCGTCGGCGGCGAGGGTGGCCAGTGCGTGGTCGACGATCGCGGTGACGGGGTGCGGGGT
>NZ_VJWX01000281.1 GCF_007713715.1 Amycolatopsis rhizosphaerae
TCTTCCACCACCAGTAGGGGCACGGTCTTCACGAAGATCTCAACAAACCCGGGACCCACAAGTGCTCACCCACCAGCAGCCACCACATCCGAGCCTGCCAAACCAGCCCGAACACACCCCATTAGGGCCCCTTCACGGTCGAATCGACTGTGAAGGGGCCCTTCACGGCCATCGCCTCCGTCGTGTCAGGCCGAGCGGAGGGGGGTCTGGGTCCACTTCCGCAGCCTCGGCGGGACGCGCTTTTCCAGGCCGTAGGGCTCCAGGTGCGCGCCGAACACCTCGTCGAAGGCGCGGCGGACGGTTTCGGTGTCCCAGCTGTCGCGCTCCAGGATGGGCGCCTTCAGGTACGGCTGCCCGACGATGTGCAGCTGCGGCCCGTTGCAGCGCACGACCTGGCCGGTGATGCCCTCGGCGTCGTCGGAGAGCAGGAACAGCACCAGCGGCGCGATTCTCGAAGGCGTGCGGTCGGGTGGGCAGTTGCGCAGGGACCGCTCCGACTTCCACACCATCCGGGTGTGCGCGAGCGGGCAGATCGCGTTGACCCGGATGCCCTCCTCTTCGAGGTCGAGTGCCCAGGAGTAGGTCAAGGAGGCGACTGCCCCCTTGCTCGCCGAGTACACCCCCAGCTTGCGCTGCCCGAGCGAAGCGCCGGAGGAGACGTTGACGAGGGCGCCACCGCGGCCCTGCGCCTTCATCGCCTTCACCGCGGCGACGCCGGTGTAGATGGGGCCCAGCACGTTCACCCCGACCAGTTCGCGGATCCGCCCCGGCTCCTCCTGCCAGGGCAGGGCCTCGTAGTTCAGTCCCGCGTTGTTGACCAGCCCGTCGATCCCGCCGAACTCGCCGACGCACAGGTCGACGAGCGCCTGCGCCTGTTCCGGATCGGCCACGTCGTGCCCGCTGGCCACCGCCTGACCGCCGTACCGCCGGATGTTCTCCGCGGCGCTTTCGGCCAGACCGGCGTCGATGTCGTTGACCACCACCCTCGCCCCGGCCTGGGCCAGGTGCACCGCGAACGCCTCCCCGAGGCCGCGCCCGGCCCCGGTCACCACCACCGCGCGGTCCTTCAGACCCGCAGGCTGACTGCTCATCCCGTCTCCCCACCGGCCAGCTCCGACGCGGTCACTCGACGGCTCCCGCTGGCCCTGGCACCAGTGTTCGCCCCGGCGGGACCCCGCCCCCGGGCGAACGCGACGAGTGGTCAGCTCGCTGCGCCGAACGAGTGAGGGTTGACCAGCGGGACATACCCGCGGGCGGGTCAGCGGCACTCCCCGCTATCCGCCGTTCGTCGTAGCGCGAGGTGAGGGTGCTACGACCGGATGGGGCCAAACCATCGTGTAACGGTCCGCTTCCGGGGCGTAAGCGGCATACTGTCTGTTGTCTTTCCTGCCGTCTGGGTGAGTGCCCGTACCCGGTACCCCGCGGCGGACGACAGAATGCGTGGCGCCCCGCGTCACGCGAGGAGGGGGGAGGTACGAGTTGGTCAAGACACAACCCCGGCCATCGATGCGGTCGGCACTGGCGAACAGCGAGTTCCGTGCCGTCTGGCTCGCCGAAGCACAGTCGACCTTCGGCGACCAGCTCACCACGGTCGCGCTCTCCCTCGTCGTCTACCACCGAACGGGCTCAGCCCTGCTGTCGGCGATCGCCTACGCACTGACCTTCCTGCCCGCGCTCGCGGGCGGACTCGGCCTGGCGCAGCTGGCCGACCGTTTCCCCCGCCGCGGCGTGCTGGTCGCGACGGCCGCGGCCCAGGCGGTGTTCGTGGCGGTCATGGCCGTACCGGGCATGCCGCTGGTGCCACTGGGCGGCCTGGTCGTGCTGGCACGGCTCGCCGGCGCGCCGGCCAACGCCGCGCAGAACGCCCTGACCAGGGAAATCTTCACCGACGACGAGCTCTATCTTCGCAGCCAGGACATTCGCGGCATCACCACCAACACGGCCATGTTGCTGGGGCTGGCGGGCGGCGGCTTCCTGGTCACCGCGGCCGGGCCGTCGTGGGCGCTGGCGATCGACGCGGCCACCTTCGCGATCAGCGCGACGGCGCTGCACCAGTGGGTGCGGTCGCGGCCCGCGCCCGGCGACGGGAGCGGCAGCTGGTTCGGCGCGATCCGGTGGGTGGCGGGGCAGCCGCGGCTACGTGTGCTACTCGGGCTGTCCTGGCTGGTGGGACTCGCGGTGATCCCGGAGGGCCTGGTGGCTCCGCTGGCGCGGGAGATCGGCGCGCCGGACCAGGCCGTGGGCTGGCTGCTGGCCGCGGATCCCCTGGGTTTCGTGGTCGGGGTGTTCCTGATGTCCCACTACGTGTCGCCGGAGGCGCGGCGGCGGGTGCTGGGCGTGCTCGCCCTCGTCCCGACCGCGATCCTGCTCGTCTTCTCCGTGCGACCGGACCTGCTGCTGGCGTTGGTCGCCCTCGCGGCGGCGGGAGCCGCCGGGGCGTACATCGTCACCGTGGGCGCCTCGTTCATCACCTGGGTCCCCAACGAGCTACGAGGCGGCGCCGGCGGTGTCTACCGGACGGGGCTGCGCGTGGCCCAGGGGCTGGGCGTGGCGCTGGGCGGTGTGGTCGCGCAGTGGCTGGGTTCGGCCACGACGGCCATCACCATCGCGGGCGCGGCGGGGGTACTGCTCGGCATCCCCCTCGCGGTGTCCTGGGCGCGGCTGCAACGAGCGGCCGCCGAAACGGCTACGGCGGTATGAGCAGTCTTCTCGGCCGAACGGCCGATCGGTTCAGAAGTCACGGTTGGCCACAACCAGTCACCTCCTGTTTTCTCGCGGGAAACAAACGGACAACACGGCCGATCAGAAGTCGCGGTTGGTCACGAAAAACACCTCCATCGGTAACGACACGAACACCACTGGCAACAACGACATCAGAAGTCACGGTTCGACACGGGGCTCACCTCCGGGCGGACGGGCAAACAAAGCACCAGCTGCGGGACGGTCTCAGAAGTCACGGTTCGACATGAAGAACTCCTCCTCACCGACGGCAAAAGCAACACATTCCGGGGACGCGGGATCAGAAGTCACGGTTCGCCACGGCGAGCCACCTCCATTCTGCGACAAACAAACAAGGGCGCATGCGTCGGGGTCAGAAGTCACGGTTCGACAAGGAGAACACCTCCGATCGGTGCTCGTACTCAGTGGTGAAGTGCCGGTAGCACCGAGGTCCTCGGCTACACGACACTTCACATGCGGTGGGATGATACCTGTTGAAGGAAAGCACCCGGCGTCGTTCCGGGCACAGCAAAGTTACCCCGCCGCGGCAGGGCTCGTCGAGAGAAGGTGAACCATTGCCACCGCTTCCCTCCAGGCGGGGATCGCCGACGCTCCCCGGCCAAACGGCCGGCACGGACGACCAGGGCACCGGCGGCACGGTCGGCGTGACGACACCGAAACCCGCCGGAGACCTGCCCGCGGAGACGGACACGACGAGTGATTCTCCGGGCACGCTTCGCTCATTTCGCCCACGCAATTGGGCATTGTGGCGACGGCCCAAGCGATTCATCGCATTCCTGGTCTGCGCCGAGTTGCTGGCGTTTGCCTGGTTCGCCGTGGCATTCGCGACCACCCCCGTACCGGCCGTTCCCGATTGGCTGCGGTTCGCGATTCTCACGGCCGGCGCGACGGTCCACATCCAGTTGACCCGGCGCCAGGAAGAGCGCCGCAGAAATCGGGTGCGGACGGTACTCATCGACCTCACCGCGGTTTGGGTCTTCCCGGCCGCGATTATTCTGCCGGCCCCGCTGACGGTACTGCTGGTACTGCTTATTCGGATCCAGCACTGGTTCGTCGCCCGGCGCCCCGCGCACAACTTCGTGTTTTCGTCAATAACCCATATGCTGGCCGCGACGGTGGCCCATTCGGTGTTCCTCGCCCTCGGCGGACGGCACTGGGAGGCTTTGTCCGCGGTCTCCTCACTGACCGAGTTCGGCAAACTCGTGGTGGCCGGACTGGTCTTCGAGGCGGTCCAGATCCTCTACGTCAGCAGCATTCTGAGCCTGGCTTCGCAGACGAAACCGACCGTGCGGAGCGTGCTCGGCAGCAGGGCCGACAACCTGCTGGAGGCGATCACGATCGGCCTCGGCGCGGTCACCGCGATCCTGCTCGTGGTCCTGCCCCCGGCGGTGGCGATCATGGCCGTGGTCACCGTGGTGTTCAACCGGCTGGCCGAGCTCGAGCAGCTGCAGGACGACGTGCGCACCGACCCGAAGACCCAGGTGTTCAACATGCGGGGCTGGACCGAGTCCGCGGAGCGGGCGCTGGCCAGGGCGACGAAGTCCGACGACCGGCTGGGTGTGCTGATGATCGACCTCGACCACTTCAAGTGGATCAACGACACCTTCGGGCACCCGGCGGGGGACGACGTGCTGCGGAACCTGGCCCAGCTGCTCAACGAGGTCACGCGGCCCAGCGACGTGGTCGGCCGCTTCGGCGGGGAGGAGTTCCTGGTGCTGCTGCCGGACGCCGACCAGGCGGCGGCGACCGGGGCCGCCGAGCGGATCCGCGCCGCCGTGGCCCAGCTCCGGATCGCCACCACCAACAAGCGGGGCGACAAGATCACCGTGTTCGATCGCACCGCCTCGATCGGGGTGGCGGTGTACCCCGACCACGGCGACACGCTGCAAACGCTCATGCAGGCCGCCGACGCCGCGGTCTACGAGGCCAAGGAGGGCGGCCGCAACCAGGTCCGGCTGGCCGAGGTCAGGCCCAGCCCGCTTCCCCTCGCCTGAGGGAGTGGTCGGCAGCGGGGGCTGTTCGCTTCGAATCATTCGGAGCAAACAGCCCCCGCTGCCACCACCTCCGGCACAGGGGGGAATTAGGGTGCCACCCGAACCGGGGGATTTCCCCCTAGGAGACCGCCGCCGCCACTGACACCCTGGAGCCCATGATCACCCGCGCCGAGTCCCCGAGCTCACGACGGCCGCTGTCGACTTCCGCCTGGCTACTCGCCTTGACCCTGGCCCTGCTCGGTTTCGGCTTCGTCACCTCGCGCCCCACCGCCCCACCGGACCAGGTCCGGCTGACCGGCGGCGCCGCGGCGGCCCAGCGGGCCATCGACGCGCTCGTCCATCCCGGCCCACAGGCAACGGCGCTGAGCCTCCTGCCCGCCGACTTCACCCAGGTCACCGGCATCGTTCCCGGCGCGATCCCCGGCCGTGACGGAACGGTACGGGCGGTGCACGTCGACGGCGGGTGTTCCGCGCCCTGGGGCGACGACAACACCAAGTGGGACTACAGCGTGCCGTGCAAGGCGCACGATCTCGGTTACGACCTGCTCCGGTACGCGGACAAGGTGGGCCGACCGCTCCCCTCGTCGGCGCGCGCCTCGCTCGACGCCCGGCTGTCCGCCGACATGCACGCGATGTGCCGGATCAACCCGAACGGCTCAGCGCACACCTGCCAACTCGTCGCGTCGCTCTACACCGCCGGTCTCGTGGTCAACTCCTGGCACCAGCGGTGGGGACCGCCGGTCGGCGACCCGATCGGGCCGATGCTGGCCGGGATCGCGGTGATCGGCTGCCTGCTCGTACTGCGGCTGCGGGACTGGCACACCCGGCGCCGGACGCGTCCGGCACCGGACCAGGCCCCCGGGCCGGCACCGGGGCCCCGCCCGGCCTTCACTTCGCCCTGGATGACCCTCTGCGCGGCCGGCCTGATCCTGCTGACGCTGGGCGAGTCCCTGATCGCACTCGCCCGCTGGGCCGGTGCGAGCGAGGCGGTGCTGGCGCCGTTCACCTGGCTCGCCCAACTCTCGCCGCTGTTCTTCTTCGCGGGCGGCCGGGCCAACGCCGCGGGCTGGCAGGCGGTCACCGGCGCGGGCGGCGGCTACCGCCAGTACCTGGCGCACCGGGCCAGCAGCGTGCTGCGACCCGCGCTGGTCTTCGTGGTGGTCGCCTCGGCGGTCCCGCTGGCGCTGGAACTCCTCGGCATCCCCGACGGCACCAATGCCGCCGTCGTCCGCCTCGCCCTGCACCCGCTGTGGCTGCTCGGGGTCTACCTGCTGACCGTCGTGGCGACCCCGGTCATGCTGGCCCTGCACCGGCGGGCGGCCGTGCTCACCCGGCTGGGCCTGCTGGCCTTCCTGCTGTCGGCGGAGTTCGCCGCGGGCTGGGTGAGCTCGCCGGTGCCGCGTTACCTGGCCGTGTTCGCGCTGGCGCTGCTCGCCCAGCAGGTCGCCTTCGGCGGCCTGCCCCTCCGCCGTCCCGCCCGCCTGGTCACCGGGGTGGCGGTAGGCCTGGCCGGGCTGGTCCTGCTCACCACCGCGGGCGGGTTCTCCCCCACCTTGATCGACACCCCCGGCGCCCTGCCCGCGCTGGCCGCTCCGGCCCTGCCCGTGCTGCTGCTCGGCTTGGTCCAACTGTGCCTGCTGGGCCTGTTCGCCCGGCCACTGGCCCGGCTGACCCGCCGCAGGGCGCTCGCTGTGCCCGTCCGGTTCGCGCTGCGCGCGCCGATGAGCCTCTACCTCGCGTTCCTCGCCGCGATGCTGCTGCTGGTGACCATCGTGTCCCGGCCCGCCGCCACGCTGGCGTGGCTCCTCGGCCCGCGCACCCTGGTGGCGCTGGGCCTGCTGGCGGTCCCCGCGCTGCTGGTGTTCTGGTGGTTCGAGCGCCACGGCGACGGGCACGTCCCCTGGCACCACCACCGGCCAAGCGGTTGGCTCGCCCACGCCGCCACGGCGCTGGGCATCGGGTTCGCCACCATCGGGCTGTTCGGCTTCGCGCTCACCCGGTTCGGAGGTGACGGCGGGCAGACCCTGCTCGGCCTGCCGCTGGACCCGATCCAGAACCTGATCCAACTGTTGCTCGGGGTGTTCCTGTTGCACGCGGTGCGCACCGGGGCGAGCGCCGCGGCGAGCACCTGGGTGGTCACCGCGATGGCCTGCGTCCCGCCGCTTCTGGAGGCGGCCGACGGGTACCACGGGGAAGTGGTCACCGTCGCGGTCAACGGGGCGACCGCCGTCTTCGCGCTCCTCTGCGCGGCGGGTGCCCTCCTGCCAGCCAGAACGGTGATCGAAAACCGTTAACCGGGTGTTGTGAACCACCTTTACCCGCCGGTATGCGACGCTACGGCAACCGGTGCCACGGGAGAGACGTCTTACCTGTGAGCACCCGGTGGGCCTGTAATCGGGGAAGGGAGACGTCGGCGTGGAGTATCCGCCACGGAACGAGCGTGGGCCCCGGCGTCCCGCGCCCCCGCGGCAGGGACGCCCCACGGATGCGCAACGCGCGGGTGCGGCACGACGGGCAGGACCCGCGAACCCCGCCGCGACCCGCACCGGGCGGCGCTCCGCCCAGGGCCCCCGCCGCCCGGCTCCACCGCCGCCGCCGCGCCATCGCCGCCGCGGCATCAAGATCGTGCTGGGTCTCGTCTCGCTGCTGGTGATCAGCCTGACCGGCTACGCCTGGGCCGCGATGCAGGGCCTGGTCAGCGGGCTCACCACGGCCGACGTGATCAGCGGGGACCGGCCCGCGGACGGGGCCCGCGACATCCTGCTGGTCGGCATGGACAGCCGGACCGACGCGCAGGGCAACCCGCTGCCCCAGCAGCTTCTCGACGAACTGCGCGCCGGGGTCTCCGACGGTGAGGAGAACACCGACACGCTGATCATGGTGCACATCCCCAACGACGGCAGCAAAGCCGTCGCGATCTCGCTGCCCCGCGACTCCTACGTGACCATCCCCGGCTTCGGCAAGCACAAGATCAACTCCGCGTACGCGCGCGGAAAGGCAACCGAACGCAAGCGGCTGCTGAATGCCGGCGACAAGGACTCACGGGACGTCGAGGTCAAAAGCGCACAGGCCGGGGCCCAAACCCTCATCGCCACGGTCGAGCAGCTCACCGGCTCGTCCATCGACAACTACGCGTCGATCAACCTGCTCGGCTTCTCCGACATCACGAAGGCCATCGGCGGCGTCGACGTCTGCCTGAAGGACAACGTCAACGACTCGTACTCGGGGGCGAATTTCACCAAGGGCAGGCACACCATCTCCGGGATCGAGGCGCTCGAATTCGTGCGTCAGCGCCACGGGCTGCCGCGCGGTGACCTCGACCGCGTGGTGCGCCAGCAGGTGTTCATGGCCGGGATGGCGCAGAAGGTGCTGTCCGCGGGCACACTGGCCGATCCGTCGAAACTGAGCGATCTCATCGACGCGATCAAGAAGTCCGTGGTGCTCAACCAGGGCTGGGACATCCTCGGTTTCGCCCAGCAGATGAAGGGCCTCACCGGCGGGAAACTGGAGTTCGAGACCATTCCGGTGCAGGACGTGGACTACAACACGCCCGAGGACGGTTCGGCTATCAAGGTGGACCCGGCGCAGGTGCGGCAGTTCGTGCAGGGCCAGACCGCGGTGGCGGGCCAGCCCGCCTCCGCCGCGCCCAACCCGAACGCGGGCACCACTGTGGACGTCCACAACGGAACAGTCAAGCAGGGTTTGGCGAACACCGTGTCCCAGGTGCTGACGGGGAAGGGCTTCACCGGGGGCGAGACCGGCAACGCCACGGGCCGTGTCACTCGCACCACCGTGCGTTATCCCTCCGGTGCCAAGGACGCGGCGCAGAGTGTGGCCGACGCGCTGGGCTCGCCGGCCACGCTGCAACTGGACACCTCGATCCCCGCCGGGCACGTGGTCGTGGTCGTGGGCAGCGACTACTCCGGCCCCACCGCACCGGTCCAGCAGGCCGCCGGTCCCGTCACGTCGAACGCCGCACCGGCCCCCTCCGGGGACGACAAACCGATCACCGCCGACGGCATCACCTGCGTGAACTAGCTACTCCGATTAACCTCGTCCCGTTAGGCCGAACGACCTAATCCTCCAGAACAACTTCAACGAGTCCGCCGAAGTCGCGTAAGAGCAGGCCGCTCAGCGACTTACATAGCTGTGGGAATCGCTGAAGTTCGACCGGACCTGCCGGCGCCGGGCAACGGCACTGCGCCAGGTCAAGGCAGGGGACGAGGAGTGCACATCGACAGCGACCGCTACCAGCGGGTTCTGGGGGAGGAACTCCGCAAGCTTCGCCGGCGGCGAGGCTGGACGCGCAAGGAACTGAACCGGCACCTGCAAAGCGACATCTCGCTCCAGACGCTGGCGACCTACGAACTGGGCACCCGGCAGTGCTCCGTGGTGCGGCTGGTCGAACTGTGCCTCGCGATGGACGAGCTGCCCCAGGAGCTGCTGGCGAGGGTGCACCGGCGGGTGTTCTCGGACGAGCCCGGCCGGGTCCGGCTCGACCTGGCGG
>NZ_VJWX01000282.1 GCF_007713715.1 Amycolatopsis rhizosphaerae
CACCGGAACAGCCGAGCGAGCCGAACTCGTGCACCACGGGCACGATCCCGGCGTTGAGCAGCCCGGCGAGCGCGATGGCCGTTTCGGGCCGGACCCCGGTGTGCCCGGAGGTGAGGGTGTGCAACCTCAGCAGCATCAGCGCCCGGACGACCTCGGGTTCGACGGCTGGGCCGGCACCGGCGGCGTGCGAACGGATCAGCGATCGTTGCAGGACGATGCGGCTGCCGGGCGGGATGTGCCGGGTGGCGAGCGCACCAAAACCAGTGGACACGCCGTAGACGGGTACCGAGGCTTCCGCCAGGTCGTCGATGTGCTGGCGCGCGACGGCGAGGTTCTTCCGCACCGCTTCGCCCAGTTCGACCCTGGCCCCGGCGCGCGCGACGGCGACCACCTGCGCCCTGCTGAGTGCTCCCGGCTCCAACCGGACTGTCTCGACCATGCGCCCATTGGATAGCCAGGCACCGAGATGATCACCCGTCGTGGGCGCGGTTCTGTCTGGTATCCCAGACATATGGGTGCGAGCAGCGACGTGCCCGCGCTGCGGCGTGGGCTGGCGATCCTGCTGGCGCTGGCCGGGCACGCCGGCCCGGTGCCGGCGGCGGCTCTCGCGCGGGAAACGGGGCTGCCTCGCTCCACCACCTACCATCTGCTCGCGGAACTGGAGAGCGCCGGTTTCGTGGTGCACCTGGTGGCGGACCGGCGCTACGCCCTGGGCGTCGCCGCCTTCGACCTCGGCTCGGCCTATCTGAGGCAGGATCCGCTCGAACGACTGGCCGCCCCCCTGTTGCGGTCACTGGCGGAGCGCGCCGGGCATACCGCGCAACTCGGTGTGCTGCACGGCAACGAGGTGCTCTACCTCCACAAAGAACGTCCGCCCCGACCCGAAACGCTGGTCACGGACGCGGGAGTGCGCCTGCCCGCACACCTGACCGCGACGGGACGCGCGATCCTGGCCCACCTGCCCACGCCGCATGTGCGTGCGTTGTTCCCGAAGGCGTCGGTGTTCGTCTCGCGCACCGGCCGCGGCCCGCACGGGCTGGCCGAACTGCGGCGGATCCTGGCCGAGGTGCGGCGAAGAGGCTGGGCAGTGGAGGACGGCTGTGTGACCGCGGGTTTCGCGTCCGTGGCGTATCCGGTGTTCGATCACGGCGGGCGGCCGATGGCCGCTGTCGGCATCACCTGGCGGCACCACTGTCCGGATCGGGAGACGGCTTGCGGCCGGACCTGGCCGGAATTCGCCGCACAGGTGCGACAGACCGCCACGGAGATCACCGTCAGAATCGGTGGCCGTGCCCCGGTCTGAACCAGCCGGTGGCGCGGGCGCTAGTGCACGCCCGGTTTGCCCATCTCGGCGTGCAGTCCGAGCATTTCCAGCAGTTGAGCGCATTCCACGGCGTCGAGGGAATGACCGGCGACGGTCCGGACCGCCTTGCTCTCCTGAACGTCGCGGAGAACCTTTTCCTCCGCTCGTACTCCCGCGAGCCAACCCCGTTCCGAGTTCTCGGCGGTGGTTGCACGGCTTACCCGGGCCATCTGGCACCTTCTTCCGGCTTCGCGTCCGCATGGGCTAATCCGCCACAATGCCCTCACAGCATTGCAGTCACAGGCCGCATAGTCCAGCCTCGTCTCGCTCGGTCACCGG
Source organism: Amycolatopsis rhizosphaerae (assembly GCF_007713715.1). Lineage (GTDB taxonomy): Bacteria > Actinomycetota > Actinomycetes > Mycobacteriales > Pseudonocardiaceae > Amycolatopsis_E > Amycolatopsis_E rhizosphaerae. The sequence continues at coordinate 1,643 of NZ_VJWX01000282.1, forward strand.
CGGAACACGCCCCTGCGGGAAAAGGGTGTCCCGAAGGCCTGCGACAGGTGCGACCAATCCACAGTCCACTGTGGACGAATCTTGATGTTCAGGCGAGGCTCACCTGATTTTCCGTTATTCGTTGCGCCACGCAAGAAACCCCGCCTTCCGGATCGTTCGGAAAGATCTTTTGCATGCCACTTTCCCCACGGCAGGGACAACCGGATCTCCCAGTCCGCCCGGGGCCGCGCACTGGAGCAAGGAATGTTTACTACGAGACTCCACCCCGCCCCAACCACCCACCAGCCACGACGCCGGAGGTCGGTCCGGGAGCAAGGGACGTTTACTACGGTCCCCAAGCCGACCCCGCCGGGCGACCCAGCCACCGAGGGGCCGGGACGAAGCCAACCCGGAACAGGGTCCGGAGCTCCGCCCCCGGAACAAGAAAACCGGCGAGTGCTCTTCGCGAGCACTCGCCGGCCTTCGACGTGGAGGTGCCGGGAATTGAACCCGGGTCCTCTGGCGCCTTACCAAGGCTTCTCCGTGCGCAGTTCGCTATGCCTCTACTCGGCCCCATCGGTCACGCGAACAAGCCGATGTGACGGGCCCAGCCGCTGTGGGTTTCCCGCCCGGACCCCGCGGCCAGATCCGGACAGTGAGCCTCCTAGCTGATGCCGACTACCGGGACGGAGGCACTCCCGGGCCGACAGACTCGCACTCGCTCAGGCGGCGAGGGCGAAGTCAGCGCGACTATTCGTCTTGGCGCTTATTTTTTTGCGATGACGCTTACGGTGGTCTCTCGCCTGCACCGGCACGCTTCCCTCGACTCAACGTCCAGAGTCGAAACCGTTCACCCCCTTGCTGGTGGCTCTTAACCTACACAGGATAACGCCTGGGGCAAGCCGGTTTGTTCCCGGCACGGTAGGGCTCTCCCTACCTCCCCGACGCCCGCGCTCCCCATGGCCTGCAACCTCTCCACCTGGCCAGACTGGCCACGTTGCCATGGAGAGAGGAACCGAGCATGACGTCGACATCCGCCGGGCGGTATCGAAACCCCTCGCGCCCCTCGGTCGTCGGATCCCTGCTGTACCTGCTGCCCAACCTGCCGCTCGGGGTTGCGGGATTCGCGGCCGTGTCCATACTGACCACGCTCGGTATCGGCACGGTCATCGTGTGGATCGGCGTGCCGGTGCTGGCGATGCTGGTCGCGGGTGCACGAGGGGCCGCCCGCCTGGAGCGGCTCCGTGTCCACGCCCTGCTCGGCACGTTCGTGGCCACCCCGTACCGCCCGCTTCCTGGTGACGGGCAGGCGGCCCGGTGGCGAACCCGGCTGTGGGACGGTGCGACCTGGCGGGACATCGCATACTTCGTCCTGCTGCTGCCGATCGGCATAGCGGAGTTCGTCATCCTGATCGCCTGCTGGTCGGTCGGTCTGGCCCTGCTGACGCTGCCCGTGTACTTCCGCTACCTGCCGGGCGGGGCCTATTTCTTCCCGGATGAGACCCACGCATGGGTGATCGTCGACTCGACCCTCAAGGCGCTGCCCTGGGCGATGGTCGGCCTGGTGCTGACCGCCCTGTCGGTCCTCATCACCCGGATGATGGGCGCGGGCCATGCGCGGCTGGCCCGGCTGCTCCTCGGCCCGGGACGGCGTGCTGGAAACCTCCGCGAAGACCGGGCCGACGGCCCGGTGCCGGCGACGAACGCGCTGGCATGATGACCACCATGGCCGGAGACCGGGAGCCCCTGGCGCAGACACGCCCACGGGCGATCCGCACGATCGCGTTCATGGTCAGCGCGTTCGTGCTCCGGCTGTTCGAGTTCGTGCTGACCGTGTGCGGCATCACCATCGGCGTCGCCACCACGGTGGTCTGGGTGGGCATCCCGATCCTGATGGGTACGACCAGCATGGTCCGCGGGTTCGCCGACCTCGAACGCCGGTTCGTGCGGCGGATGCTGGACACGCCGATGCCGCCGGCCGAGCGCCTCCCGGTCGAGGGCGGGTTCGTGCGGCGGTGGCGGGTCCAGCTGGTCGACCCGAGTACCTGGCGTGACCTCGCCTACCTCTTCGTGGTGTTCCCGCTGGGCATCGTGGAGTTCGCGATCGGCCTGACCTCGATCGTGCTCCTGCCGATGGCGATCTGGGTGGCCCCCTGGATCGGTTGGATGCACGGTTCACTGGCCCTGGCACTCCTCGGGCCCAACAGGGCGGAACGGCTGGCGGTGAAGGCACAGCACCTGCAGGCGTCGCGAGCCCGCGGAGTCGACGCGGCCGAGGCCGAACGGCGCCGGATCGAGCGGGACCTGCACGACGGGGCACAACAGCGGCTGGTGGCGGTGGCGATGAGCCTCGGCCGGGCGAAGAACAAACTGGTCAAGGATCCGGATGCGGCGCGCGAACTGATCGACGAGGCCCACGCCGACGCCAAACTGGCGGTGTCGGAACTGCGGGATCTCGCCCGCGGGATCTATCCGGCCGTGCTGGCCGATCGCGGGCTGGACGCCGCTCTGTCGGCCCAGGCTGCCAAATCTCCGATCCCGGTTGCGGTCGAGGTGGACGTGGATCCACGGCCGCCCGCGGCGGTGGAGACCACGGCGTACTTCATCGTGGGCGAAACACTGACGAACATCGCGAAGCACTCGGGTGCGACCGAAGCGAGCGTGAAGGTGTGGCGCGCCGAGGAGAAAGTCGTCGTCGAAATCACCGACAACGGCCACGGCGGGGCGGAGTTGCGGCCGGGTGGCGGTCTCTCCGGGCTGGCGGACCGGGCCGCCACCATCGACGGTGTGATCACCGTGGTCAGCCCAGTCGGCGGCCCGACCGTGATCAGAGCGGACCTCCCGTGCGAATGGTGACGGCCGCGTGAGTGAATAGTCCCCTGAGCTGAAGCACTGGGGAGCCGTCATGCGCGTGGTGATCGCCGAGGATGCCGTTCTGCTGAGAGCGGGAGTGGAACGCCTTCTGGCCGACGAGAACATCGAAACCGTGGCCGCCGTGGACAACGGTGACGGCCTTGTCGAAGCCGTCATGGAGCATCGGCCCGACCTCGCGATCGTGGACGTACGCATGCCGCCGACCTTCACCGACGAAGGGTTGCGTGCCGCGCTGGCCGCGAGGCAGGCATTACCGGGGCTCCCGGTGCTGGTGCTTTCGCAGTACGTCGAGGAAAGCTATGCCGTCGAACTGCTCTCCGGCGGAGCCGGTGGAGTGGGATACCTGTTGAAGGAACGCGTCGCCGACGTCGCCGAGTTCGTCGATTCGGTGCGCCGGGTGGCGCGCGGCGGTACCGCCATCGATCCCGAAGTGATCGCGCAACTGATGGCGCGGGGCCGGAAAAACCCGCTCGACGCCCTCACCGCGCGCGAATCCGAGGTGCTCGGGCTGATGGCGCAGGGCCTGTCCAACACGGCGATCGGCTCGGCCCTGGTGGTCTCGCAGGGTGCGGTGGAAAAGCACATCGGAAACATCTTCGCCAAACTCGGCCTCGAAGCCAGTGCCGAGGAACACCGCCGCGTCCGCGCCGTTCTCACCTACCTCGGCCGCACCTGAGGAGCTCCGGAGCAAGGGATGTTTACTACAGGCCGCGTTGCCCGTAGTAAACATTCCTTGATGCATCAAAGGCTCACCGCGCCCCACTTCGTTCACCCAGCACTCTCACCCGATCCGCGGGCGGCACGACTCCGTTCAGTCACCTACCATGGGCGAACGTCGGCCATCGAGTTACCGGAAGGGGCACCATGACCGAGGTGAGCGTCCGCTTCTTCGGCGGTCCCCTCGACGGGCGTATCCAGTCGCTCGGCGATGTGGAACCGGTGAGCGGTCACGTGATGCGGCACGTGCATCTCCACGACGGCCCGAAGATCGAGTCCCATTACCGGCTCGGCTACGCACCTGAGACGGGCTGGGAATACCGGTTGTGCGCACTGTCGGCACCCGAAGTGGACGAGGTGTGAGCAGGACGAGGTAGGGCTGTCCCCACCGTGGTCCGGGCCGAAACCGGAAGTCAGGACGGCGGCTGGCACCGGTGTGCCGAACGCCACCGATCAGCAGGCTTGAGGGCATGCGACCAAGCCTGCCCAAGCCCTCGATCCGCGGCCGCGACACCTTCCTCGACGTCGTCCGTGCCGGAGCGATCCTGGCCGTGATCACCCAGCACTGGCTGATGCCCGTGTTGAGCTACGACCACGGCCGGCTCGCCACCGGCAACGCCCTGGCCACCCCGGGCTGGGCCGCGATCACCTGGCTCTCCAACGTGATGCCGCTGGTCTTCTTCGCCGGAGGCGCGGCAAACCTGCTCTCGTTCCGCCGTGCCCCCTCGGCTCGTGACTGGCTCGCGGGCCGGATCACCCGTCTGCTGATCCCCGTGCTGCCGCTGGCCGCGGTCTGGCTGGGAGTACCGGCCTTGCTGCGAGGCTTCGGCATCCCCGAGCAGCCGTTGCAGATCGCGGGTGTGATCGCGGGGCAACTGCTGTGGTTCCTCGGCGTGTACGTCATCACCGTGCTGGCGACCCCGGTCATGATCGCCGCGCACCGCAGGTGGGGCCTGGCCGTGCCCGCGGTGCTCACCGCCTTGGCCGCACTCGTGGACTTCGCGCGCTTCGACGGCTGGGGCCTGCTCGGCTACGCCAATGCCGTCTTCGTGTGGCTGGCGGTCCACCAGCTCGGTTTCCATTATGTGGAGGGCAGGCTCGGCTCCCTGCGCCCGCACGGGGCGGCCTTGCTGGCCGTGGCCGGGTTCGGCGTGACCGCCGCACTGGTCGCGTTCGGCCCCTACCCGATGAGCATGATCGGCATGCCGGGTGCCGCGGTGTCGAACATGAGCCCGCCCACCGTCGTGCTGGTCAGCCTCGCCGTCGGCCAGATCGGCCTCGTGGTGGCCCTGCGGTCCCGGCTGTGTGCTCTGGCGGCCCGGCCCACGGCCGGGGCGGCACTGCGCTGGATCGGCGCGCGCTTCATGACCGTCTACCTCTGGCACATGCCCGCATTGGTGGTCGTCGCCGGCATCAGCGTGGTCGGCTTCGGATACGCGACCCCCGCCCCCGGAACGTTGCGATGGCTGGCCGCGGCGCCCGTATGGCTTGCCGCCACCGGCCTGGTGCTCTCGGTTCTGCTCCGGCTGTTCGGCCGGTTCGAAACACGGGGCCATTCGGCGGAGGCCATCGCGTCGACCCACCGCCTGATCGCCGCCGCGCTGCTCTCCGCGACCGGCCTCCTCGGCCTGGCCGCCCGCGGCTTCACCACTCCTGCGGATGGCACCGTACTCGACGGTCCCCTCCCCTGGGTGCTGCTGATCCTCACCGGTGTCCTGCTGACCACCGGCCGGACGGCGCGGCAGATTGGAGCAAGGGATGTTTACTACGGATGAGCCGTAGTAAACATCCCTTGCTCCAGGTCAGAGGTTGAGCAGCTTGGCCGGGGTGTCGTGCAGGACCGCGCGCAGGAACGCGACACCTAGGCGATCGTCGGCCGCCCAGCCGGCGATCGCCCGGAGCTGGGTGGAATACGGGTACGGGATGTTCGGGAAGTCGCTGCCGAGCACGATCCGGTCGCCGATGCCGGCAAGTCGATCCACCCAGTCGGCCGGTGACGGCATGAGCTGCTCGGTGAACGGGACGCCCACCATCGTCGTGTCGAGGTACACGCGTGGAAAGCGATCCACGAGTTCAAGGGCCGCTTCGTACTCGGGCATACCGGCATGTGCGAGGACCGCGACCAGCCGGGGATGCCGCCGCAACACCTCGGCGAACACGTCGAGCCCTGTGTGCGGCCCACGCTCCGGCCCGTGCCCGGCATGCACCACCACGGGCACTCCCGCCTCCGCGAGCGCCCCCCAGACCGGAGTCAGCAACGGGTCCCGTGGGTCATAGGCGCCGACCTGCACATGGGACTTGAAGCACCGCACCCCTGCGCTCAGCGCCGACTCCACATAGGACCGGGCCGATGGCTCGGGGTAGAAGGTCGCCGTCGGTACCGCGGCGGGAACCCGCTCCGCGAATTCCCGCATCCAGCCGTTGAGCCACTCGGCCATGCCCGGCTTGTGCGGATAGGCCAGCGGGGCGAACCGCAGCACCCCGAACGACTCCAGCACCGCGAGCCGCTCCGCCTCTGGCTGCCGGTACCACACCGGCCACACCGCGCCGACCCGCTCTTCGACCTGGTCGAAGTAGGCCCAGACCTTCGTCATCATCCGGTCGGGGAGGAAATGCAGGTGCAGGTCGACGAGCCCGCCCAGGCCGAGGCTCCGGGTCCAGGACGCAATGTCTTCGTCACGCTCCGGTCCCGGGGGCACGCTCAGTGACGTCCCTTCAGCGCACGCCCCATGGCACGGCTGATCTCCCGCGCCGCGTCGCGTTTGGCCAGGTCCTGCCGCTTGTCGTAGGCCTTCTTGCCCTTGGCCAGTGCGAGTTCCACCTTGACCTTGCCGTCTTTGAAGTACAGCGACAGCGGGACCAGGCTCAGTCCGCTCTCCTTCGTCTTACCGATCAGCTTCTCGATCTCACCGCGGTGCAGCAGCAGCTTGCGGTGCCGGCGCGCCTCATGGTTGGTCCACGTCCCGTGTTCGTACTCGGGGATGTGGAGATTGCGCAGCCAGACTTCGCCGTCGTCCACTGTGGCGAACGCGTCCGCCAGCGAAGCCCGGCCCGCGCGCAGGCTCTTCACCTCGGTGCCCACCAGTACGAGGCCGGCTTCGTAGGTGTCCAGGACCGAGTAGTCGTGCCGCGCTCGGCGGTTCGACACGATCACCTTGTGGCCACGTTCCTTGGGCATGTCTCCAGGTTAGCGTCCGTCAGTGCCGGACATACAGGCGCAAGGTCAAGTAGCCGGTGGTCGCGGAAATGACGAGCGAAGCCAGCAGCAACCACGGGGAAACCACGATGATGTCGAGCACTTCGGTTTTCGGAATGATTCCCGAGGTCACGTTGAGGATCTTGTCGAGGAACGCGAACTTCAACGCGATCAGGCCGCCGACGGCGAGCACCCAGCCCACCACCCCGGTCATGACGGCTTCCAGGAGGAACGGAAGCTGCGTGTACCAGCGGGTGGCGCCGACCAGGCGCATGATGCCCACCTCGGTACGCCGGGTGAAGGCGGAGATCTGCACGGTGTTGGAGATCAGCAGCAGCGCGGCCAGCGCCTGGATCAGCGCGATCACGAAGGTACCGTCGCGCACCGATCCCAGCAGGCCGAAGAAGCGGTCGAGGAACTGTTTCTGGTCCTCGATGCGGTCCACGCCCGGCCGCTTCCCGTACTGCTGCTGGATGATTTCGCTACGGCTCGGGTCGTGCAGTTTGATCTGCAGCGATGCCGGCAGCGCCTCGGGCCGGGCAGCCTGCACCAGAATAGGGTTGTCCTGGAAGATCTTCTTGAAGCGGGCGTAGGCCTGGTCGCGGTTTTCGAAGATGACCGACTCGACGGCGGCGTTGCTCTGGACGTCCTGCCGGAGGCTCCGGCACGGGTCCTGTGCGCATTCCTTGTCGTTGGCGCTGACGTCCTGGGTCAGGTAGATCGACACCTCGACGTCGGCCATGTAGTTGACCTGCATCTTGTCGATCGAGCGCACGATCAGCAGGCCGCCGCCGAGCATGCCGAGCGAAACGGCGGTGGTAATGATC
>NZ_VJWX01000283.1 GCF_007713715.1 Amycolatopsis rhizosphaerae
CTCCCCGTCCTCGGCCCCGGCGGCGACTACCAGGGCTGCGTCACCGCCCAAGCCGTCGCCGAAACCCTCAGCAACGACCAGACACCCGCGCGCACCGTCGGCGACCTCGCGCAGCTGCCACCCCTTCTCACCCGCAAATCGACCCTCAACGAAGCACTCGACGCCCTCACCAGCGCCCAGGGCACCGGCCTTCCCGTTCTCGACCCCGAAACCCGCACCCTCAGCGGCTGGATCACCCACCAGTCGATCCTCACCGCACTCCACGGCCAGGAGCGAGCATGAGACTCGTCGACCATGCGCCCCGCGGCCTCCTCCGCGCCTTCTTCCGCGCCCCCATCGCGCTCTACCGGACCGGTCTCGGCGCCCTGTTCGGGCATCGACTGCTCTACCTGGTCCACAAAGGACGAAAGTCCGGGCTGCGGCGCGAAACCGTCCTGGAAGTCGTCGCCTACGATCCCCGGCAACCGGAAGCGGTGGTCGTCTCCGCCTGGGGCGAAAACAGCGACTGGTACCGCAACATCACCGCCACCCCCGCCCTCGAACTCAGGATCGGACGGCAACACTGGACACGCCCCCGTCACCGCCTCCTCGAACTCGACGAAACGGTGCGGACGCTGCGCGCCTACCGCGTCCGGCATCCCCGTGCCTGGCGACGCCTGGCACCCGTGATGGGCATCCCCCTCGACCCCGCCGCCGCGTCCGCCCACGACGCCCTGACCAGGCTGCGCGTCGTCGCCTTCACGCCCGCCGGTTGAGAGTTGTTCGCCCATCGGGCGGTTCGCTAGAACGCCTTCTTTTGAAGAGATTCCGAGATGATCGTCTTTTTTGGGCCGCCCCGATTCGGCGCAGCCCAGCCAACCGATCAACCTGGTGCTGCGCTTCAGCGCTGTTCAGGAGGCCACCACCAGTCGGTAGCCGACGTCGAGCGAGTCCCGGCCGGACAGGTCGCGGTGGTGGCGGTGCCATGCGCCGGTGCGCAGGTCGTCGGCCAACCGGGCAAGAGCGGGTCTCACCACGGTATCGGGCAGTGACGCGACGCCGGACATGCCCGCTCGCACCGCCGCGTCGAGGTAGTGGTGCGGCCGGCGCCAGTACGCGGCGAGGAACCCGTCGGTGCAATCCCAGGGAACGTCGACCGCCTGGACGTCGACGCGGCGACCGGGAGTGGTCAGCCCATCGATCACGGCGTCGAGCGTGGCCAGACCTCGCTCCCGCTCCGCGATCTCGGGAAGGTAGTCGGCGACCAGCCAGTACCGAGCCATGATCTCGACATCCCAGGTGAGCACCACCTGCCGCCGGGAGACCCTGCGCAGTTCGGCCAGCCCGGCGGCGGGATCACGCCAGTGGTGCACGGTCAGCCAGGCCACCGCCACATCGAACCCGTCGTCGGCGCAAGGCAACGCCTCCGCGACCGCACGCACCGCGGGCGCCGATCCCGGGTGTCGTTGGCCCAGCATCGTGGCTGACGGCTCCACCGCCAGCACATGCCGATCCCCCGGTTCGTACGAGCCCGCGCCCGCGCCCACGTTCAGCACGGTGGCGGCGTCACCGAGCGCGGCGTACAGACAGCGCGCGATGCGCGGGTCAGGTCGCCGCACGTCGGCATAGCCACGCCCGAGCAGGCGATACGGGTCCGTCGCCGTGGTCACCGACCACTCCCCCTTCGGTCAGGCAAATCAGCAACAGCGCGGGTCGGCCGGCTGGGCGACCACGGAGGCCCTCCGGACGCCTGAGTAGGCTGCCATGCCCTCCTACCCACCAAACCCATTGCCTCAGAACAGCTCCGGACATCATTCGATACCAGGAAGCAGGGCATGGCAAGCGACCCCAGGCAACCGCGAACGGTCACCGAAGTCCACCACTACCTGGCGGTCCGGTTGAACTCCGCGGAAGGCGCGTCCACTTCAGTTACCCGAAGGCAGACGGAACTGCGCTGACGCGACGTTCGGTGTGCTCCAGCGGGATGGGTATCCCGGTCCGTGCGGCCAGTTGGTCGCGCAGGCGCGTGAGACGCCCGATTTCGGCGTCGAGCGCGGCGATGCGCCGCTCCACGACCCCACTGGTCCGCGTGCAAACGCCTTCGCCGTACTGCGGCAGAGCGTCCTCCTCCAACAGGTGCAGACGATGGGCACAGGCGCGGACGTCCTCGACGGTGAGCCCGAGCGACAACAGCTCGCGGATGATCCGCACGCGTGCGATTTCCCGGGCACCGTACTGCCGCTGCCCGGTCTGTGTGCGCGGCGGCGGGGGCAGCAGTCCGCGCTGTTCGTAGAAGCGCAACGCGCGAGGCGTCGTGCCAGCGGCCGCGGCGGCATCACCGATCCTCATCAATCCTCCGGTCTGCTAAAGCTCCACGACGACGGTCCCCAGGTGGAGTCCGTTGAACACCTCGAGCAACGCCTGCGCCGCGCGATCGATGCCCTGCACGCGCACGTGCGGGAAGGTCATCTCACCGGATCGCAGCCAATCGCCGAACCGTTCGGTCCAGTCCGAGCGGGCAACCGGGTCGCGCGGGTCGACGAGGCCGCGGATGGTGATGCCTTTGAGGATGAGCTGGAAGGCGTCCAACTCGACCGGAGCGCTGCCGCCGGAACCGTGCGGTGACAACTGGCCTGCCAAGGTTCCGACCAGAACAAGCCGCGCTCCGGGCCGGGCGGCGGCGGCCGCCGCCCGCAACTGATCGCCGCCAACGTTGTCCACGAGGACGTCGATGCCGTCGGGTGCGGCCTGGGCCAGTTGCGTCGCGAAAGGGGCCGCGCCGCGTATGAGGACCGCGTCGTAGCCCAACTCCGAGCGCATCTTGTCGACTTTCTCCGGCGTGCCGGTGGTGCCCACCACCAGGGCCGCGCCGAGCCGGCGGGCGATCTGACCGGCCAGCGAGCCGACGCCGCCGGCTCCGCCGGTGACCAGTACGGTCTCGCCCGGCTTGAGCCGGCCGTATCGGGTAAGCGCGGTGTACGCCGTCCACCCCGATCCGAGGTGGGCGACGGGATCGGGCAATGCGTCACCGAGTGGCGCGCAGTCCGAGGCAGGCAGGACCGCATACTCCCGCCAGCCCAGCCAGTGGGCCACCAACTCGCCGGGACGCAGCCCGCTGTCGCCGGGTGCGGTGACGACCTCACCGATCGTTGCCGAGGGCAGCGAGTCGCCGGGGCGCACCGTGGGCAGCGGGGTGCCCTCGGTGGCGCCCGACAGCAGCGGGCGCAGCCGCGCGGATACCTGGAAAAACCGGTTCCGCACGAGTACCTGTCCAGGCTGGAGGGCCGGCACGGGTGTATCGACAATGACGAAGTGTTCCGGTTGTGGCAGGCCGTCCGGCGTGACGGCGAGCCGGACCTCCCGGGACAGTCGGGGCAGGGATGGCAAAGCTGACTCCTTGACACGGTCGACGCCGTGCTTCTCGCACGGCCGGGCGACACTAACCCCTGCCCCGCAGGTCAAAGGCAAGTTCCGAGTTCTGGCAGGCGCTGACCGATCGGGGTCACAATCCCGGCCAACCGCTGTGCCATCACCGCTCCTACCAGGTCCTTCACCACAGCAATCCCTCGTCAAAGCCCACGGAGGGCCGCGTGGCGCCCGCCGGGCTTGACGCGTGCCGATATGGGCATATGATGGCGGTCGTGGCACGAGCAGCGACGACGTCGGATGTCTTCAACGCGATCGCCGAGCCGCAGCGCCGGGACATCCTGGCGCTGTTGCGGGCGGGTGAGTGGCCGGTGACCGAGTTGGCCCGGGAGTTGGGGATGAGCCAGCCGCGGGCGTCCAAACACCTGCGGGTGCTCCGGGAGGTGGGGCTGGTGCGGGACCGCAAGGCAGGCAAGCAGCGCCTCTACGGCCTTGACGCCCGCGGGCTGCGGCCGGTCCACGAGTGGACCGGCGGGTTCGAGCGGTTCTGGAACGAGAGCTTCGACCGGCTGGACGCATACGTGCAGGACCTCAAGCAGGAAAGGCAGGAGGAATAGCTGATGAGCGCGACGGGACCAGGAGCGCCGGCGCAGTCCGCGACGGCCGACCGGGAGATCGTGATATCCCGGGTCATCGACGCCCCACGGGAGCTGGTGTTCGAGGCGTTCACCGAAGTCCGGCACCTGTCCCGGTGGTGGGGGCCGGATGGGTTCACCACGACCACGCGGTCGTTCGAGTTCCGCGTCGGCGGGGAGTGGGACTTCGTGATGCACGGACCGGACGGGACGGACTACCCCGAGTGGATCTCCTGGACCGAGATCGCCCCGCCGGAGCGGATCGCGCTGCTGCACGGTGAGTCCCGCGGCGACACGAACGCCTTCGAGTCGGTCCTGAGGTTCGAGCCCGAAGGTGCGGCGACCCGGATCGAGATGTACACGGTGTTCCCCACCAAGGAACTGCGCGACGAGGCGGTCGAGAAGTACCACGCGATCGAGGGTGGCCGGCAGACCCTGGGCAACCTGGCTGCCTACGTCGCCGAAATCGTTCGGAAGGGAGCGGAGCGCTGATGGCCGGGAAGGTGTTCTTCAGCGTGTCGATGTCGCTGGACGGGTTCGTCGCGCCCGAGGAGCGCACGGACGAGCCCGACGCGCAGCGCTGGACGGCGCAGTGGAGGGAACTGCAGCAGTGGATCTTCCCGCAGCGGTACTTCCGGGAGAACCTGAAGCTCGGCGAGGGCGGCGAGGAGGGGCGCGACAACGACATCGTGCGAGAAACGTTCGAGCGCACCGGCGCGAGCGTGATGGGCAAGCGCATGTTCGACCTCGGCGAGCAGGCCTGGCCGGAGGAGGCGCCGTTCCACACGCCGGTCTTCGTCGTGACCCACGAGAAGCGTGATCCCTGGGAGCGGCCGGGTGGGACCACCTTCCACTTCGTCAACGACGGCATCGAGTCCGCGCTCGACCAGGCCCGCGAGGCCGCCGGCGACCTCGACGTCCGCATCTCGGGCGGAGGCGCGACGATCCTGGAGTACGTGAACGCCGGTTTGATCGACGAATTCTCGATCGCGCTGTCGCCCGTGCTGTTCGGCACCGGAATCCGCCTGTTCGAGGGTGTGGACGCGGACCGCATAGCCCTGGAGCCCGTCCGCGCGGAGTCCTCCCCGAGGGTGACGCACCTGACCTACGCCGTCCGGGAGCGGTAGGCGCGCGGCTGAAGAGACACGGCGGACGCGAAGGAACACCCACGCGGTTGGCACGCGGACGTTCTTTCCCCTCATCCGGATAGCCTTGGTGCCTCGAACCACGTGACCGGAGGAGTCGATGCTGGGATGACGGCAGGGCGACCGATGCCCACACAGGACGACGTGCTCGGGTACTTCAGCACGCTGTCGAACTGGGGACGGTGGGGCGACGACGACGAACTCGGCACGCTGAACCACATCACCGACGACGTCCGGCTGGCGGCGGCGCGGGCCGTGCGCCACGGCAGGAGCGTGTCGTGCGCCTGGGAGGTGGCCGTACCGGAGGACATGGAGCGGTCGACGACGACCTGCCCGTGCGCCGCGGACATGCCGGGCGCCGAGCACATGCCGGCGCCCGGATTCCGCGCCGACCGCCGCTGGGGCTTTTCGTCCGAGCGGCTCGGCATCACGTTCCACGGCAACACCGTCACCCACGTCGACTCGCCGTGCCACCTCTTCTGGGACGGCACGATGTACAACGGGCGGTCACACTCGTTGGTCGGCGCCGCAACGGGATCGGCGTGGGCGGCCGTCACGGCGGCGGCGAACGGGATCATCACGCGTGGTGTCCTGCTGGACATCGCGAGGGTCCGCGATGTGCCGTGGCTGGAACCGGGGCAGGGTGTGTTTCCCGATGATCTCGAGGAGGCCGAGCGTCGCCAGGGCGTGCGGGTGCGATCCGGCGATGCGGTACTCCTGCGGACCGGCTACGGCCGTGTCCGGCACGAGGCCGGTGAGACCGGCGGTTTCACGCAGGCCGGCTGGCACGCGTCCTGCCTGCCCTGGCTTCACGAACGGGAGGTCGCGCTGATCGGCGCCGACACCCCCCAAGACGTTCAGCCGTCCGGGTACGAAGACGTCTTGATGCCGGTTCACGCCGTGAGCCTCGTTGCGATGGGTCTGTGGCTGCTCGACAACTGCGACCTGGAGATGTGCGCGACGACAGCTGCCGAGCTCGGCCAGTGGGACTTCCACCTCGCAGTCGCGCCGGTCCGCTTCGCCGGTACGTCCGGCAGCCCCGTCAACCCGATCGCCACGTTCTGAGTCGATCAGCCCTGCGCTGGGCTGCCGTTTACGGCATGAGCACCGATCCCGCACGCACCCGCCACGCCCTGGCTCAGAACACGTCAGGCCGCAACAACCGGGTCGCCAGTCTGCAGTAGAGCCGCCCGATCTCGTCGGGGGTGTAAGGCGCTCCGGGAACGAACCAGCGCGCGACATCGATCCCCAGGGAGAGGATCGCCGCGCCGACCCCGCGCAGTTCGGGGTCCTCCGGCGCGCCCGGCCCCGATGCCCTGGTGATGACCTCACGAACCACCTGCTCGGTGGCCCGGCGGATTCCGGCGACGGTCTCCGCGTGCTCACCGGAGAGCGCGTGCAGTTCGTACTGCACGACACGGGCCGTCGTCCGCTGCTCGGCATGCCACCGGGCGAACGCGTACACCAGCGTCCGGAAGGCGTGCTCCGCCGGGCTCAGCATCGAAGCGGCTTCGACGATCGCGAGCGCGCTTTCGTGTCCTCGCCGGCTGATCTCGAAGAACAGCTCGTCCTTCGAGCCGAAGTGGACGTAGAGCGCGGCGGTGCTCAGACCGGTTCCCGCGGCGATGTGTTTGAGAGTCGTCGCGTTGAAACCGCGGTCCGCGAAGGAATCCAGGGCCGAGTGGACGATCGAGCGCGCGGTCGGCGGAAGATCGGACCAGGAATCCCGGGCGCGCAGGATCTCCTGACCCGCCTCCGCGGCCCGCGCCACCTCGGTCTCGATCGTCATGCTCCCCGTCCCTCGCCGTGCTCCGGGTCTCCATTTCACCATCACCCCTTGCTCGCGAACGAGGAGGCCTGGTACTTACTAATCAATCAGTAACCTCAGGAGTGCTCGTGACCGGGAACCTCACCTTCGGCTTCACCGTCCGCAGCGTGGTGGTGACCCACCTCACCGGCGGTCTTCCCCGCTGACCGGGCCCCCAACACCTCGATCCCCCGGAGCACCATGTCCCCGCAATCCTTGCTGTTGTCCCGCAACGACATCGAATTCCTGCTCTACGACTGGCTCGACGTGGAGGCGCTGACCTCCCGGCCGCGCTTCGCCGACCACTCCCGGGAGACGTTCGACGCCGTCCTCGACGTCTGCGCCGACCTCGCCGAGAAGCTGTTCGCACCGCACAACAAGAAGAACGACACGCACGAACCCGTGCTCGTCGACGGAAAGGTCCGGCTCAACCCCGAGGTCAAGGTGGCGCTCGACGCCCTCGCCGAGACCGGGGTCCTGGCGGCCACCGCCGACGCCGAGGCCGGCGGTCTCCAACTGCCCCAGGTGGTGCAGTCCGCCTGTGCCGCCTGGTTCGCGGCGGCGAACATCGCGACCTGGAGCTACGCGATGCTCACGATCGCCAATGCCGGGCTCCTGCTCGAACACGGCTCGCCGGAACAGGTCGACAAGTTCGTGCGCCCGATGTTCGAGGGCCGTTTCCACGGCACGATGTGCCTCTCCGAGCCCCAGGCCGGCTCCTCACTGGCCGATATCACCACCCGGGCGGAACCGCAGGCGGACGGGACCTACCGGATCTTCGGCAACAAGATGTGGATCTCGGCAGGCGAGCACGACCTCGGCGAGAACATCGTCCACCTCGTGCTGGCAAAGATCCCCGGAGGGCCGGCCGGGGTCAAGGGCATCTCCCTGTTCGTGGTGCCCAAGTACCTGGTCGAGGACGACGGTAAGGCAGGCGCCCGCAACGACGTCGTCCTCGCCGGGCTCAACCACAAGATGGGCTACCGGGGCACCACCAACACGGTCCTCAACTTCGGCGAGGGAGTGCACCTGCCCGGCGGAAGCCCGGGAGCCGTGGGCTACCTCGTCGGCGAACCGCACCGAGGGCTCACCTACATGTTCCGCATGATGAACGAGGCCCGAGTGGGCGTCGGAGCCGGCGCGACCGCACTGGGATACACCGGATACCTGAAGTCACTCGACTACGCCCGCACCAGGACGCAGGGCAGGGCACCGAGCGCGAAGGACCCGGAGTCGCCGCAGGTGCCGTTGGCCGAGCACGCGGACGTGCGCCGGATGCTGCTCGCGCAAAAGTCCTTTGTGGAGGGAGCACTCGCGCTGATCCTCTTCTGCGGGAAGACGATCGACGAGCAACGCACCGCGACAACCGCCGAGGAACGCGACCGGCTCACCCTGCTCCTGGACATCCTCACCCCGATCGCGAAGAGCTGGCCCGCACAGTGGTGCCTGCACGCGAACGACCTCGCCATCCAGATCCACGGCGGCTACGGCTACACCCGCGAGTACGACGTCGAGCAGCACTACCGCGACAACCGCCTCAACCCGATCCACGAAGGAACCCACGGCATCCAGGGCATCGACCTGCTCGGCCGCAAGACCACGATCGCGGGCGGCGCCGCACTCCGGGAGCTGGAATCGCTGATCCGGTCCACCCTGGACAAGGCGGCCGCAGCAGGTGGTGAAGCGGCCGACCTCGGCCACCAGCTGGACGTCCATCTGCACCGCCTGATCGAAGTCACCCGGCAGGTCAACACCGAACCCGACGCGGCCCTGAGACTGGCGAACGCCTCGCTCTACCTCGAAGCGACCGGTCACATCGTGCTGGCCTGGATCTGGCTCGAACAGTTCCTGGCGGCCGGCACCGGCGAAGACCACCTACGGCAAGGCAAGCGACACACCGCGCGCTACTTCTACCGATACGAACTCCCCCGCACCCAGCCCCAACTCGACCTGCTCGCCACCCTCGACCCCACCACCGTGGAATGCGATCCCGCTTGGCTCTGAGGCCAACGCACGCAGTGCAGCCTGGCCCACCGCGCGTCGGTCGAAGTCAGGAGCATCTCGCCCAGCACCGGCTGCCCGGTTCAGGCCGAGAGTGGCCGGTCACGGTGCCAGGGCGAGGATTTCATCCGAGTCGTAGGCGAGGAAGTCCCCGAAGGGAACCAGTGGCCGCAGCCATCACTGACAGCGGCAAACCCGGATCCGGCGGGCCGACACATACCTGCGACCCACCAGGCAGGCGTCCTCAAAGTCAGCGTGCCGATGCGAAGGGGTCGACGCAGGTGAGCTCGACGCT
>NZ_VJWX01000284.1 GCF_007713715.1 Amycolatopsis rhizosphaerae
GCACCACCCTCGGCCACCACGACCAGTTGTCCCCCGCGTCCAGCCCCACGTCGGAGCCGCGCAGGCCGCTGCGCGCCAGCAGCGCCAACCGGTCGCGCAGCCGTTCCGCCGCCGCAGGCCGGTCCCGCCACCAGCCGTCCGGCCGTGAACCGACCACGTTCGCGCCGTCCACCACCAGCACCAGTTCGCGCCCGAGCTGCTCGTGCAACGCGGGCCAGGCCGCGGCGAAGTCGTGGTGCAACGGGAAGGCCGCCACCTCCGACGGCGGCACCCAGCGCAGCTCGTCGCTTTCGTCGTTCATCACCTGCTCGCGCAGGGGCCATCGCGGCACCGCGAGCACCGTGGTGTAGCTCCAGCCGCCGTGCTCGGCCGTGGACGCCGCCACCGGGCGGACCGCGGTGGCCGGGACCGCGGCCTCCTCCTCCGCCTCCCGTACTGCGGCCTCCCACGGCTTTTCGGTGCTGCGCAGCGCCCCGCCCGGTAACGCCCACGTGCTGCCGTGGTGGGTCCACCAGGCCCGCCGCTGCAGCAGCACCCCTCGCCCAGGATCGGTCAGCAGCAGGCCTGCCGCGCCATAGCGGCCCCAGTGCCGGTGCCCGCCAAGACACACCACGAACCCGTCCCCGTCAGCGCAAGCGGCGTCGTCAGGAGCGGGGGACAGTGGCACGGCGAGCCTCCGGGAACAAACGGACCGACTCCCCCAGCTTGTCACACCGAACGCTCAGCATGCGCCTTCCAGCGCGAGAGCCGCCGCCCCCACCATCGCCGCGTCGTCACCCAGATGCGCGGTGCGGATCCTGGCCAGTGGCCGGTGCCGCGCCCCGGTGATCGCGCCCGCGTAGTGCTCGCGGGCCTCGTCGAGGAACAGCGTCGAAGAGCCGGACACCCCGCCCCCGATGACCACGATCTCCGGATCGAACACGTCGGCGACCAGCGCGAGCCCCTCACCCAGCCATTTCGCCAGCTCGGCCACCGCGCGCTGGGCGACCGGATCGCCGTCCCGCGCCGCCCGCGCCACCCGGCGGCCGGTGATCGCGCCGGGATCCTCCGCCATGTCCCGCGCCAGCACGGTGGACTGGCCCGGCTGCCGGGCCATCAGCTCGATCGCCGTCGCCGCCAGCGCGGTACCGCTGCAATACCGCTCCCAGCAGCCGTATTTGCCGCACGGGCAGGCCCGGCCGCCGGGCACCACGGTCAGATGCCCCAGCTCCGGCGCCACCCCGTGGGCGCCGCGGTAGATCTCGCCGTCCAGCAGCAGCCCGGCCCCGATCCCGGTGCCGATCGCCACCAGCGCGGCCACCCGCGCACCCCGCGCCGCACCGAAGCGGTGCTCGCCCAGCGCGGCGGCGTTCGCGTCGTGTTCCAGGGTCACCGGCAGGCCGACCCGCTTGGCGATGCGCTCCGCCACCGGGGCCGCCCGCCACGCCAGATGCGGCGCGAACATCACGGTCTCCCGGTCACTCGCCACGAACCCGGCGACCGCGAGCCCCACCGCGACCACCTCGTCGTACCGGTTGCGCAGTTCGTCGATCACCCCGGAGATCGCGTCCTCCAGCGCGTTCTCGTCGCTGGGGGTACCCGCCCTGGCCGTGTCCACGACGAACCCCTGCTCGTCCACCACGGCCGCCCGGACACTCGTCCCCCCGACGTCAAGGCCGATCGCCCGCACTAGCGCTCCCCGGTCCCGTCCCGCCAGCGCACCGGGATGCGCTGCACCCTGGCCGAGGCGGCGGGCTCGGGCTCTTTCGGGGCGGGCTGGAAACCGGGCATGTGGAAACCGTGCTCGGGCTCCCAGCGGTCCGCCAGCACGGCCCGCAGCAGCGCGACCAACTGGGCCAACTGCTCGACCAGGCGGGCGGCCAGCTCCGGCCGTTCACCCCGCGCCACCGCGACCACCGCGCACAACGGGCACCACCCGCAGCTCGACGGTTCCCGCTCGTCCACCCCGTGCCCGGCGGCCACCAGGCCATCCAGCCACGGCGCCGCGCGCTCGATCACCATCTCCACCAGCAGACGGATCTCCTCGGCGAGGCTCGCCCCCTCGTTTTCGGTCACGCGGGCCTCCTGTGTTCCGCGGGACACCCGCACCCGGTCGGCCCCCATGACCAGCCCCCACCATTTTCGGTCACGCGGGCCTCCTGTGTTCCGCGGGACACCCGCACCCGGTCGGCCCCCATGACCAGCCCCCACCATTTTCGGTCACGCGGGCCTCCGGGTCAGCGAAACGACCAGTCCACGGGCATCCGATTCGGCTCCGGTGATGTGGCAGGACCGCAGGACCTCCGGCAGCGCGACCAGCCTCCGGAACCCGTCCACGGTGATCGCCAGGTCGTCGTCGACCCTGGCCAGGTCCACCCGGGAACCGGCACCCAGCGGCATCGCCACCCGGAGCCGGTACTCACCCTCCATTTCGGACACCTCGAGCAGCGGTGCGATGCCCTCCGCCTTGTCGGGCAAGGGATCGCCTTCGCCATACAGGTCCCCGGCGATCTCCAGCAGCGCTTCCCGCCCGACCGGCTCGACCGCACGGTGCTCCACCTTCGCGAACTCCCGCACCCCGGCCTCGGCGAGTTCGGCGAGCACCGCGTCCTGCTCGCGGCGGCGGGTGCGCATCCACGCGGCCGCCGCACCGCGCCACACGCCCGGCGCCGGCATCAGCCGGTTCACGATGACCCCGTCCACGCGGATGCCGCGCAGGGCCAGCGAGCTCAGCGTGCGCCGGGCCTCGGCCACGACCACCCGTTCCGGGGTCAGGACCAGGCGCACCCCGGTCAGCGCGGGATCGGTGAGCAGGGCCCGCAGCGATTCCACGTGCGCCGCCAGCCGCCGCACCGATTCGACCGTGCCCCGAGGGCCCACGAGCTTGAGCTGCCACACCCGGTTGAGGTACCCGGAAACGGCCTCCGGAAGCGCCAGCAGCCGCAGGGTCTCGGCGGTCGGCCCGCAGTCCACCACCACCGTGTGCCAGCGGTCCAGCTCGGCCAGCCGCTGCACCTCGGTGAGCGCGAGCAGTTCGTCCACGCCGGGCAGCACGGTGAGCTCCTCGGCGTCCAGTGCGTCGATCCCGGCCCCGGCCAGCGCCGAGCGCAGCTTGCCCCGCAACTCCTGCCACACCCCGTCGACCAGGCCCCGCGAGTCGATCTGGACCCCGTCGAGACCGTGGTGGATCTCGGCGGGCTCGCCGCTCAGCGGGCGGGCGAAGGCGTCGGCCAGCGAATGCGCCGGATCCGTGGACACCACGAGGGTCTTGCGACCCCGTGCGGCCAGCCTCGCCGCCGTCGCCGCCGCGAGCGTCGTCTTGCCGACGCCCCCCTTGCCGGTGAACAGCAGCAACCGCGGCATGTCCGTCAACGCCCCCTCTTCCCGCCGCTCAGTCGAGCTCCTCCACCCGGCGCTTCAGCTCCTTGAGCGCGGTGTCCATGACCATCTTCTCGGCCTTGCGGCGCAGCAGGCCAATCATCGGCAGCACCAGTTCGACCGAAAGCGTGTAGGTCACCCGGGTGCGCCCCGCGGCGATCTCCTCCAGGTGATAACGGCCGTTCTGCGCCTTCTGCATCTGCCCCTTGACCAGATGCCAGCTCACCGAGCGGCCGTCGTCCGCCCACTCGTATTCGAGCGTGTAGACGTCCTTGATCGGCCCAGCGTCCAGCGTCAGGCGCACCTGTTTGGCGTTCCCGGAGCCGTCGTCGACGAGCAGCACCTCCGTCTGCTGGACCTGCTTGGCCCATTCCGGGTACGACCCGAAGTCCGCGATCACCGCCATCACCTGCTCCGGCGGCGCTTCGACCTCGATGGACTGCGTGGACTGGTCGGCCATGGCGGAGAGGTTACAGGTCCGGGGGCCATCACCACCGCAGCACGTACGGGCGCTGTGTCACCTTGAAGTGCCCGACGTTGCGGCATTCGGTCCCTCCGACGCGCAGTCGCGCCGACAACGGCTGGTGGACGTGCCCGAACAGCGACCACCTCGGCCGCTCGGTGATGATCAGCCCGGCCAGCGCGGCCGAGCCGAGTTCGTGCTTCCTGGCGACCACGTCATAGGTGAGTTCGGGGAAGGCGGGCGGCACGTGGGTGCACAGCACGTCGATGCCGGTCAGCTTCGCCACCGAAGCGTCGAACTCCTCGGGCGGCCGCAGGTAGGGCCGCCAGACCCGGCCGGGCCGCGCCGTCGGCACCCCTTCCGGCAGGACCACGCCCCCGGTGAACCCGAACCGCAGGCCGCCGATCTCGACCACCTCGCCGTCGACCAGCGTCACCCCGTGCCCGGCGAACTCCGGCCACAGGTGCGGCGAGTCCACGTTCCCCGGGATGGCGTACGTCGGCGCCTTCATCGCGGCGAACAACTCGGTGTACTGCGCGCGGATCGCCTCCTCGACCGCGGCGGCCGGATCGTCGAGGGTGGCCCACAACGACCGGGAGTAGGCCACCGCCTCCGCCCGCGTGCCCTCCCGCCGCAGCCGGGCGAAGGCCGCCACCTTCTCGGGGCCGAAGAGCGTGCCGAGGATGCCCTTGTCGTGCTCGTGGTAGTCGACGAAGTCGATCAGATCGCCCAGCACGATCAGGGCGTCCGCGCCTTCACCCGCCCGGGCCAGCGCCTCGGCGTTACCGTGGACGTCGGAGACGACATGAACCCGCATGAGGCGAGCTTAGAGGGCACTCCCGTCGATGGGTACGCACCGCGCACCGTTGCGCACGCGACGGCAGGGCGGGCTGCCCGGACGCCCGTGGCGGGAGGGTCAGGCGGGCTGGGGGCGCGGCGGTATCCCTGGCTCGCGCCCGTCCTCGAGGATCTCCTTCAGTTCGAGCGAGATCGCCTTGGCCGCGCGGGCCCGGTGGTCGAACTCGCGACGGAGATCACGTGGCCGCCGCGGCGGGGTCGCGGGCGTCGCGCGCAGGAAGTAGTGCAGCAGTGTGCCGTCCAGCACCGGCTCCAGCCATACCTCCATCGTGCCCACCAGTGCACCCCGCACCGTCCATCGCAGACCCTTGTCGCCACGGTCCGTGTAGACCTCGAGCCGCAGGTCAGGCCAGTACCGACGCCAGGCGGCCGGGTCGGCGAAGGCGGCCGCGACGGTGGCGGGGGGCACCGCCAGGAAGGTCTCGTCGACGATGTCGATCGCGGGCGGTGCGCTGTTCGGCGTGCTCACAAGTGTCAGAATGACATGAGATACGCAACTTGGTCGTAAGGTGGTGCTGACGCTAAGTTGACTGGCGAGTAACACCCAGAACGCGGAGGTCCCCGTGCGCGAGTACAGCGCCCCGGCAGCGAAGCCGGTTGCCGATGACGAGAACCTCGGCGACATCTTTTGGGCGAATGCTGAACGGTTCCCGGAGGCCATCAGCTTCCGGCGCCAGGTCGAAGGTTCCTGGCTCGATGTGACCGCTCGCGAATTCGCCTCCGAGGTGCTCGCCGTGGCCAAAGGCCTGATCGAGGCCGGCATCGAGCGAGGCGACCGCATCGGCCTGATGTCGAAGACCCGGTACGAATGGACGCTGCTCGATTTCGCCATCTGGGCGGCGGGCGGCGTCGTCGTGCCCATCTACGACACCTCCTCGGCCGAGCAGATCGACTGGATCCTGTCCAATTCGGTCGCCAAGGCGGTCTTCGTCGAAACCGACGAACACCGCGCGAAGGTGGACGAGGTCCGCGACCGTCTTCCCGACCTGCAGTTCGTCTGGCAGATCGAGACCACGCACAGCGACAGCGCCGTCAAGGAGCTGACCGTGCTCGGCGTCAAGGCCGCCGACGACGTGGTGCACGACCGCCGCCGGGCGGTCGCCGCCGACGACCTCGCCACCATCGTCTACACCTCGGGCACCACCGGCCGCCCCAAGGGCGTCGAGCTGACCCACCGCAACCTGCTCGCCGAGATCCGCGCCGACATCGCCGCGTTCCCGCAGCTGATGGAGGCGGGCAACTCGCTGCTGTGCTTCCTGCCGCTGGCGCACGTGCTGGCCCGTGCCATCGCCCTCACCGCGATCGCCGCGCGCGTCACGCTGGGCCACACCCCGGACGTCAAGAACCTCGTCGCCGACCTCGGCTCGTTCCGGCCCACGTTCGTGGTGGCGGTGCCGCGCGTGTTCGAGAAGGTCTACAACGGCGCGAAGCAGAAGGCGCACGCCGAGGGCAAGGGCTCGATCTTCGACCTCGCGGAGTCGGTCGCGGTCGACTACAGCCACGCCCAGGACAACGGCGGCGCGGGCCTGCTGCTCAAGGCCAAGCACTTCGTGTTCGACAAGCTGGTCTACAGCAAGCTGCGCGGCGCGCTCGGCGGCCGCTGCATCGCCGCGGTGTCCGGCGGCGCCCCGCTCGGCCCGCGCCTGGCGCACTTCTTCCGTGGCATCGGTGTCCCGGTGTTCGAGGGCTACGGCCTGACCGAGACCTCCGCGGCGGCCAACGTGAACACGCAGTCCGCGTTCCGGGTGGGCACCGTCGGCAAGCCGGTGGCGGGCAACTCGGTGCGGATCGCCGAAGACGGCGAGGTGCTGCTCAAGGGCGACGTCGTGTTCCGGGCCTACTACAACAACGAAGCGGCCACCAAGGAGGCGCTGGAGGACGGCTGGTTCCACACCGGCGACCTCGGCGAACTCGACGACGACGGGTTCCTCAGGATCACCGGGCGCAAGAAGGAGATCATCGTCACCGCGGGCGGCAAGAACGTCGCCCCGTCCGGTCTCGAGGACACCCTGCGCGCGAATCCGCTGATCAGCCAGGCCATGGTGGTGGGCGACCGGCGGCCGTTCATCGGAGTGCTGGTCACCATCGACGAGGAGTTCTTCCCCGCCTGGAAGGCCCAGCACGGCAAGCCCGCGGACGCCACCGTCGCCGACCTCACCGGCGACCCCGACCTGTGCGCCGAGGTGCAGGCCGCGGTGGACGAGGCGAACAAGCAGGTGTCGAAGGCCGAGGCGATCAAGAAGTTCGTCATCCTCGGCCAGGACTTCACCGAGGCCAGCGGCGAGATCACGCCGAGCCTGAAGCTCAAGCGCAACGTGGTGTCGAAGAACTACGCCAACGCCATCGAAAACCTCTACCAGAAGTAGCCCTGGCGAGTCCCACGCTCCGCACCTTGTGTCCCACGCTCCGCACCCCGAGTCCCACGCTCCGGGGGCGGAACGTGGGACACAAGTGTCTGAAGGTGGGACTCGCGGGAGTCAGTAGGCGGTCAGGGAGGCGATCTTCCAGGTGCCGTCGATCTTGCGGGCGAGGATCTCCAGGCAGCCGCTCGCGGAGGTCTGCTGGTTCGACACCGTGTTCAGCGTCTGCTGGTCGACGAACAGCAGCAGGTGCGCGGTGTCGGCGGTCAGGTCCCGCACGCCGGCCGAGCCGACCGTGGTGGTGCGCACCAGTTTCTGGTCCGTGGCCTGCTGCTTCGCGGCGGTGTACCCGGCCTGGTACTGGGTGACGGCCTGGTCCACCAGCACGCTCGCCACGGCGCGGTCGGTGCGGGCGAGATTGCCGTAGTCGTAGGAGAAGATCGCCTTCACCGCGGCGCCGACCTGGTCGCGGACCTCCGCCGTCGCCGCCTGATCGGCCAGGGCGGCGTTGCCGCTGCTCAGCGCGTTCGCCTCGAGCGCCGACCACACCGCCAACCCGCCGCCGAGCACGACCACCGCGGTCAGCGCGGCGAGCACGGTGGCACGGCGCCGCTGCAGCAGGTTCGCCGCCCGCCGCAGGCGAGGGCGCGGCTCCGGCACGGCGGAGACGTCAGAGGCCCCGGTTTCGGCGACGCCATCGGCCTCGGCGGCAGCCCCGGTTTCGGCGGCAGCCGGGGTGGGACGGGGTTTCCGCAGGCCGGTGCCGGAAGCGGCCGGGCGGGGACGCGGCCTCGGTCGCGGACGGGGCCGCTCGTCCGTCGTCTCCGTCGTCTCGGTCATCCCGCCCCCTGCACGGCGCTGATCTTCCACCCCGACTCGGTCCGCGTCAGCGTAACGTTCAACCGGCTCCGGCTGGGCGCGGCGGCGGAGCCGTTGGTGCTGAGCTGGATGTCCACCACGGCGATCACCCTGGCGGTGCCGCCACCCTCGTCGAGTTCGGTGACGGCGGCCTGGCGCACGCTCGCGGTCGCGATCGTCCTGCTCGTCACGGCGCGGTCGAGCTGGAGTTGCCGGTCCCCGGAGAGGTTCTTGCCGAACTGCCCCGTGGTGACCTGGATCCAGCGGTCCAGCGCGGGCCCCGGGTCGTGGTAGTCGATGGTGTTGAGCGCGGTGAGCGCGTCGGTCGCCGCGGCCCACAGCGTTCGCCGCCCCAGTCGCGTCACCGTGGTGTAGGCCGCGACGAACCGGTCGGCGTGGGCCGCGTAGCCGGCCCGCAGCGCGGCGGCGAGCGCGTGCTCGTCCGGCACGACGGTGGCCTGCGGCAGGGTTGCTCCCGGGTCCGAGGGCAGGCAGTGGAAATCGGCCCCGATGAGGGCGATGCCGTCCGGATCGGGGCGTTGGCCGCCGAGCCGGAACGCGAGGTCGGCAGGCCGCAGGGAGGGCACGCGCCGCTCGTGGTGCAGCAGGAGCGCCGCCGCGTAGGCCGGTACCCGCAGATACCAGGTCATCACGTATCCGGCGGCGGTCCGGCCGGGTGCCTGCCCGTATTCGCCGTGCAGCCACTCCGCGAGCCGCTTGTGCCAGGGGCCGAAGCGGGCCGGATCGGCCAGTAGGGCGTCGCAGGGCAGCCATTCGCCGGTGCCGGACAGGTCCGTACGGAGTTCCACGCGCTGCTGGCGGGCCGAGGCGCGGGCCACCGAAGCGGCCAGGTCCGTCGGTGGGGCCGTGTCGATGGCGTCCTCCCGGCACTGTTAGGCGTGCCTTACCTTACTAGGCTTCCCGGCGGCGCTCAGCGGGGCGCCAAGGTCGTGTTCGCGGTGAGCGGACAAAGGTCGTCCGGGGAATCCGGAAGACGGGGAGTGCGTTGTCCCCAACGTCAGTTACCAGCGAAGACGTCGGACCGAAGGATGGTCGGCGCACTGACTTCTGTGAGCTAATCCGCCCTGGTGGCCCTCCGGTGGGACCGGTTGGCTACTACAGTGGACCTACGGTGCTGTATCCATCGACCTCGTGATGGAGAATCACCGCCGGCGCAGCAGTCGAGGGAGTGGGAATGTTCGAGAGGTTCACCGACCGCGCGAGGCGGGTGGTCGTTCTGGCTCAGGAAGAGGCCAGGATGCTCAACCACAATTACATCGGCACCGAGCACATCCTCCTGGGCTTGATCCACGAGGGTGAGGG
>NZ_VJWX01000285.1 GCF_007713715.1 Amycolatopsis rhizosphaerae
AGTGGGTCGGTGGGGCACAGGGGTACGCCGACAACCGCGTGGTCGTCGCCGACCCGGTGTAACCGACCCCGGCGGCGCTTTACGGCGCGCTCTCCCAGTCGCCGATCACCAGGACCTGCAGGGCGCTGACGAGTTGCTCCGCGCCCTCCAGGCCGAGCGGCGCCAGAAAGAGGCGGTCGACCTCCCGCCGGGCCGCGTCGGCCTTGCGCAGGCGTTCCTTGCCGGTCTCGGTCAGCTCGACGATGTTCTTGCGCCGGTCCTGGTTGCTGCGCCGCCGCTCGACCAGGCCCTTGTCCTCCAGACCGTCGATGAGGGCGACCATCGTGGTCCGGTCGACGTTCAGTTTCCCGGCCGCCTCCAGCTGAGACAGCGGATACTCCGCGGACAGCAGGGAAAGCACGGCCAGTTCGCGGGCGTCGATCCCGTACGGCGCCAGTGCCGCCGCCACCGCCTCGCCCAATCGGATCTGCGCGTGTTTGAGCAGGTAGCCAAGCCGGGACGCCAGCACTTCGGGGGGTCGTTGCGCCATAAAGGTCAAATTACCGCGACCTGATCGTCAGCAGAGCTGACGATCCGCTATAGTGACGATATGACCATCAAATTCGGCATCAAAACCAGCCCGATGCACGTGGGCTACGACGACATCGTCCGTGTCTGGCAGGAGGCCGACGACCTGCCCGAGATCGAGGACGCCTGGCTCTGGGACCACTTCCTCCCCCTCGCCGGCCCCGCGAACGGGCCGATCTACGAAGGCTGGACCCTGCTCGCCGCCCTTGCCGCACAGACCAGGCGGTTGCGCCTGGGATTGCTGGTCACCAGCAACCGCGTCCGCGAGCCCGCGGTCCTGGGCAAGATCGCCACCACGGTGGACGTGATCTCCGGCGGGCGGTTGACCATGGGACTCGGGGTGGGCGGCACCCATCAGCCGCCCGGCGCGGGCGGAATCGCCGGGGAGAACCCGGCCCTGCGCGAGTACGCGGCGTACGGCCTGAAGCCCGTGCCACCGGCGGAGGGCATCGCCCGCCTCGAGGAGACGATCGAGATTCTCCAGCGCATGTGGACCGAGGAGGTCTTCGACTTCGAGGGCCGCTACTACACCCTCATCGGCAACCGGAACGAACCCAAGCCGGTGCAACGGCCCCGTCCCCCGCTGCTGCTCGGGGGCTGGGGCAACCGGATGCTGCGCGTCGTCGCCGAGCACGCCGACATCTGGAACGTGCCGGGTCCGCCGCACAACTCGCTGGACTACCTCGTGGAGCGGGGCAAGGTGCTCGACGAGCACTGCGCGGCACTCGGCCGCGATCCCGGGGAGATCATCCGCTCCGTGCAGTACATCCTGTCCTACGAGGATCCGGCCGGCGCCCGGAAGGAGATCGAAGAGCTTGTCGAGGCCGGCATGACGCACATCGTCCTGGGCCTGCGCGCCCCGTATCCGGAAGGGGTGGCGCACTGGGTGGTCGACGAGATCATCCGGCCGCTGCGGGGCTGATGGGAAAACCGGGGGTGACGGTGGTCCCGGTCACGTTATGCGGGGAGAATACAAGTCAAGCGAAAGGCATACGGCGAAGGGGAGCACGATGCCCGGCTATCTCGTGACCGGCGCGACCGGCCTGATCGGACGACAGTTCACCCGGCTTCTGCTGGCCAGGGAGGACACCGAACGCGTCTATCTCCTGGTGCGGGGATCCTCCCGGGAACGGCTCGCGAGCCTGGTCGCGGGCTGGCCACATCCCGAGCGCGTCACCCTGGTTCTCGGCGACCTCTCCGCGGAGCGGCTGGGAGTCGGCGACGAGATCCGCGAGGAACTGCGCGGAAAGGTCGATCACCTGGTCCACCTGGCGGCCCTCTACGACATCACGGCGGGCGACGAGGCCAGCGTGCGGGCCAATGTGGACGGCACGGCCAGGGTGATCGAACTCGCCGCCGACCTCCGCGCTGGTTGTCTGCACCACATGTCCTCGGTCGCGGTGGCCGGTGACCACGAGGGCGTGTTCACCGAGGACATGTTCGACGTGGGGCAGCGCCTGCCCACCCCGTACCACCGCACCAAGTTCGAGGCCGAGCGGCTCGTACGACGGCAGCACGAGGTGCCATGGCGGGTGTACCGGCCCGCCATCGTGGTCGGCCACTCGCAAACCGGCGAGATGGACAAAATAGACGGTCCCTACTACCTGTTCACCGCGATCAGCAAGCTCGCCGGGGTACCGGACCTGCCGCTGGTCGGCCCCGATCTCGGGGATACGAACATCGTCCCGGTCGACTACGTGGCCAAGGCGCTGCTCGCGCTGGTCACCAAGCCGAATCTCGACGACCGCGCCTTCCATCTGGTCAGTCCGGAGCCGCAGTCGGTCGTGTCCGTCTACAACGCGTTCGCGAAGGCGGCGGGCGCGCCCACCATCGATCTGGAACTCGACGAACGGTTGTCGAAGGGGCTGCTCCGGCTGGCGAAACTCAGCGAGCACCTGCCGGGCGTCTCGCTCGTGCGCGACGCCTTCCTGGAACGGCTGGGGATCCCGCCGGTGTTGCTCGACAACGTCTCCTTCCCGTCGGTCTTCGCCTCGGCCGCCACCCGCAAGGAACTGGCCGCGAGCGGGATCGACGTGCCGCGCCTCGAGGACTACGCCGGTGTGTTGTGGCGGTACTGGCAGGAGCGGCTGGACCCGTTCCGCGCACGCCGGCCGGGTAGCCGTGGCGCGCTGGACGGCCGTCGGGTGATCATCACGGGGGCGTCCTCCGGGATCGGCCGGGCGACCGCGCTCAAGGTCGCGGCCGAAGGGGCGGTCCCCCTGCTCGTCGCGCGTCGCCAGCACGAACTCGAGGAGGTTCGCGACGAGATCATCGCGGCGGGCGGTTTCGCCTCGGTGTACCCGGCCGACCTCACCGACGAGGAGGCCGTCACCAAACTGGTCAAGCAGATCCTGCAGGAACACGGCCGGATCGACATGCTGGTCAACAATGCGGGCCGCTCGATCCGCCGGTCGATCAAGTTGTCCTACGACCGCTTCCACGACTACGAACGCGCGATGGCGATCAACTACTTCGGTGCGGTCCGGCTGATTCTGGCCGTGCTGCCGCACATGTCCGAGCGGAAGTTCGGCCATATCGTGAACGTGTCCTCGATCGGCGTGCAGGGAATCGCGCCCCGGTTCTCCGCTTACGTGGCTTCGAAAGCGGCGCTCGACTACTTCAGCAAGATCGCGGCGACCGAAACCCGCGGCGACGGGATCACCTTCACCACCATCCACATGCCACTGGTCCGCACGCCGATGATCCGCCCGACCAAGATCTACGACGCCTTCCCCACCAAGTCGCCGGGCCAGGCGGCCGACATGGTGGTGCGGGCGTTGAAGGAACGCCCGAAACACATCGGCACCCCGGAGGGCTACCTGATCCAGGCGGCGTACACCTTCCTGCCCGACCTGGTCGACGAGATCGCCTACGAGGGCTTCCGGATCTTCCCGGACTCGGAGGCGGCCGGCGGCACCGGCCGGGTCAAGCTCGGAAAGGGGGAACGGCATCTGTCCCGCGCGGCCACCCGGTTGATCAAATTGACCCGGGGCTTCCACTGGTGACACGGAAGAACTCACACCGACCTGACGGCACTAACGCCCCGTACCCGGGTACCTTCGTCGACATGGTTCCCGAGCGAGACAACGCCCTGCTCCCGCTGAAGCGCGACTACAACCAGGCCTGGCATGGATTCGACCGTGCGCAGGTGGTCCAGTACCTGGATCACGTCGAGCTGAGCATCCGCCGGCTTATGGCCGACCGTGATGCGGCCATGACCCAGGCGACCAAGGCGTCCCGGGAACTGGAGACGGCCCGCGCCGAGATCACCAGGCTGCAGGGCCGGGTCGAGGAACTCAAGCGCCCGCCGGAGCGGCTCGAAGATCTCGACGAGCGCATGCAGCGCACGGCGGACCTGGCGAACGCGCGCGCCGAGGAGGTCGTGGCCCGCGCCCAGGTCGCGGCGGAGGAGCACTGGGCCGCGAGCACCGAACTGTCCACGAAGCTGCGCGAGCGGTACGCGACTCTGATCAAGTCGCTCGAAACGCAGGCCGCCGCGCTGCAGGCCGAGCATCAGAACGCGCTCGAGGCGACCAAGAGCGAGGTGCGGAAGCTGACCACCGAAGCGGCGCAGCGGCGCACGTCGCTGGACATCGAAGCCGAGCGGAAGCGGCGCACCATCGAGCACGAGTTCGAGAGCTCGATGGCCGCGCAGCGGAGCGCGCTGGAGAAGGAGATCACCGACCAGCGGACGGCGAGCAAGACCGAGGCCGAGCGCCGGATCGCCGAGGCCACCGCGGAGGCCAAGCGCCTCGTGGGCGAGGCGACGGCGCGGGCGAAGCAACTCGTCACCGAGGCCACCACGAAGGCCGAACGCCGGGAGGCGGAGGCCGAAAGCAAGGTACAGCGCCTCAACTCGCTGGGCGCGGAGGCCGCGGCCCGGCTGAGCAAGGCGAACGAGGTGCTCATGCGCAGCCGTGAGGTCCTGGAGCCGCTGCGGGAGGAATCGATCGTCGACATGTCCCGCACCATCGACCCCATCGACCCGCCCACCATGCCTGCCACAGCCGCGAAACCGGCCGTGAAACCGGCCGCCCCGGCGAAGTCCGCCACCCCGGTGCAGCCGGTCAAACCGGCGCGCACCCCGGGCCAGGGACGCTGACTCCCTGCCCCGGCGCCCGGGGCAGGGCCACCGGCCCGGCACCCGGGTGACAGGTCCGCCGGGTCGCAGGGTCGCCGGGCCGCAGGGCCGCCCGGCCCCCGACCATCGGGCGGCGTGGTGGGGCCTTGACGTGCCGTGGCGGTCCGCCCGTCACGGCACCCGTGTGGTCAGGCCATGATCGGTTCACCGGGCAGACGCGGCCACGGGTTGAGGCGTTCGAGCTGCGCCGCCACCGCGAGCAGACGGGCCTCGCCCCCCGGGGTGGTGACGAGCTGAATGCCGATCGGCAGGCCGGACGGATGCCGGGCGGCGGGCACCGTCATCGCCGGATAGCCCGCCAGGTTCCACAGGCCCGCGAACCCCGCCAACCGGATCGACGGGATCGCGTTCGCCAGGCAGGACCGTTCGTGCCAGCGTTCCGCCTTGGGCGGCAAGGTCGCCAGCGCCGGGGTCAGCAGGACGTCGTGGTCCTCGAAGAACCGCTCCGCCCTGGCCAGCCAGCGGTCCCGGGTGCCGGGCCGGATCAGCCCGGCCGTCCGCAGCGCCCGCCCGAGCCGGACATGCGCCCGGGTCCGCGGCTGGAGCAACGTCCGGTCGAGACCGTCGGCCTGTTCGGACGGGCCGGCGAACCAGCGGCCGAGAATGCCCAGCGACGGTTCGACGCCGTAGTCGGGCGTGGCCCGCTCCACCCGGTGCCCGGCACCGGCGAGCACATCGGCGACCCGGTCCACCGCCGCGCACAGCGCCTTCGGGACCGGTGCGTGGGTGAGGGGCTGGTCGGTGGACACGGCCACCCGCAGCGAACCCGGCTCGCCGAGCGTGGCGAGCTCGGGTTTCCCGGCGAGCACGGCGAGCAGGAGTGCCGCATCGGCCACGGTGGTGGCCAGGCTGCCGTGCGCCGACATCCCGTACCAGCCGCCCTCCGGCAGCAGGTCCGCTCCCGGTTTGATGCCGACCAGCCCGCACATGGCGGCGGGCAGCCGGATGGAGCCGAGGCCATCGGTGCCGTGCGCGACGGGCACCAGCCCCGCGGCGACCGCGGCCGCGCTTCCGCCCGAGGAACCGCCCGCGGTGTACGCCGGGTTCCAAGCATTGCGGGAGATCCCGTCGGGGTCGCTGGTCATCGGCCAGATGCACAGCTCCGGCACCCGGGTCAGGCCGACGACCACCGCACCCGCCGCGCGGAGCCTGCCCACGATCTCTTTGTCCTCAGTGGACGGTGTCCGCGCGGAGGCGGCGGAGCCCCAGCCCGCGTATTCGCCGGTCATCTCGGTTACGTCCTTGACCGCGACGGGCACCCCGGCCAGCGGCAGCGCGGCGAGGTCCGGCCTCGACGCCAGCGCTTCGGCCTCCGCCAGTGCCGCCTCGGCACGCACCTTCCGGAACGCGCCGACGATCCGGTCGGCGGCTTCGATCCCGTGCAGCACCTTCTCCGTCAGCCGCACCGGGTCCAGCTCACCCGCGCGGACCGCCTTCGCCAGCTCCGTTGCCGTTGTCACCATGGCTGAACCCTAAGCACCGCCGCTAGTCCTCCGCGACCACGGGGGCAGTCGCGGTGCGTTCGGTACCGAACTCGATCCCCTTCGCCTCCTTGCCGACGAGCGTGAGCGTCGCGACCACGATCAGCACCGGGACGACCGTGACGGTGAGCGCGAACGGGTAGCCGTGGTGTGCGGCCAGCGACTCCTGGATGGGCAGGTTGAACGCGGCCAGGCAGTTGCCCAGCTGGTAGGTGACCCCCGGATAGAATCCGCGGATCGCGTCCGGCGACATCTCGGTCAGGTGTGCCGGAATGATGCCCCAGGCGCCCTGGACCATCACCTGCATCAGGAACGAGCCCAGGCACAGCAGCGCCGCGGTCCGGGACAGCGCGAACAGCGGCACGATCGGCAGGCCCAGGACCGCACAGAAGGCGATCGTGTAGCGCCGGCCGAACCGCTCCGACAGGGAGCCGAAGATCAGCCCGCCGGTGATCGCGCCGATGTTGTAGACCACCGCGATCCAGGTCGCCGTCGTCGAGGACAGCCCGGCACCGCCGGATCCGTGCGCGGCCAGGAAGGTCGGGTACACGTCCTGCGTGCCGTGGCTCATCCAGTTGAACGCGGTCATCAGCAGCACCAGGTAACCGAACCGCCGGATGATCTTCGGGTCGAACAGGATTTCCCTGATCGAGGTGCGGGTCACCCGCATCCGCCGCCGCGCGGACTCCCAGACCTCGGATTCCTTCACCCGGGACCGGATGATCAGGCTGATGAGCGCGGGTATGACGCTGAGCGCGAACAGCCAACGCCACGACAGCCCCGCCCAGTGCAGCACGACCAGTGCGGCGAGCGAAGCGAGCAGATAACCGAAGGAGTAGCCCTCCTGCAGGATTCCGGAAAAGAATCCCCGCCGCTTGGCGGGAATCTTCTCCATCGCCAGCGCGGCACCGAGCCCCCATTCACCGCCCATTCCGATGCCGTACAGCAGCCGCAGGACGAGCAGTACGGTGAAATTCGGCGCGAACGCGCAGAGGAACCCGGCCACCGAATAGAAGACGACGTCCACCATGAGCGGGATGCGGCGGCCCACCCGGTCGGCCCACAGGCCGAACAGCAGGGCACCGACCGGCCGCATCAGCAGCGTGGCGGTGGTGATGAACACGACGTCGGTCTTCTGCATCCCAAAGCTCTTGGCGATGTCGGCGTAGACGAAGACGACGATGAAATAGTCGAAGGCGTCCATCATCCAGCCGAGCACGGCGGCGAGGAAGGAGTTCCGCTGATCCGGGGTGAGGCGGGCACGGGCTTCCGCTGACGACTGTGTCATGATCCGACCCTATTTCCCCCGAAGACCTCCGACCATGCCGGATTTCTCGCATTACCGGCAAAACGGGGAAAATGGTCAGCCTCCCGGCTCGAATTCGGCGCGCACGCCGAGCAGTCGCACCGGCCGATCGTCGGAATACCGCGTCAGCACCTCCAGCGCCGCGCGTTCGATCTCGCGGGAATCACTGGTGGGCGCCGGGAGGGTGATGCTCTTGGTCCGCGTCACGAACGGCGCGAACCGGATCTTCACCGCCACCCGCGCGGCCGGGCGCCCTTCGGCGGCCACGTCTTCGGCCACCTTGCGGGCGAGCGCCGCCACCTCCCGACCGATTTCGGCGGGGTCGGTGAGGTTTCGCTGGAAGGTCGTCTCGTGTCCCCGTGACCGCGGCACGTACGGGGTGGCCGAGACTTCCCTGTCCCCCACGCCCAGTGCGAGGATCCGGTACCAGGGCCCCAGGGTCGGGCCGAAGTGCGCGGCGAGTCCGGCCGGATCGGCGGCGGCGAGTTCCGCCACGGTGTGCAGTCCCAGTCCGGCGAGCTTCCTGGCGGTCTTGTGGCCGATGCCCCACAGCGCCTCGGTGGGCCGGTGCCCCATCACCTCGTCCCAGTTTTCCCGGGTGAGACGGTAGACACCGCCGGGTTTGGCGAAGCCGGTGGCGAGTTTGGCGCGGAGTTTGTTGTCGCCGATCCCCACCGAGCAGGACAGCCCGGTCTCCGCGGCGACCGCGCGCCGGATGCCGGCGGCGAGCGCCTCCGGATCGTCGGTCCGGGCGCCGAGGAAGGCTTCGTCCCAGCCGAGCACCTCGACGATGACGGGGAACTTCCGCAGGACCGCCATGACCCGGGCGGAGACCTCCTCGTAGGTGGATTTGTCGACGGGGAGGAAGACGGCCTGGGGGCAGCGCCGGACCGCCGTCTTCATCGGCATGCCCGACTGGATGCCGTATTCGCGGGCCTCGTAGGACGCGGTGGCCACGACGGCTCGCTCGGTGGGGTCACCGCGGCCACCCACGACGACCGGCCTGCCCCTCAGTTCGGGGTGCCGGTTCACCTCGACCGCCGCGATGAACTGGTCGAGATCCACGTGCAGGATCCAGTCCGCTGGCACCCGACCAGTATGCGGCGAAATCCACCCCCGCTGTGACGCGTGACACGGTAGGGTGGCGCCGCCGGGGAAGATCCGGCTAGAAAGCCCGAACGAGTAGGCTCTACCACCCGAACGAAGGACAACGAAGGGCACGCTCTGTGACCACCGCGACGCACAGCCTCGACGCCTCGTCCGGAACGACCACGGTCGCCGAGCTGCTCGCCCGTAACGGCGCCGAGCCCGGCTGGACGCCTTCGTCCCGTCGCGCGAGCGACACCCTGGACGCGACGCTGCCGGCCATCCCGGTCATCACGACGACCCCTCAGCGCTACCGGTACGACAAGAACACCGTGACCGCCCTGCTGAGCGAGCCGACCACGGCCGCC
This sequence comes from Amycolatopsis rhizosphaerae, assembly GCF_007713715.1. GTDB lineage: Bacteria > Actinomycetota > Actinomycetes > Mycobacteriales > Pseudonocardiaceae > Amycolatopsis_E > Amycolatopsis_E rhizosphaerae. The sequence goes on from NZ_VJWX01000285.1 coordinate 8,950, forward strand.
GCCACCGCCGAAGGCGGCAAGGACGGGGCGCGGACGGGCAAGCGCATCGCGGGCCTCGCCTTCGCCGGTGCCGTGCTGGTCGGTGGCTGGACGCTGGCCACCGCCCAGGCCCAGGACCACGACGGCCCCTCCTCCGCCGAACCGGTCCCCGCCCGGATCCCGGCCGCGAC
>NZ_VJWX01000286.1 GCF_007713715.1 Amycolatopsis rhizosphaerae
ACTCGAGGGTGTAGTAGCGCGGGTGGAAGCCGCTGAAGTCGTAGAACAGCGGCGTGCCGGCCGCCGACGCGGAAAGCGCGATCGGCGCGTCTTCCCAGTGCGCGGACACCACGACGATGGCCTTGGGCTTCGGCATGGACTGTCCCCAGGTGAACAGGTCGTCGAGCCAGCGCGGGTCGTCGAGCGTCATGGGGGAGCCGTGGCTGACGAAGAGGGCGGGCAGTGGTCCGTCCACCGGTTCCCACCTCCGCTGGGCGCGGGCCTGGGGTAGCACCCGTGCGAGCAGTTGTTCGTAGGCGTGGGCGGGCTGCACGGGAGACAGGAGGTCGTCACTGGACTTGGTCATGATGGGCCTCGGATCGGAAGTCACTTCAAGGTTTAAGTGACAGCCTAGGGCTGGTCAGTTCAACCTTCAAGTGTGCGCGGGGTGGGCTCACTTCAGGCGTGAAGCTAGGCTCGGGTCGTGGAAGGTGCTCAGGACCCGCGCTGGCTGAACGACGAGCAGCAGCACACCTGGCGGGCGCTTGTCGGCCTGATCCTCCGCCTGCCCAGCGCGCTCGACACCCAGATGCGCCGGGACGCGGGCATCAGCCACTTCGACTATCTGGTGCTGTCGACGCTGTCGATGACGCCGGGACGGACGATGCGGATGGGGGAGCTGGCCACGCAGGCCGAGGCCTCACTGCCACGCCTGTCGCAGGTGGTCGCCAAGCTCGAGAAACAGGGCTGGATGCGCCGGACGCCCGATCCCGCGGACGGTCGCTACACACTGGCGGAGCTGACCGAGGCCGGGTGGGACAAAGTCGTCGCCACCGCTCCCGGGCACGTCGACGAGGTCCAGCGACTGGTGTTCGGCGCGCTGACCAAAGCGCAGCAGCGGCAGTTGGGTGAGATCAGCCGACGCGTCACCCGTGCCATCGAGGGCGGGTGACGCGAGCGGTGGAATCGCCCCTGAGCGCTCGCAGCCTCGACGGGATGGTGGACGCGGGCCAGCAGCGGGTCCAGGCAGAGGTGGATACCGCGCTGCGCAGACCGATCAGTTCCTCCGCAAGCCCGGCCACATCCGCCCTGCGGCGAATTGCGGCGCGACTGGTGTTAGAACTCCTAACACAATGAGGTGATCTTGAGTCGGCGCCAGCAGATGAGGCTGCATCCGCACAACGGCTCGACCAACTCCCACAACCCGTCCTCAACGTCCCACGGCCGATGCTGGGCCACCACAACCTCCCGCCAGAAGATCAACAACCGGCAAGATCAATACCACACCACCAAGATCATTCTGTTAGGACCTCTAACATCAGGCCAGGCGACTATTGGGCCGAAAAGGCCAAGAGGAAACGGGTTTACGAATTTCCTCGGCTCTGTCGGGAACTTTCTGTATAAGGCGTCCGGACTGGAGGGCATTCAAAATTCGTGTATCGACAAATTTAATGTTGTTGGCTGCCTCAATGGAATCGTGACCACAGCTGGCTGGGTGATCCCCGTCTACGGTGAACTCAGCGCTGGGAAAGTGGCTGTGGATGGAGCCATAGAAGGGGCCAACGCATTCCTTGAGGGTGAGCGTGCGGAAAGTGCCGCCGCGGATGCTGCCGAGTCCTGCAGTGTAAACAGCTTCACAGGAGATACGCCCGTCACTCTCGCAGACGGCAAGGAAAAACCCTACAACCAAGTCAAACTTGGTGACTCGGTGCTAGCCGCGGACCCAGAAACCGGGCAAACCCAAGCCCGGCCCGTCAGTGCCCTCATTCAGCACGCCGGCCCTCACGTCATGGTCGACATCACCACCAGCGATGGAGCCACCCTCACTGCCACTGACCATCACCCAATCTGGGACGCCACCACCCACACCTTCACCTACGCCATCGATCTCCACACTGGTGACCAAGTCCTCACAGATTACGGCTCCCTTATCACCGTCACCAACCTGCGCATCTACCAGCGCAACCTCACCGCTTACAACCTCCGAATAGGCGGAATCCATACCTACTACGCTGGCACTACCCCGATCCTCGTCCACAACAGTTGCGGTCCGGGGGCGGCCTTCCCCGATCGACCACTACCCCGCGACGAGTGTGGTAACCCTCTCCCTGATGTTGGCGCGCCACGCCCAACTCGGAACTCGCCCCGGCCGAAGCGGCAGTTATCCACAGGCGCGCGAGTTTGACGCCGAGGGCAAGCCGGTGCGAGACATTGACTTTACCGACCATGGACGGCCGCAAAACCACGACAACCCTCATCAGCACGTTTGGGAGCCGAACCCCACAGGAGGCACACCTCGCACCGAGACGGTAGCCGACACCGCGCTCGTTGACGATCCAGTTCTTCGAACCGAGCTTGGCGCGCAGGCTGCTGACGTGGGTGTCCAGCGTCCGACCCGGCACGCGTGCGTCACAGTGCCACACCCTGGCCATGAGTTCCTTGCGGGAATGCACCTCGGCGGGGCGCAGAGCAAGCTTGCGGAGCAGGTCGAGTTCCTTGGCCGTGGTCGGCACATGTCGTTCGTGCAGCCAGATTTCTCGGGTGTCCAGGTGGATCCACAGGGCGCCGACTGGCGAATTAGCGGGCGAGCCGGGCGCGCGTTTTCCATACTGGACAGTCACCAAAAAAACTTCAACCGCGCCGAGTGCTTTTCGGCACGGCTGTTTGTCAAATTTTTCAAACTACCAGCCGCCCGAGCGGCTTGCCGCAGAAATGCGGGGGATGTCAAGCGATGAGGAACGCGCGTTTTTTGTGGTGATCGACACTCGTTCCCGCCAGGCGCACGCGAAAAGTCCGGAAGGCGTTTGCCTCCCGGGACTTTTTCCGCGCGGAGCGGGGAGTTTCAGATACTTTCCGCTCCAGCGCAGGACAGCGGACAGGTACAGCCGGACCGGCCGCCCAAGCCAAGGCACACAGTCCCGCCGACCCGGCAATCTCGACCCCAACCGCAGCGCCGTCAGCGGGTGATCGACACGTCGATCCGGTACGTCGACGCCGTACTCGATAGCGTCACCTCGATGTTCGCTGGCCCCTGGTCTTCGATGAAGAACGGCGCGCCCTCGCGGTACGCGCGCTCCACGTTGTCCTTGCTCAGCTGGTCCGGCCTCATGTGTCCCAAAAGCCAGGACTCGGTGGCGGCGACTGGGTCGCCCTGCCCGGACGGCGCGGTCCAGGTGACCAACAGCCACGTGGCGGCTTTCAACTGCGGCGAACCCTGCTCGGTGAAGCCGGTCGGCCGCCCGATCCGCTCGTAGAGCGCCAGGGTCGCCTGTTCCTCTGAGCGGCGCTGGGACGCCTGGTGACCCCGCCACGAGTTGTAGCCGACGATCGCGCCGCCGACCAGCAGCAATGCACAGAACCCGCTAACCAGAGCGATGATCAGTCCCGTGTGGGACTTGCGGGGATGCGTGGGCGGCCGCGCACCGGCCAGTCCCGGCCAGTACCCGAAGGCCGGACCGGCTCCCGGGTAGGCCGGACCGTAGCCCCCTCCGCTCGGCCTGGCAAACCGCTCATCGTACGGCGGAGCGACGTCCGGATCAGCCGGTCCCGGCTCACCATTCATCGACATCGTTTAACCCCCTGCCAGCCGGCGCTCGGCCGCGCGTGCGGCCGGCAGTGCAGCCCGTTCACGCACGCACCCGGCGCCGCGGACGACGCCGGCCGGTCCGGCGCGTCCGGCTCAGGAGCGCACAGCCCGGCGCGAGGCCCCGCACCGTAGCTGCGCTGCTGCTTGGCTGGCGGGCTGCCGTCGGGGGGTGGGCCTGGCACCGTCCCAAAGCTCGTCATGCGCAGCACTCTAATACTCCAGTCGTAGATCGTGATGGTCATGGTTCTTGGGTGGATTGTCGCTGGTAGTGGGCTTGGCGGGCTCGGTTTTGGTGGTGTCTGCGCCAGTGTGAGAAGCGCATCCGATGCGCGGTGTTGGTGGTCGGGGTGATGGCGATGGTGGCGAAGAGGTGCTGGACTTCGTTGCAGGTTAGTGGAATCCAGCCAGGCGATGCTGTTTCTCGGGCACGTTCGGTCGCGGCGACGATGGTGAGGAAGGCGTGGGCGAGCATGGCCAGGATGGTCCAGCGATGCCAGGAGGTCCAGCGGCGGACTTGGTGCTGATCCAGGCCGGCCAGGCCTTTGCCGGTTTGGAAAGATTCCTCGACACGCCAGCGGGTTCCGGCCACGCGCACCAGAACGGGCAGCGCCACCAGGTCGGGTGCGTAGCAGCGGTAGAACGCCAGTTCTTTCGTGCGCCGGTTGCGCCGGATCAGCAGCCAGCGATGCCGGCCACGTCAGCACCGGGATCGATCTCGGCCAGGGCCCAGTCGTAGAAGCGATGTCCTTTCGCCCCAGCTCCAGCCGATGTCCGTCTCCACCACCCACCGCTTGCCCTTCCACGCCTCATCAATGAGGACCTGCAGGGCATCGTGCGCCGAACGCTTCGGACGGAACCCGAAGCTGCACGGCAGAAAATCAGCCTCGAAGACCGGCTCGAGCACGATCTTCAACGCGGCCTGCACGACACGGTCCCGGACCGCAGGAATCGACAGCGGACGCCGTTCCTTCACGCCCGGCTTGGGAATCAACACCCGCCGGGCCGACAACGGACGCCACCTCCCCTCCTGGAGATCCTCGGCGACTTCGTCCAGAAGCCGTCAATGCCGTACTCCTCGACATCGTCCAGAGTGGTTCCGTCAACGCCCGGTGCACCCTCGTTACGGCGCACCGCGACCCACGCCCGCCACAAGACGTCTCTGCGATAGACCTTGTCCCGCAGGCGCGTGGAACCGTCGTCCCGGATCGGCCTCGGCCGACCGGTAAAGCGCATGCTGCAAAGCACGAACCGGGTCCATCCTGGACCCCACCGCGGTGGAACTAGCCTGATCGGCACTCACCGGGCCCCTCCTTCCAGACATAACGCACGAACGAAGCAGCGGCCCTTCCCTCACCTGCGGTTCTGTTGTCCGCCCGGCTCGATCAGTAATATGGCCGCCTCCGACTCCCTCCCGGCACCCGAACCACTTCCCGGCTCCACACCGGTTATAGGACGAGCCTTTCCACGCCACACGCAGGACGCTCCGACCGGGGAGGGCCTCCCCAGTTCCCGCCGCCGCTATCTGAACGTTCCGCGCCCTCGTACGCCGAGGAGTCCCTCGCGGCTGCCCTTCCAGGATCTTCACCGCTTCCATGGCCTTCACCGTGAGCCGCACGGCTCGGCTCTCCCTCAATGTCTAACGACGCGGCAGGCTTCGCTATCCGCTACGGACCGCTCAGTTGCTTCCCCCAACGGGGCTTTCGACGCTGGGCTTCGACCCGGCCCGTTTCCAGACCAAGCCGCCAGCCTGCTACCGGGCCTCCTGGCAGCTACCCGGACCGGACTCACACCGGCAAGCGACGACGAGCTTCAGACCAGGTCACAACCGCTGGACGATCACCTCCTGATCACTGGGCGCACCGGCTGCCGTACTAGCCGAGGATGCTGATCACCGCGTCGCCCCGGCGGGCGGCGCAAGCATAGAACTCGCGGAGTTCCCGGATGTAGGGCAGGAGATATTCATCCAGTTCCGACGGGTCGTCCCAGATGTTTGGGTACAGGTCCAGTTCCGACATCCGGACGGGATCGAATCGCGCCCGTAGCTCGTCGTCGGACACGCTCGCCAGCGCGGCGCTGACCGCCACCACTCCGGCCGGCTCCAACACGGACCATTCGTGGTCGAGGACAAGGCGTTCCATGGGGAGGTAGATGTTTCTGAGGGGATGGAAGTCGTCCACATCGAGCAGACCATCTCCGGTGAGCAGAAAGCTGATTCCGTCCCACGCCTTGTCGATGCTGAGCCTGCGCCTGGTTCCGTCGGAGAGCATCTCCTCCTCATCGACGCCCGGTGGCAGGGCGGCGACAGCTCGCGCGGAGGTCAGTTCGTCCGGGCTCAACCGCATGAGCTCCACAACCATTCCCATGGCGCCGAGGCTAGCCACCCGGCAGGCCGGGCACACCGTCCTGGCAGGTTCGCGCCATCCGCCGGTATCCGGCCGGTTCAGACAGTATCCCGCGGATAACGGGCAGCCCATTCGGCGGCGTAGCGGGCGTCGGTCAGCGGTGGGCGGCCGGAGAAATGCCGGAACGCGTCGCCGGCGCCGGTTTCCACCAGATCGCGGTGTTCGAGCCGGCCGAGCCATTCGGCGGGCAGCCCGGGAATGCCATACCTGGCAACGATCATCGGCCCGGCGAGCGCAACGGTGATCGCGCTGCGGCCGGAATTCCCCACGGCGGACAATATTGTCCACTGTGGATCGAAAACCTCCGGAACACCGCGATCATGGCCCCCAGTAACAAGGCGGCCGTACCCAGCGCCCACAACGCTGGCGACGTCCACGGAGGGCCCGCGCGCAGCACCGCGACCAAGCCGAGCAGGACTGTCGCGGGCGGAAGCCCCGCCACGCGAGTATCCCGTGGCCCTTACACCCGGCCCGCATGGCCGGCGCCGGTGGCGATCGGTCCGCCACATCGTCGTATTCCGACTCCGGCCAGGTGGTCCGCGCCAACGCCAGGTGCAAGATCTCGCCGTCCCGCACCTGGTGCGCGCCGAGCGTGCGGCCGAGTTCGAACACCGTCCCGTCGGGTCGGCGCAGCTGCCACGATCTGACCGGCCAGCGATGGCCGGAGGACCTGGCCGCGAACGGCCTGGCGGCCGGATACGACGCCGCGGGTCGGACCTGGCCGCAAGCGGTGAGTTCGGGCAAGTTCTTCCGCCAGGACGCCGAAGGTGCAACTCTGACCAGGCCGACTGCCTGCATAGGACAAGCTTCGACCGTGCAATGACATAACAGACGGCCCAGGCAGGAACCTGCTGCGCGGGCTCAGCCATCCAGGTGTGCGCCACCCCTGTCATTGAAACCTCATGTTCGCTGGGGAAAGCTCGCACGGGTGACGCAAGAGAAGGAGCCGGACGGCTACCAGCGGCTACCCCATCTACGGCTCATCGCTGGCTGCGGCCTCGCCGCCATAGTGGTGGTCGTGGTGGCCGCGGTGGTGGACTTCGGGCCGAACACCACGCCGACACTGCCCACGGTCCCGGGTGTCGGTCGGACCGGAATCCCCAGGATGCCGCCCGGTTTTCCCACCAACTTGCCGTCCGGTTTCCCCACCAACTTGCCGTCCGGTTTCCCCACCAACTTGCCGTCGGATTTCCCGACCAGCCTTCCGTCTGACTTTCCCACTTACTGACTCCCATGCTCTGACGAGGACGACATGATCCTGGCCCCTCAGGCTGATCAGCCCCACCTGCCCAGGCCCGGTTCCCAGGACAACCGGATGCGCGCAGTGCTGTTCATCGCGATAGCCCTGTCCGCGGTCTACGCAGTGCAGATCATTGTCGACGTGTGCCGGCCGACATATCCGGAGGAGCCGGCACACGCTTGGGTTGGCTGGCTGAACCCGTGGCTTCAGGCTCCTGGACTCGTCGGACCGGAGCCCACGATCCTGTGGTACCAGGTCTCCTTCTGGTGCTACCTGATCAGCCTGCCCGCAGCCCTGACGATCTGGCTGTTCGGCCGCACCACCTGGGAACCGTGGAAATGGCAGGGTCTGGCCGCGGCTGCTCTGGTGCTGCCTTATCCAATCTGGTCGTTGGACAACTTCTTCGGGCATTTCGGGTTGATCTTGCTTTGTCTGCCGAGCAGCGCGTACGCACTCTGGTTGGTGCACCGGATGCAGCGCTATGGCCGTCTTCCCGTGTGGCTGCTGGTATCCGTGGCTTCCGGGGGCCTGTTCGTGGGCGGCGGCTTCGGCGGATCGATGCAGCAGTGGTGGCAGGACTACGGCTCGAACTTCAGCGCGGCAGCGAGCATGGCGGGCATGGCGAGCATGAACGAACAGACCTCAGTTCAGGACATGGTCCTCAAGCTGGCGAAGTTCAAGCTCGAGATCACCGCGGGCGGGGTGCTGGTCGCCGGTGTCTTCGAGGAAGTCGGCAAGGCTGTCGTGGTCGCAGTCGTCTACCTGCTGCTGCGCCGGTATGTGCACAACGTGGTCTCGGGGATCGTGCTCGGGGCGGCCGCAGGCATCGGGTTCAACCTGGGTGAGGCCGCCGCGTACATGGCCAAGTCGCATGGGGCAACCCAGTACTTCATGCGCCAGTCACTCGGCCTGCTGGCCGCGCACATGGCGTTCACCGCCGCGATCGGCGCCGGTTTCGGCATCGCCAGGCAACTGCGTGACCGGCGAAGCAGACGGCTGGCGATCGTCTCGGGGTTCGCGGTCGGCATCGGCGGGCACTTCGCCAACGACGTATTCCTCACGACGTGGTCGCAACACGAGGTGGACTGGTTCTCGCCGAGCCCGACCGTGCACACGCTGGTCCTCGCTCCGCTCACGTTCCTGCTGTTCCAGGGACCACTGGTGCTGCTCTACCTGGTACTCCTGCGACGGGGCCTGCGCGATCAGGCGGCGGGCCTCGCGGTCGAGCTGGCCGACGAGGCGGAGACCGGGTTCGGCGCCCTCACCCCGGAGGAGGTCGCGGTCCTCCTGCGTCCTTGGCGCCGCTTTTATTTGCGGCTAAAGGCTTTGCAGGTCGCTGGCCCGGCGGGTTATCTCTGGCTAGGCCGTCTCTACGAGGCGCAGCTACAGCTCGGCCTTGCGAGGTGGAATCGGGACCGGGGAGCGCAGGATCGGTTCGATCCCGACGTCCGGGTACTGCGCGACCGGGTTGTCCGCCTCAAGAAACAACAATTCCCGTCCGCCCAGCCGCTCCAGGTGGTGTCATGATCATCCGACGCATACCGGCCGTCGTCGGGACGGCGTTCGCGCTGTGGCTTTTCCTGCCGCAGACGGCGCAGGCCGCCACCGACCCCTGTGACCCGGTGCAGTACCAGACCGGATCGCAAGGGTCGTCCAGCAGCGGCGAGTGCGAGGGGGCATCCCAGATCGGGACGTTCGCCGCCGACGCGGCGGCACTGGCGGCGACGGCAGCGGCAGCAGCGGCGGGTGTGCTGGGAGGCAGAGTGCCCAGTCCGGGCGAACGCTCGGCTAATCCCCGCGCCGGTTTACCTGGAGTAACCGGCTCCGCCGGTCCTATGTCCCAGCGAGCCGGCATACCCGGACAGAACCCGACCGTCGGGCCCATGCCGTCGCGCGCCGGTCTGGAC
>NZ_VJWX01000287.1 GCF_007713715.1 Amycolatopsis rhizosphaerae
GGTCTTCAACCTCGCCGCCGGCCAGCAGGCCGGTGACCAGTTCGATCGCGCGGGGCACGGCCTGGGCCACGGCGGGGCTGAGCCCGACGCCCTCGGCCACGGTCGCCGGCTCGCAGCCGACCACCAGGACCGGAAAGCCTTCACCGCCGAGCATGCGGCGCAGCCGCAGCACCGCCTCCGGCGCCATGCCATGGGCGTCCACGGCCCCGGCTGGGGCGTCGAAGCCGTCCTCGACCGCCTCGATCACATAGAGAGTGCCGGGTTCGCCACCGCGCTTCACGGCGTCGACGAGGATCACGCGGTCGTAGCCGTACAAGAGTTCGTAGGCCAGGTGCAGGCCCCGGATCCCGTAGTCGGCCACGCGGACGCCCGGGGGCAGGTGCTGTCCCGCCTCGCGCGCCAGCCGCTGCGCGACCTCCACGCCGAAACCGTCGTCGCCGAGGAAGATGTTGCCCACCCCGGCCACCAGCACGCGCTCCGGTCCGCTCATGCGCTCCCCTCCCGCTCGGGCAGGGGCTCCAGTTCCTCGGGAGCGAAATAGCGGTACCGGCCCTGGGCGTGCTGCAGGTCGGCCGCCGGATCGTCGTCCACGGTGACCGCGACGTGCGTCGTACCGTCCACATCGGACAGCACCGCGCGGACGGTAGCCGTGCGGCCGTCGAGGAACATGTCCTGGGCGTCGGCGCGGCGCGTCCCGGGGCGCAGCCGGACGCGGGCCCCCACCGGAACGGCCGTCCCGCCCACCAGCACGGTCCGGGATCCCGGCGCGGCGGGGGACTCCTCCCCGGTGACCGACCGCAGGTAGCGCACCGTGCCGTGCAGCCGCTCCAGCAGCTCCGGCGGCATCGCGTCGATCCGGTCGACGAGGGTGCGCACCCGCTCGTCGGTGGCCCGCACCTCGCGCTTCTCCTCGTCGGTCAGCGTCATGGTGCGCAGGGTGAGGATCTCGTCGATCTCCGTGCCGTCGTAGAGCTCCCCCTGGCTCTCCGCGGCGACGGCCGGGTAGTCGTAGAGGATGATCGGCGAGGCGAGCATCGCGTCGTCGCGGCCCGGCTCACCGAGCAGGACCGGCCAGAGCCGCTCGTTGCGGCACGCCTTGGCGGCGGGCGCGGCCCATTCCGGCGGATCCAGCAGCGACAGGAAACGCCCGCTGCTGACGGCGACCACCAGGTGCGCGGCGAGCAGTGCCCGGCGCAGCGCGTCCTGACGACACGGTTCCTCGGTGTGCCACCGGCCGGTGTTGACCACCTCCACCCGCAGCCGGACACCCCCGTAGGGACCGTCGAGCGGTTCGGCGCGGGCCCGCAGCAGCCCGGCGACGGGGCGGGTACGGCGCACGAGCCGTCCACCCGGCACCTCGTCGGCCTTCTCCGTGCCCTCCACCGAAACCGGGACCTCGACCGGGCCCGCCAACAGTTCCGACACCGGCAGCACGGCGTCCACCTCGCGCTCCACGGCCTCGTCCCAGCTGGTGAAGGTCGCCGCGCCCACGGCCAGCGACGGCACCGGCCGGTAGCGGCCGTCGTCCTGCCGCTGGTAGACGGCCCGTTCCTGGACCTGCAGGAAGCGCAACCGGAGGTGCACGGCGGCGCCCTTGCCGGGCTCCAGCAGCATTTCCGTGCACGCGTGCGCGTGCTCGCCGCGATCCGGCGACGCGTAGGCCGGCGGCATGAGGACGCCGAACTGCCAGCGCACCCGGTTCTTGGCCGCCGACGCGCGGTACGGGTAGAGCAGGTAACCCTCGTACAGCACGGCATCGCCGATCGCCTTCGCCTGGTCGAACACGCTGGTCACGATGCCTCCGGTGGCTTGCTCGACACGCCCACCCGCACCCGGTCCGTGCCCGCGGCCGGGACTTCACCGGTTTCGGCCGCCGGTACCGCGGCGAGCAGCCGCTCCATCGCCGCGTCCCAGGTGGGAATCGCGTGCCGGGACTTGAAGCGCAGCAGGGCGTCCACCGTGTCGCGGTGCAGGCGGACCCAGGCCGACCCCGGGAAGTACTGCTCCATCAGCTCGCGCCACACCGGCACCGGCATCCGGTGCCGGGCTTCGTGGTGCCAGGGCACCTGCTCGACCCACAGGCCCCGTTCCCCCTTGCCGAACACGGTCCCGGAGAACAACAGCACGAGCGGCACCTCGCCGCCGCGCAGCGCGTGGAAGTACTTGCCCGCCGCGACCTCGAGGTCGTAGCTGCACGGCACCGGAAGGTCCACCTCGCAGGCGCCGGTGAACCCGGGCACCAGCACCGAGGCGGAGGCGAACTGCATCGGCTTGAGCGTCTCCCCCCAGCGGGAGCGCTCTCCGAACAGACCGGCCAGCAGCTCCGCCTCTTCCGGCGCGTATCCGCGCCGCTGCGGTTCGATGCGGAGATGGCAGCGCAGCGCGATCGCGTGGACCGGCGTGCAGGTGGGGTCCGTGACGCGCAGACGGAACACCAGTGTGGGCGCCGCGGCGTGACGCAGGGGCGTCACCCGCAGGCAGTCGAAGGACAGTTCAGCCATCGTCGGCCTCCCCGGATCTGCTGCGCTGACGCAGCTTGTCGAAGAACCCGTCGATCGCCTGCCACGCCTCGGCTCCGCCGTCGAATCCGCGCCAGTGCAGCTTGGCCAGCCCCACCAGCTCGTAGCAGGCGTCGATCGGCACCAGAAACGCTTCGAACCCCTCCCCGGCCCGGTTGACCAGCACCGCCTCCACATCGGGTTCGGGGCTGCCGAGGACGGCGGTGGCCCCGGCCAGCAGGTGATCTCCCTCCTCGATCGGCAACAGCGATTCCGCCGCCCCCGCCGGGCCCGGATAGAAGGCGGTGGTCCGGCCCAGGCGCGAGTTGGTGAAGAAGAACGCCATCCGCACCGGGATGGCCACCTCCTCCCACAGCCGTTCCCCGGCGGGGAACGACGGGAGGTGCCGGTAGCGCCCGGGCACCGTCCGGAACCGGCCGCCGCCGGCCCCCGGCCTGGTGAACAGCAGGGCGCAACCGCGGCAGGCGCATTTGATCGTCCGCGATTCGAGGTCGATCACGTGCCCGTGCCCGGGGCCCGCGGGCTCGGCGCACAGCTCGCACTGCCGCCCCGGCACGGGCCTCGGCCTGCGCCGGAACCGCAGCAGCGGGCTGCTCATGACGCTTCCCGCGGAACCGGGCAGTCGAGCGTGACCACGGGGAGCAGCGTTCGCCCGGCGGCGGCCCCGGCGGGCACCATGCCCTCCACCTCGATCGCGCCGATCTCGGGTGCGGCGGCCCGGATCGCGCGCTCGATCGCCTGTTTCACCGTTTCCGCCGAAGACGGGCATCCGTCGCAGGTCCCGGTGAGCCGGAGGCGGGCCACGCCCTCTCCTTCACCGCCGGTCTCGATGCCGAGGAGTTCGACGTCCCCGGCGTGCGATCCCAGGTACGGCCGCACGTGCTCGAGGGCGGCCGTCACCCGCTCGTCCACCTCGACCGGATGCAGGCCGTGCAGCACCAGCAGCCCGCCCACCAGTTCGTCGGAGGCCAGCGCCGCGAGCACTTCGCCGGAGTCCGCCAGCAGTTCCGTCATGCGGGCCAGCGCCGCACCGTGGAACTCGAGCAGGGTGCGCACCAGCTCCCCGGCACGCTCGCGGACCGCGGGATCGGCCGAGGTGTCCAGTTCGGACAGTATTCGTTCGATCCGCTCACCGGCCTCGTGGACGTCCATGCCTCAGCCCGCGGGGGTGAACGCGTGCGGGGTGTGGATGCGCTGCAGCGTCCGGCCGCCGCCGGTGTACATGTGCACACCGCAGGGCAGGCACGGGTCGAAGCTGCGGACCGTGCGCATGATGTCGATCCCCTTGAAGTTCTCCTGCGTGTTCTCCTCGAAGATCGGCGTGTTCTGCACCGCGTCCTCGTACGGGCCCGGGGTGCCGTAGCTGTCCCGGACACTGGCGTTCCACGGCGTCGGCGGGTACGGGTGGTAGTTGGCGATCTTGCCGCCCTTGATCACCATGTGGTGGGACAGCACCCCGCGCACCGCCTCGGTGAACCCGCAGCTCACGCCCTCCTCGGGCACGGTGAACGGCTCCCAGGTCTTGGTGTGGCCGGCGCGGATCTCGGCCAGCGCCTTCTCGCAGAAGTGCAGCGCCATCGCCGCGCAGTAGGCCTGGAAGTAGGTGCGGGCGCGGTTGCGCTCCAGCGCGTTGCTCCACTGGGGGATCTTCCACTCGAAGGCCGTCTCGGGCTTGGTGACCGTACGCGGCAGGTTGATCTGCACGCTGTGCCCGGTCGCCCTGACGTACCCGGTGTCGACCAGCCCGGACAGCGCGGTGGACCACAGCCGGGCCAGCGGCCCGCCGCCGGTGTCCAGCGGCAGGTGGTCGGTGCCGTCGAACCAGCGGGGCGACATCACCCAGGAGTACTTGTCGTCGAAGTCCCGCTTCTGCGGCTGCGGAATGGTGTGCTGGTTCCACGGATGCCGCGGGTCCACCGGGTTGCCCAGCGGATCGTGCGTGACGAAGGGTTCCTCGCCGGTCCAGTCCTGGTAGTAGGAGCTACCGAGCAGGATCCGGATGCCCAGGTTGATGTCGAGCAGGCTGTTGGTGACCAGCTTTCCGTCGACGACGATCCCCGGTGTGACGAACATCTTGCGGCCCCAGTCCGCCATGTTCTCGTAGGTGAAGTCGCAGTGGTCGGGATCGTTGAGGGTGCCCCAGCAGCCGAGCAGGATCCGGCGCCTGCCGACCTCCTCGTAGCCGGGCAGGGCCTGGTAGAAGAAGTCGAACAGGTCGTCGTGCATCGGCACGACCCGCTTCATGAACTCGACATACTTCATCAGCCGGGTCAGGTAGTCGGTGAACAGCTGCACGGTGGCCACCGTGCCCACCCCACCCGGGTACAAAGTGGACGGGTGCACGTGGCGGCCCTCCATCAGGCAGAACATCTCCCGGGTCAGGCGCGAGACCTGCAGTGCCTCCCGGTAGAACTCGCCCTCCAGGGGGTTGAGCGAGCGCATGATGTCGCCGATGGTGCGGTAGCCGTGCTGCGCCGCGTGCGGCGCCTCGGTGCGGTTGGCCTGTTCGAGCACGCCGGGGTTGGTCTCGCCGACCATCTTCTCGCAGTAGTCCACCCCGACCAGGTTCTCCTGGAAGATGTTGTGGTCGAACATGTACTCGGCGGCCTCGCCGAGGTTGATGATCCATTCGCCGAGGTGCGGCGGGCGGACGCCGTAGGCCATGTTCTGGGTGTAGACCGAGCAGGTGGCGTGGTTGTCACCGCAGATCCCGCAGATCCGGCTGGTGATGAAATGCGCGTCCCGCGGATCCTTGCCCTTCATGAAGATGCTGTAGCCGCGGAAGACCGAAGACGTGCTGTGGCACTCGACGACCCGCTTCTGGGCCCAGTCGATCTTGGTGTAGATGCCGAGGCTGCCCACGATCCTGGTGATCGGGTCCCAGGCCATCTCCACCAGGTCGGTCTTGGTGGTGCCGCCGCTCTTGCGTTGTGCCGCAGTAACCATCGCTGGAATACCTTTCGCTACGGTCCGGGCGCGGCGTTCACCACGGGGCGCGGTAGCCGGTCAGCAGCTTCCGCCCCTTGGTGCGCCACTTGGGTTCGGTGTCGGTGGTCTTCTCGGTGTAGGTCCGCAGCCGCCGGATCACCGATCCGTAGGCCCTGATCACCGTCGAGGACAGGTGCGCCCCGGGCGGCTCGTCCATGAACGGCATGAACTTGTCGGGGAATCCGGGCATCGTGCAGCCGATGCAGATTCCGCCCACGTTCGGGCAGCCGCCGATGCCGTTGATCCAGCCCCGTTTGGGCACGTTGCACTTGACCACCGGACCCCAGCACCCGATCTTGACCAGGCACTGCGGCGAGCCGTACTCCTCGGCGAACTGGCCCTGCTCGTAGTAGCCCGCGCGGTCGCAGTTCTCGTGCACGGTCGCGCCGAAGAGCCAGGTCGGCCGCAGGTGTTCGTCGAGCGGGATCATCGGTGCCTGCCCCGCCGCCTGGTACAGCAGGTACAGCAGGGTCTCGGAGAAGTTGTCCGGCAGGATCGGGCAGCCCGGCACGCAGATGATCGGGATGCCCGCGCTGGACTTCCAGTCCCAGCCCAGGTAGTCGGGCACACCCATGGCGCCGGTCGCGTTGCCCTCCATGGCGTGGATACCGCCGTAGGTGGCGCAGGTGCCCGCGGCCATCACGGCCAGTGCCTTGGGCGCCAGGCGGTCCAGCCACTCGCTGGTGGTTCGCGGCTGCCCGGTCTCGGGATCGTTGCCGAACCCGGACCAGTACCCTTCCTTCTTGAGCGCCTCGTTCGGGATCGAGCCCTCGATCACCAGCACGAACGGATCCAGCTCACCACGATCGGCCTTGTACCACCACTCGATGAAGGTGTCGGCGCCCTTGTCCGGCCCGCATTCGAAGTCGATCAGCGGCCAGTGCACCGCCACCTTCGGCAGGCCCGGCAGGGCACCGAGCACGATCTCCTCGATGCTCGGCTGGGTGGCGGCGGTGAGCGCCACCGAATCCCCGTCGCAGGACAGGCCCGCGTTGATCCACAGGATGTGGATCGGCTTTTCTTCTCCGCCCGGCACCGGTTGCCGGGATTCGGTTGCCGTTGTCATGCCTGATCACCTTCGCAAGGGTCGTCCGCCCGCGTCAGCCTGGCCCGCTTCCTGGGCCGCCAGCGCGCCGAGGGTCAGTTCCCACAGCGCGTGATAGATCGTGGTCTGCGCCTCCTGGATCCGGTGCACGGACGGCGAAGGCACCACGAACAGGTAATCGATGGAGTCCAGCTCGGCCATCTTTCCCCCGGAATAGCCGGAGATCCCGATGGTGAGCAGGCCGCGGCGGCTGGCCTCGGAGAAC
This sequence comes from Amycolatopsis rhizosphaerae, assembly GCF_007713715.1. Classification (GTDB taxonomy): domain Bacteria; phylum Actinomycetota; class Actinomycetes; order Mycobacteriales; family Pseudonocardiaceae; genus Amycolatopsis_E; species Amycolatopsis_E rhizosphaerae. The sequence continues at coordinate 6,818 of NZ_VJWX01000287.1, forward strand.
GCCCGCAGGAGGTTCTCGGAGTTGCCGCTGGTGGAAAGCCCGACCGCGATGTCCCCGGCACGGCCGAAGGCCCCGATCTGCCGGGCGAACACCACGTCGAATCCGACGTCGTTGGACAGCGCGGTGACCACCGCGATGTCGTTGGTCAGCCCGAAGGCGGGCAGGGGCCGGGCCTGCGGGTGCGGCGGGCCGAGGAAAAGGCCCGCCAGGTCCTGGGCGTCGGTCGAACTGCCGCCGTTGCCGAAGGCCAGCAGCCTGCCGCCCGCGGCGAACGCGACGGCCATGCGCTGCGCGCACGCGGCGAGCCGCTCACCGTCGCGCTCCAGCACCTCGCGGCGCAGCTCGGTGATCTCCCTCGCCTTGTCCACTGTGGACGAGCGAACCTCGTCGAGCACCTTGTCGAGGTTCGTGCTGTCGGCGTAGAGGAACGGGTAGAGCGCGGCCATGTCGGCCCCGGGCCCGGCCTGGCGGTGGGTCATGACGCCGCTCCCCGGGAGGAACCCTCCGCGGCAACGAGTGCGATCGCCTCGCCCGCGTGCACCAGGACGGTGTCCCCCACACGGGCGCGGACCAGGGCGACGCTCACCTCTTCGTGACCGGACCCGGTGTCGACCAGGGCGAGCCCGTCCGGCCGGAGTTCGAGCACCCTGACCTCGACCGCGGCGTCCGAACAGGTGATGCAGACCTCGTCGTGGCACTCCGGGACGTCCATCACGCCACCACGCCCGGACCGAGCAGCCCCGGTTGCTCGAAGAACACGTGTACCAGCTCCCAGAGGATGTGATAGGTGGTGACGTGGACTTCCTTCACCACCAGCGGATCGGCCGAGCGCGCCACGAGCACGTGCCCCAGCCCCGGCTCGCGGCCGATGCGCCCGCCGTCGCCGCCGGTCAGCGCGATCGTGGCCATGCCAAGGTCGCGGGCGGCGCGCAGGCCGCGCACCACGTTTTCACACTGCCCGTCGGTGGAAATGCCGAGCGCGATGTCGGACGGCTCGGCGAGGAACCGGATCTGGTGGGCGAAGACCTCTTCCAGACCGGCACGGTTGGCGACGCCGGTCAGCGTCGCCACGTCGGAGGTGAGCGAGATCGCCGGCAGCGCACGTTTGCCCACGATCACCGGGTGCACGAACTCCACCGCGACGTGCTGGGCGTCGGTGCTGGGACCGCCGTTGCCGAACACGACCAGCTTGCCGCCGCGGTGGAACCGCAGGGCCATCGTGTGGCAGGCCGCGGCCACGTCGCCCGCCTGCCCGGCCAGCCCGGCCACCGGTGCCACCCGGCGCTCGAAGACCGCGTCCACAGTGTCCGGTGGATCCGAAAACCGCGTCATCGCAGTCACTTCCTCGCGTGGTGGGAAAGGTCGGAATTCCTTCACCGTAAACGGTCGCACTCTCAGGCCACAACCGGAAGCGGACGCCCGAACGGGCGGCCCTGCACGCTCAGCCGGTGCGGGTGATCCCCCTCGCCACCATGGCGGGCAACACTTGCCTGGCAAGGGTTTTCCGCACCCTACCGACGAGTACCCCGAACTCCGGCGACGACCCCCAACAATCGTCTACAGTGGACTATTCGCGGTGGGACGGCCACGCCTTCAGCGCAAGTTCCGCGGTCGCCGCCAGCTCCTCGGGCGAGGCACCGTCCCTGGCCCGTTGCGACATCCCCTGGATGACGGCGGCGAAGTACGCGGCGAGCATCGCCGGATCGGCGTCGCCGGGCAGCTCCCCCGCACGCCGCGCCGCCCGCAGGCGCGCCTCGAACACGGCGAGGTTGCCGGTGCGGATTTCCCGGAGGAAGGCTTCGACCTCGGCATCCTGGGCTGCGACGTTCGTGGCGGCGCTGATGGTCAGGCAGCCGGCCGGATGCGCCGGGTCGGCGTAGGTGCGCGCCGCTTCGCGCAGGACGCGGGCGAACGCGCGGTAGGCAGTGGCCTCCTCCGCCAGCGCCACGCCGATGAACGCACCGACGGGTGAACGGCCGTAGGCGCGTACCACCTCTTCGAACAGCGAGCGCTTGTCCTTGAAGGTCGCGTACAGGCTGCCCGGCTTGATGCCCATCGCCTCGGTCAGCTCGCTGACCGAGGTGGCCTCGTAGCCGCGCTCCCAGAACAGCCTGGTCGCCGCGGCCAGCGCGGCGTCGCGATCGAACCCCCTCGGCCGCCCTCGCCCCGCACGCATCTCGCCCATGCCCCACATTCTAGAGCGCTCACTCAAAAAGTCGTGCTACGGTGTTTTTTGAGTCATCGCTCAAAAAACAGGAAGGTGGTCGACGACCATGGGCACGAACCCACTCGAGGGC
>NZ_VJWX01000288.1 GCF_007713715.1 Amycolatopsis rhizosphaerae
GGCCGCCCCCGCCCCCGGGCCCCGGGCTCGGGGGCGGCATAAAACACCTGGTTAGCGCGCAACCGGCCCACGATATGGGCCCGGCCGGACACCCGGTGACTCAGCGCCATCAGGTCGTACTCGGCATCGAACACGAACCCCGCAACCTCGGTACGGCCTTGCGCAACCAAACCCTCGGTGACCCGCCCGATCGCGGACAGTGTCACCCCGGTCAACGTGTCGGCCGGGCCCAGCCGGGCCACATCCACCGGCGCCGTCCATGACGAGGCACCCCACTCCAAACCGGCCATCACCGCAAACGGCCACCCCGACGTGACCGGATGCCCCGCCAAAGTACGAGCCGACTTGTCATGCACCACCAGCCGCTGCGGCGAGCACACCGCATCCGGCCGCGACCAGTTCGACACATCCCCCGCGAACCACACCAACCCCTCCCGACCCGCACCCACCGTGCCCAGCAACAACCTCCGCAACCCCGCCACATCAATCCGACCCCGGGTCAACGCCGCATACACACTCCCATGCCCCCGCCTAAACTCCGGCTCCAACGACAACCCCGGTAACGACCCCACCCACTGCGGAACACACACCAACGCATCCGCCAGCTCAAACAACGCATCACCCCACCGCTGCAGACAGGCATAAAAACCCTGCCGGAACCCCACCAGATCCCCCAACCCACCATCGTGCACACTAACCACCGCGGCTCTTGCCCCTTGATCGTCTTCCCTCAGCAAGAAGACATGATCAACCAAGAGCCGCACCCAAGATCAACCAGGGCCAAGCCCAACCCACCACAACGTTAAAACTCAAGGGTCCCTTCACAGCCAAATCGACTGTGAAGGGACCCTTCACGGCAGCCTCGACCGGGTGTGGACGGTGAGGGGCACGTCGTTCGGCGGCGGCAGGGTGCTCCCGTCGCGCAGCAGGACCGGCCCGACCGGCACCGGGGCGGACGACGGTGGCGGCGGCACCGGGGCCGGGGCAGGAGTGGGTTTCGGCGGTTCGGGTTGTGTGATGGCCGTGCCGTAGGCGGGCGGGGCCGGGTTCGGTACCGGTGACGCGGAAAGGTCCACCAGATCGGCCAGTCCCTTGTCCTCGTCCACCCGGGGCACGCCGAGCTTCGGCAGGCCGAGCAGGTCGAGCGCGGTCTTCGTGATCGAGGGATGCCACGACCAGCGGTGGTCGATGCCCGGCCGGACCCGGCCGCCGAACATCAGCAGTGGCACGCGGGGGCCGTAGGCGAGTTGCACGCCGTCCGGCGTCGTCTCCACGTTCGGGGTCGCGACGTGGTCGTCGTAGCCGCCCCAGTCGTCCCAGGTGAGCAGGAACACCGTCGAGTCCCAGGCACCGGCCTTCGTGATCGCGTCGACGATCTGCCATACCGCGTCCATGCCCTCGGTCACGTTCGCGGGCGGGTGCTCGTCGAGGGGGGAGTCGTGCCACACCATGGACAGCGCGGGCAGCGAACCGGCCCCGGCGTCGGTGATGATGTCGGCCGACCGGGCGATGTTCGGCGATCCCTTGAGCTGCTGGTAGAACTCGACGGGATAGCCGCTGGTGTCCGTGTAGGCCTTCCATGTCACACCATGGTCTCCGGCGTGGCCGGGCAGCGAGGGCAGGTCCCAGACCGGGGGCGGCTGGTTGCGGGGCGGATTCCGCAGGGTCGGCGTCTGCCCTCCGACGATGAGCAGGTGATTCGGCGTGGAGTTGGTGCCGTAGCCCGCGCAGTGGTTTTCGAGGAAGGCACCGGAGGCCGCGAGCCAGGCGTAGAACGGCAGGTCCTTGACCGTGTCGAACTGGACGTGCGCGCCGGGGGACCGCTTGGTGAGCCAGCGGTAGTAGGCGTGCCGGTCGTGCGGCTGGTCCGACGCGGGCGGGTTGGGGGACACCGGCCAGCCGGTCGCGACGTTCGCGCCGAAGGCCGCCATGGACCGGAAGTAGTTGTCGGTGGTGTGGTTCTCCTGCACCAGGATGACCACGTGGGCCACGGGTCCGGTCGCTGCCATGGTGTGCCCCTTTCGCGTCGTGTCGAGCCTCCCGCGTCGCCCTGTGGTTCGTGCGGTCCTTCGAGGATCAGCTCGTCTTCCCGGTCAGGACCCTGAGCAGAGCGGTGCCGTCGGGTGTGCCGAGGCCGGTGCACGGGTCCCACCCGGGACTGGCCTGGTACGCGCCGTTGTTGCCGCTGGTCACGTCGCGGAAGCCGGGTTGCGGCCTGCCCGCTCGCACCCCCTGGTAGAGCTGGGTGTGCACCAGCCCCAGCCTCCGGCCCGCGGCCTGGGCGAGACGGCAGAGCAGGGCGGCCCACAGCGGGGCGACCGCGCTGGTGCCGCCGACCACCGCCTTCGTCCCGTCGACCAGGATCTGGTAGCCGGTGGCGGGATCGGCGTTACCGGACACGTCGGGCACACCCCGGCCCATGCCACCGCCGGCGCGCGCGGGCACTCCCGCCGAGGCCTGGAAGCCGGGCACGGGGAAGACGTCGCTCACCCCGCCGCCGGTCGCGCCGCCGCTCGGGTTGTTCCACACCGTTTCCGACTCGATGGTCGTGGGCGGGGTGGCCCGCAGGTTCGTGCCCCCGCAGGCGAGCACGTGCGGGCTGGAGGCGGGGAAGTCGGCGTGCTGACCGCCGTCGGACTGGCCGTCGGTGCTGCCGTTGTCGCCGCTGGCGGCGCAGATCGTCACGCCGAGCGCCGCGGCGTCGGCGAAGACCTGGTCCATCGCGGCGCGGGCCTGGGCGGTCCACTGGTCTTCGGACTGCCCCCAGCTGATGCTGACCGCGGTGGGCGTCGGCGTCGCGTGCACCGCGGTCGCGACCGCGTCGAGGAAGCCCTGGTCGGTGTTCGGCGCGAAGTAGACGAGCTGATCCGCCTTCGGGGCAAGGGCTCCGGCGACCTCGATGTCGAGCATCACCTCGCCGTCGGCGGAACTGGGGTCGCCGGTGGGGGCGTTCTTGCCGCCGTCGACCTCGACCGCCTTGACCTGGGGCGCCGGGATCTTGAGCCCGGCGAAGTACGCCGTGAGGTCGGCCGGTTTGAAACCGCCGCCGAGTTCGATGATCGCCAGGGTCTGGCCGGTGCCGTCCGTGCCGGACGGGAAGGCGTACAGCGTGCCGAGCTGGTCCGGGGTGAACGACCGCGCGGCGGCGGGTTTGGTGTGCAGCCGGAACTGGGCGCGGGCCTGCGGACGTTCGTCCAGGCCCAGCACGGCGAGCACGAGGCCGTCCAGTTCGGCGGGGATCCGCAGTTCGCCGCTGCGCGCGCGGTGCGCGATCGTCCCGCCCAGCAGGTCGGCGCTGCGGACCACGGTGAGTTCGGTGCCGAAGACGGCCGTCATCGCCTCGGCCGGGCCGCTGACCCGCACGCGGCGCGACCCCCGGTGGACGTCCGTGATCGTCAGGCCCGCCGCCGTGAGCACCTCGCGCACCATCCGCAGATCCTCGTCGCTCGCGCCGTAGCGGACGGCGAGTTCGTGCGGGGTGATGGTTTCCGGCCCGGACACCAGTGCTTCACCCAGCTCTTCGCGACGCCGCAGCACCAGCGTCGCCGAGACCGTTTCGGTCGGCTCGACGGGACCGACGACCTCGGCGCCGGTCAGCTCCGCGCGGATACTGCCAGGAACGGGGACATGCTCAGCTTCGGTCACCCCTGCATGGTGCATCTTTCGTAGCCGCTTCGCTACCGTCCGGCACAAAGAGACCAAAGGCCGCGCCGCATTGGCCCCCTACACGGCCGTGAGGGGTCCCCTCACGGCCGAAAACGACCGTGAGGGGACCCTTCACAGCTCACTTCATCGGCACGTAACCGTTGAACAGCACGGTGCTGGCGGTCTCCACCCTGACCCAGCTCTCACCGTCCCGTCCGATCGGCTTGGCGCCTTCAGGCAGCCAGGCCGCGAAGGTCCCGTTCGTCACGGTGATGGGAATCGCCTTCCCCAGACCGAAGTCGGCGACCATCGACGATCCCGAGGGCGGCACGATGCCGATGAAGGGCACCTTCCCGCCCAGCGCGGGCACGGAGAGCCTGCGCACCGGGATGGACTGGCCGATGAAGGTGTCGCGGTAGAGGTGATAGGTGGTCCCGTTCGCGCCGGGTTCGGCCGTGCAAGCCACCGAATGACCCGCGTTCCGGCCGAGCACCACCTGGTAGGAACCGGATTCGAGCAGGGCACCCGGCTGGTAGCTGTCCGCGTCGGCGGGCGGCTGGGCCACCTTGGCCAGGCAATTCCCGAGCGCCTGGCCCGCGGGCGACTTCCGGTCGGCCGCACGGTCGGTGACGCTCACCAGCGGAGCCGGAGGTGCGGTGAGATCCACCCTGGAGGCCGACAGACGGCCGTTGATCACCTGCGCTGCGAACAGGTGCGTCTTCGTGGGATCGGTGTGCGTGAAGGCGGCGAACTGGTGAGCCGGGCCCTGGGCCTTCGCCTCCACCACGCCGAGGCCGTCGGGCATGCTCAGCACCAGCTGGTCCCAGGACGCGTCGGCGACCCCGGCGACCAGGCCGGTGCTGGTGGAGAACAGCAGCCTCGTCTTGTCTCCGTCCGTGCGGGCATCCGGGTTCGACACCGTCGCCGTGGTGGCCGTCGTTTCGCAGAACATCGGTTTCCCGCCGGCGGTGAACGCCTCCACGACGTCGTCGCCCTCCGCGGCGGTGAACGTCGTGACCCACTTCGACCGGTCGGGCACGGCCGCGGTCTTGCCCGCCTTCTGGACCGCCGCCCAGCAGCGGTCGAGCGGGGTGCTCGGGGCGCCGCCGCCACCGTCCGACGCGGCGGACACGTCATGGGACGGCCGGGTGAGCTGGGTCGCCGCCACGGCTCCCCCGGCGAGCAGCGCGACGGCCGCCGCGACCGCCATCACCCGGCCGCGTTTCGGCCGGTCGGCGAGCCCGGCCGAAACGTCGGCACGCAGCCGGGCGCGGACCTCGGGCGGAAGCTCGCGGCGCGGTGGCAAGGAAAGTTCGTCGGTCATTTCTCCTCCAGCAGGGCTCGAAGCTGCGTCCGCGCGCGGGACAGGTGCGAGCGGACGGTGACTTCCGCGACCGAGAGCAGCGCCGCCGCGTCGGCGACGCTGACGTCCCCGAGCAGGCACAGCTCCACCACCTGCCGCTGGGCCCGGGGCAGCGTCCGCACCATTGCGATCACCTCGCGCAGCCGGGCTTCCCCGTCGAGTTGCTCGGCCACCCGCTCGGCGTGGTCGGCGGTCTGGGGCGGCGACGGGATCCGGTGGAGCAGCCGCAGGCGGCGGCCCCGGCCCCGGTTCTCGGTCCGCGCCAGGTTGCCCGCCACCGTGTACAGCCAGGGCAGCGCGCTCTCGCACACCAGTGGGACCTCCCGGCGTTTCCGCCAGGCGATCAGGAAGGTGTTCGAGGTCAGGTCCTCGGCCGCGGTCCAGGAGCCGGTCAGCCGGTAGGCGTGGTTCCACACCGCTTGGGCGTGGCGTTCGAACAGTGCGGTGAACGACGCTTCGTCGCCGTCCGCTGCGCGCTGCCAGAGATCGCCGTCCGTCTGCTCGCCGGCAGCCCTCACTGGCGTCCCCGCTTCGGTCAGTCGCATGGTCACACCCACTAGTTGCCGGGTGCGGGTGGAATGTTGTGCCGCCGGTTCGACCGTGGTCGCCGGGCGGCTTTCCCCCTCGGACCGTCATACTCGCGCGGTGACCCCACCGGTAGCCGGTTTCCGTTCATCCTGGACTCGCCTGTACGGGCTGGCCCAGCGTCTTGCCTCCGATGCCGGAGACGCGGGTGAGGTGTTCCTGCCCATCGGGCTGGCTCTGGAGAACCCTGCCGGGCCGGACAGGGCCTGGGACTACTGGGCCACGCCGGCCGGAGCGATCACGTTCGCTTCGACGGGGGGTGATGGTGTCCACTTCAGTTTCGTGCCCAGAGGAGGCACCTGGCCCGTGGTGATGACCGTGCCCATGGCGTTCGACACCCCGAACCACGTGGTCGGCGCCGATCTGCGGGAGTTTCTCGCGCTCGGCTGCCGAACCGGCTACTACGCACTGGAGCGGCTCGCCTACGGCTGGGGCCGGGGTGAGCTCATCGCGGCCCTCCAGGCCGCCGGCCCACCGGGTGACGGCCTCGAGGAGCGGCACCTGCTCGGCGCACTGGTGATCGAGTTCGGTTTGAGGCCGTGGCCCGACGTCGGAGAACGGCTCGCTGAGCTGGCCTAGCCTGTTCTCAGTAGCCAGGCTCGGGAGGAGGAGCGATGCGGCGCGACGGTCCGGACGACGCCGGCTATCCGGCCCGCTCGGCACCCGGTTGCGGGGCTCTGGGGGAGCTGGAGACGAAGCTGGTGGACTGCCGGGCGTGTCCCCGGCTGGTGGCCTGGCGGGAACAGGTGGCCGTGGTCAAGCGCAGTTCCTTCCGGGACTGGGAGTACTGGGCCAGACCGGTGCCCGGGTTCGGACCCGCCGACGCGCCGCTGGCCCTCATCGGCCTGGCCCCGGCGGCGCACGGGGGAAACCGCACGGGCCGGATCTTCACCGGGGACCCTTCCGGGGAAGTGCTGTACGCGGCCCTGTACGAGGTCGGCCTGGCCTCCCAGCCCACGGCGACGCACCGGGGTGACGGGCTGGCGCTGCACGGGGTGCGCATCACGGTGCCGGTGCACTGCGCCCCGCCGGACAACCGGCCGAGCGTCGGGGAGCGGGACACCTGCCGTCCATGGCTGGCGAGGGAACTGGAACTGTTGCGCCCCGGCCTTCGGGTGGTGGTGGCGCTGGGGGGATTCGCCTGGCAGGCCCTGCTGCCGGTGCTGGCGGACGCGGGCTGGTCGCTGCCGCGGCCACGGCCGAAGTTCGGCCACGGCGCGCAGGTTCTGCTGACCGACGCGCGGAGCGGGCGTGATCTGTACCTGCTCGGTTGCTACCACCCCAGTCAGCGCAACGTCTCCACGCACACGCTTACCGTGCCGATGTTGCACACCGTGCTCCGGCACGCCGCCCAGCTCGCCGGCGTGACCGGTCCCGGCCCGCGCGGGACTCCGTAAGCTGGGTCCGTGCGGACACGACCGACCCTGACCTGGGACGCGCCCGGTGAACCGTGGCCGCGGACCCGCCGGCTCGACGAGGTCGCCGAGGTCGTCGGGCGCGGCGGGGTCGCGGTGCTCAGCGGTGCCGGGCTGTCCACCGAGTCGGGCATCCCGGACTACCGGGGCGCCACGGGCACCCTGCGCCGGCACACCCCGATGACCTACGACGAGTTCGTGACCAGCGAGGACGGCCGCCGCCGCTACTGGGCACGCAGCCACGCCGGCTGGCGCACGATCGCGCGGGCCGCCCCGAACGACGGGCATCGGGCGGTCGCCGCACTGCGGGCGCGGGGATACCTGTCGAGCGTCATCACGCAGAACGTGGACGGGCTGCACCAGGCGGCGGGCACGCCGGACGTGGTCGAGTTGCACGGCAGCCTGGATCGCGTGATCTGCCTGGGCTGCCGCCGCACGAGCCCGCGCGGGGAACTCGACGCACGGCTGCGCGCGGCGAACCCGGGCTTCGAGGCGACGGCGAAGCGGATCAACCCGGACGGTGACGCCGAGCTCGCCGTGGAGGTGGTGCGGACCTTCCGGCTGGTGGGCTGCGGCGCGTGCGGGTCCGGTGTGCTGAAACCGGATGTGGTGTTCTTCGGCGAGAACGTGCCGAAACCGCGCGTGGACCGGTGCTACCGGTTGATCGACGAGGCCCGCGCGCTGCTGGTCCTCGGCTCGTCGTTGACGGTGATGTCGGGCCTGCGTTTCGTGCGGCACGCGGCGAAGACGGGCAAACCGGTCCTGATCGTCAACCAGGGGATCACCCGCGGGGACGCACTGGCGACGGTGCGCGTGGACCGTCCGCTCGGCCCCGCGTTGACCGAACTGGCCGGGCTGTTCACGGCCTGACCGGAGCCGTCCGATTTCAGGCGGCGGTGGTGAGGGGTTCGGGTTGGCTGCGGTGATGATCCGCCGGATGGTGGCGTTCGCGGCGATCTCCCGGGCCGGTTGCGCGGTGATGGGGCCGTGTCCGGCCAGTTCGGCGGGTTCGTTGCGCAGTCCAGTCCAGGTCAGGAAATCCAGATATACAAAGACTTCCGCCCGCGGTGGCTTCACCTCACAAGCAACACCCAAGTACAGATCCGAGAACACAGGTGGATGCTGGGCGGACTGGGCGTCGCGCTCCCTTGCCCGAGTGAGGTCCTCGCATACTCCGCAAACACGCCATGGGGGAGCAGAGGTGAAAACGGTTCACCGGACGCGTGCCATTTCCGGGCGGAAGTGGCAGTCTGTGCGGCATGATCAGATCGATCCTGCTCGGCTGCCTCTCGGCGCTCGTGCTCGTCGCCGCCGGAGGTTTCGCCGCGACCGCTTCGGCCGATGACACCCCGTCGATCGTGGGCGGCACCAACGTGTCTACAAAGGACTACCCGTGGCTGCTCGCACTCTACAACAGCAAGGGGAAATTCAGTTGTGCCGGTGAGCTCATCGCCCCGGAGAAGGTGCTCACCGCCGGTCACTGCACGGGGGTGAGCACCGCGGTCCAGGGCCGTGACGACGTCACCAAGGGCGGCGGCACCACCTACCGGGTGGTCAAGGCCGAGCGCAATCCGGGCTTCAGGAACCTCGGCGGGCCTGCCGAGATCATGTACGGCGACGTCGGGGTGCTCACCCTCGACCGGCCGGTCCGGGGAGTGAAGCCCATCGGCTACGTCTCGCCCCGGGACAGCGGCATCTACCGCGGGCGAGCCACCATCGTCGGCTGGGGCACGAACTACGACGGCGGCAAGATCGGGCACCTCAAGAAGGCCACCGTTCCGCTCGTCTCGAACTCCCTGTGCACCCAGGCCTACGGTTCACAGGGATTCAAGGCCTCACAACTGGTCTGTGCCGGTAACTGGACCAAGGGTGGCGTGGACGCCTGCAGTCACGACAGCGGCGGCCCGCTGCTCATCGCCGGCCGCGTCGCGGGCACCGTCTCCGGCGGCGAGAGTTGCGCCCAGCCCCACAAGCCCGGGACCTACGCGCGCCTCACCACCTTCTCCCGCTGGATCACCGCACACCTGCGTTAGAACAGGCTTGCCGTGAGGGGTCCCCTCGCAGCTGTATCGGCCAGGGGCCCG
>NZ_VJWX01000289.1 GCF_007713715.1 Amycolatopsis rhizosphaerae
GCCCGGAGATCGCCGCCTCTTCGGCGGCCAGCACCACCAGCAGCACCGAGGCGAAGTCCGGCTCCACCGGGCGCGGCAACAGGATCGCCACCGCCGCGATCACCGTCACCGACCTGAGCCACGGCGGCGCGATCCTGGCGGTGAACAGCCACAGCAGCATCGAGAAGGCGGCGAGCACCCCGGAAGCCGCGAGCAGGACCGGCGGCAGCAGCGCGTGCCGCTGGGCGATCGCGGTTCCCGCCAGCGCCAGGCTGATCCAGTTGGTGCAGACGGCGAGCCACCAGGGAAGCGTTATCCCGGCGCGCGCGAGGCTGGCACCCAGCCGGACCCGGATCCAGTCCACGACCCTCTCCACCACGGCTTCACCGTAAGGAAAGGCGCTCCCGCACGCCATCCTCCCCCGGTCCGGACCGTTCTCCGCCCCTGGCGGGAGACGGCCGGACCCGCGGATTTCATCGAAATGCCATCATCCGCCCCTACGGTGTGTCCCGGGTGTCTCCCGTGCCCGGGAGGTTCGATGGCGGCCGCGTGGGGGCGGCACGGCAGCGAAGGTGTCCGGGCACGGCGAGTGCGCACCGGACCGGCGAGGCGGCCGAAGCGCTCAGCGTCGCTCAGGTGGGGATGGAGGGCCGTGCCGTCCGCTCGTCCGCCGCGGAGCGCGGTGACGGCACGCTCGCCCGCGCCGTCAGGCCCCGGCGGGCCGCCCTGGCGGCGGCCGCGACGACCGGCACGACGATCGCGACCCCGGCCAGGACCAGTGCCGCCCGGCCCGAAGCCGGGGTGAACACCAGGTCCCCGGCGCGGCCGAGCACGAACCCGTCGTGCAGGCACCAGGCGAACACGGCGGTACCCAGCGCGGCCGCGGGGGTGGTCAGCGCGGCCACGGCGGCGAGCGCCACCGCGAGCAGCGCGAGCACCACCCACGGACGTTCCACCGCACCGGCCGCGATCGCGGCCAGCGCGACCAGCATCGTCACCGCGAACCCCAGCGGGAAGCCGAATCCGCCCGGGACCGGCGTGGTTGTCCTGCGCATGCCTCCAGTGCACGCGCCGGGACGCCCGTCGCGGCCGTTTCTTGCCACGCCCTGTGCGGCCCCGCCCGATGTTTTGACGGGATCCTGACACTCACGGCAACGTGGGCAGCGGCCACAGCCGCCCGGTGGAACTGTCGATGAGGGCGGCCCGGTTCACCCGCACCGTGAGCGGCAGGACCGAATAGATCGTTTCGGCGAGCACCGGCAGCTGCCCGGCCCGCACCCGGGGCGCGAGCGACGAATGCGGCAGCCACCGCCCGATCTCGTAGTGCTTGTGCACTCCGGCCCCGGTGGCGCGCACCGTCTCCACCACCAGTTCCTGCCGGGGCACCAGGTCGGCGCGCACGGCGGGGATGAGACACGCGCGTCCCCGCGGGAACGCGCCGAGAGCGTCGAAGGTGATCTCGAACGGGTCATGGCCGGGCACACCCTCCATCGCCGCGCGCACCGGCTCCAGTGCCCAGTCCCGCAGGACCACGTAGGACAGGTGCGGATGGTGCAGTCCGTGCGTATGGGACCGCAGCGTGGGCACACCCCGGCCCTCCAGCCGGTCCCACAGGTTCCGCAGCGCGCGCTCGGACCGGCCGTCGAACAGCAGACAGACAGCGAGAGCCACCAGCGCCCAACTCCTCGTCCGGCCTCCCCTGTATACCCCGCACGCCCTCCGCCTGCCCGGCTCCGCCGCGAGGGGCCCGGGGCACGCGAGGTCGGGGCGAGGGAGATCGCCCGATCGGAACCGCATGGACCGGCGGACGCCGGGTACTCCTCCGGCATGGCCGAATTCGAGCGAGAACGGGCGATGCCCGCCCCGGCCGAAGAGGTGTATTCGGCCGCGTCGGACGCGGAGCTGTTCGACCAGTGGCTGCCGGGCAACATCACGGTGCGTCCCACGCGGCCGCCCGCGGTGACCGCCGAGGTCAACCACCACCCCGAACCGGGCGTGCTCGGGGAAAGCCCCGAGCAGCTGCGCCTGGAGTGGGGCCTGCGCGGCAGTGACGAGTACAGCGGCTGGCTTCAGATCGCCTCCGCGGAGCAGGGCAGGAGCCATGCCACCCTGCACCTGTCCTTCCACGGCGACCACCCGGCGAACCACGGCGGGCAGGCCGCCGAGGAGGTCGACAGGCAGCTCGACGAGACCCTGGCGCGGCTCGCCCGGGTCGTCGCCCACACCTGAGGGCGACCCCCGCGCGGTATGGGACGCCGGGTCAGGGGCCGGTCATGGCCGGTTGTGGCGTGAGTCCGCCCGTCACCACCAGGGCCGGGGTGTCGAACGGGGCGAGCAGGTCCTCCGCCACTCCGGCCCACCGCAGCGCCGCCAGCGTGACGGGCAACCGCGCGCGGTCGGTCCCGTCGGCGATCTTGAGGGCGATCGCGGTGCCGTCGGGCAGCGCGGCCACTCCGACCGCCTCGAAGCCGTCCTTGACCAGCAGGCCCGGCACCGCGCGCATCAGGCGGGTCACGTCCCGCCGGGAGCCACCCACCATCTCCGGATGCGCCCGCATGGCCTCGCCCACCGGTGTCCGGGCAACGCGGCCCACCGCGGTGGCCAGTCCTCGCAGGGTCACGGCGAACAGCGGGGTGCCACAGCCGTCGACCGCGGTGTGCGCGACGGGCTCCCCGGTCAGTTCCTCCACGGTGGCCGCGATCGCCTGCTGCAGTGGGTGATCCGGTTCGCGATAGTCGCTTGTGGACCATCCTCTGAGGACGGTGGTACACAGCATCGCGGCGTGCTTGCCGGAACAGTTGTGCGCGAGCCTGCGGGCCGGGCTGCCGCGGCGGAGCCAGGCATCCCGTTCCTCCTGGTCGTGGGGATGCGCCGCCGGGTTCCTCAGGTCTTCCTCCGACAGCCCGCACGCGGACAGGATCCGCCGTGCGGCGGCGAGGTGGAACGCCTCGCCGGAATGGCTCGCGGCGGCCAGCGCGAGCAACTCGGGCGGCAGGGAAAGCCCCAGGCGTGTCATGGCCAGCGCCTGGATCGGCTTCGCCGCCGAACGCGGGTAGAGCGGCGTGGTGACGTCGCCGGCGGCGAACCGGACGGACCCGTCGGGCCCGAGCACGACCACCGAGCCGTGGTGGACCCCTTCGATGAGCCCGTCGCGCATCAGGTGGACGAGGGGAACGTGCGCGGGCGTCATCCGGTGACCTTCGCCTCGCCGACGAGCTCGCCCAGGGTGTGCGCCACCCGGTCGAGGTGGTCGGTCATGGCCCGGGTGGCCGCCTCCGGCGAACCGGCGATGATCGCGTCCGCGATGCGCCGGTGCTCGGCGTCGGAGGACTTCCTGCGGCCACCGAGTTCGTTGAGGAAGCCGGACTGGCGGGCGAGCGCGTCCCGGATCTCCTCGATGACCTTGCCGAACACGGGGTTGCCGGAGGCGGTGGCGACGGCGATGTGGAACAGCGAGTCCAGCGCGACCCACGCCCCGTTGTCGGTTTCCCGCTCCATCCGCTGCAGCAGGCCGGTCAGCACATCCACGTCGCCGGGGCCGCGCCGCCGCGCGGCATAGCCCGCCGCGGGCACCTCGACGTGCCGTCGGACCTCGACGAGGTCACGCGCCGAGTAGGAGCCGAACCGGAGGCTGCCGGACGGCTCGGAGGCGACGACGAAGGTGCCCTTGCCGGAACGGGACACGGTCAGCCCGAGTGCCTGCAGGGCGCGCAGGGCCTCGCGCACGACCGAGCGGCTGACGTCGAACTCCCGCCCCAGGTCGGCTTCGGACGGGAGCCGGGCGCCGACGGCGTAGTCCCCTCGCTCGATGGCGCCGCGCAGGTGGGCCAGGACCGCTTCCCCGGCGCCCACCCGCCGGATGAGCGGTGCGGCTGTCTGCCTGTCTGACAGGTTCACGAGCGCACAGCCTGCGGCCTTTCCCGCACGGTGTCAAGCACGACGGTGTCAGGCACGACCGACCCGGCGGGAACCGGCGTGCTGGGGCACGATCGGGTCATGGAGCCGCGAATCGACTACGAGGCGGTGTTCCTGGCGAGCCCCTCGCCCACCGCGGTCCTGTCCCCCGGCTTCGTGTTCCTCGCCGTCAACGACGCCTACCTGAAGGTGGCGGGCCGGTCGCGGGAAGAGCTGATCGGCCGGGAGGTGTTCGAGGCCTTCCCCGACAACCCCGAGGACCCGCAAGGCGCCCGCGCCCTGCGCGCGTCGCTGGAGCGGGTGGTGGCGACCGGGCAACGGCACACCATGGCGCTGGTGCGCTACAGCGTCGAGGTGGCGGACCGGCCCGGGGTGATCGAGCACCGCTACTGGAGCCCGCTCAACGCCCCCGTGCTCGGCGAGGACGGTTCGGTGCGGTTGATCCTGCACCGGGTCGAGGAGGTCACGGGCTTTCTCGCCGAGCTGGGCAGGACCGCCGTCCCGGACCGGGCCGAACTCGCGGCGGCGCAGGCCGAGATCTACGCCCGCAACCGCGAACTCGCCCAGGCCAACGAGCGGCTGTCGGCCGCCGCGGACATCCGGACCGCGCTGCTCGCCGATCTGCCCGCGGGCGAGGTCCTGCACCTGATCGCCACCCGGGCACGCGAGATCGTCGGGGCCGACAGCGCCGTCGTGCTGGTGCCCGACGCGGCGGGGGGCAGCCTCGTCACCGCCACCGTGTCCGGGGCCTACGCCGAGGTCTTCGGGGATCTGCGCCTGTCGCTCACGGACGATCCGGGCAGCCTGTCGGTGCGGGTCTTCCGCACGGGGCGGTCCGTGATGAGCGCCGACTCCACGGAGATCGCGCGACGGCTGGGGCTGCCGCCGGAGGTCTCGGTGGGGGCGGCACTGGCCGTCCCACTCGGTCATGCCGGGCAGATCCTCGGCGTGCTGGCGGTGGTGAGGCACCCCGGCCACGAGACCATCGACAGCACCGCGGTCCACGTCCTCGAACCGTTCGCCGCGCAGGCCTCCATCGCACTGGAACTGGGCAGGCGCCGCGCCGAGGCGGAGCAGTTGCTTTTGGTGGAGGAGCGGGAACGCATCGCCACGGACCTCGCCGCCGACGTGATCAACCGGCTCTTCGGCCTCGGCATGGAACTCACCGCCGTCCTGAAGATCATTCAGCGGGAAGCCGTCGCGCGCCGCGTGCGCCACATCGTGAAGGAACTCGACGACACCATCCGGCAGGCACAGGCGGCGGTGATGACGATCCAGCCGCCGGAGCCCCAGCGCCGGTCCCTCCGGCTGCGGATCCAGGAACTGGTCGACACCGCGGCCGAGTCGGTCGGCTTCGGCACCACCACGCGGCTCGACACCCACCTCGACTCGGCGCTGGACGAGGAGACCGCCGACCACCTGCTGGCCGTGCTGCGGGAAGCGGTGTCCAATGTGGCCCGGCATGCGGGGGCGCGGCAGGTGGCCGTCACCGTCGACCTGCGGCCCGATCACCTCCTCGCCCGCGTCGAAGACGACGGGACCGGCATTCCCGAGGGCGCCCACGGCAGCGGGCTGGCCGACATGACCGCGCGGGCGAAGCGGCTGGGCGGAACCTGCACGATCACCCCGCGGCCCGGCGGCGGGACGGTGCTCGTCTGGCAAATCCCGTACCCCGGCCGGCCGGGCCCGGGTTTCGGGCAGGACACCCGGGCCTGACCGGCGCCCGAGGTCACCCGGCGGGCGGCACCAGCCCTTCGGCGACGAGACCGGCCAGTACCGCGTCGCTGAGCGCGGTCAGCGCACGCTGGGGGCGGACCATGACGGTGAATTCCCCGATCAGGCCCGCCTCGTCCAACTGGATCAGGTCGATGCCGTGCACCTGCTTGCCCCCGACCACGGCACGGAACACCAGCAGGTGCGAGGTGGCGGGCTCGCCGTTGTCGAGTTCGACGGTCCCGGCCATCTCGCCGACGTAGCGGAACTCGTCGAACACGCGCGTGAGCAGCACGCCGAAGACGCCGAGGACGGTCGGCAGGCCCTCGAACGGCGTGAACTTCACCGGGCTGAAGAACCGCACGCCGGGGGCGAACAGGCCCTCCAGCGCGGCCCGGTCGCGCTGCTCGACAGCCGCGCGGAAACGCTCGACGGTGCTCGCCATGGCTCGTCCTCACTCAACGATGTGACTACTCTTAAAATTGACTATAAGCGGCCGGCCTCGAACGGGGAAGGCGGGCGGAGAAGGCTGAGGCGATGGCTCTACGACATGCCTTGCTCGCCGCACTGCTGGATGGCGAGTACAGCGGATACCAGTTGGCGAAGGCGTTCGACGCGGGGGTGGCGAACTTCTGGCACGCCCTGCCCCAGCAGCTCTACCTCGAGCTGTCCAAACTCGAGAAGGAGGGCCTGGTCGCCGGCCGCCGGGTCGTCCAGGAAGGCCGCCCCGCCAAACGGTTGTTCACGGTGACCGGGGCGGGACTGGCGGAACTGGAGCGGTTCGCGCTCGCCCCGGCGAAACCGTCGTTCATCCGGGACGATCTGCTGGTCAAGGTCCAGGCCGTGGACGCGGTCACCGCCGGTGCCGTGATCGAGCAGCTTCGGGAGCGGGCCCGCGTCGCGGAGGCCAAGATCATCGTGTTCGGCAAGCTGCTGCGCCGGATGCGCGGTGACCGCGACGAGGAGACGTTCCTGCGCGCGGGCGAACGCATCGGCCCCTATCTGACCTGTCTGCGGGGGCGGCAGTTCGAGCGGGAGACCCGCGCCTGGTGCACCCGCGCTGTGGCGGTGCTTCGCGCCCGGGAGGCCGCTTCCCGGCAGTGAGGAACCGGGCCGGGCGTGCGCGGGCAGTAACGCGGGCTCGGCCAAGTGGGGGTGGCGACTGGTCCCAACCGGTGACCGGGCCCGGTATGCCCGCCCGGCCGGGAATACCGGCATTTTCCGGGAAACAACCGCACCCGACGGTCCCTCCGGTCCCGCCGGTGGTTCCCGACCAAGATCGTGACGGTGTCAGGCCGACGTGAAAGCGCTCTCGGTCCACTCAGGACCCACGTGTGAGGTAATCGCAGGAAGGCCGGATCTGGATCATCACCAGCATGGAGATCGCGGAAACCCAACGACAGAAGGAAAAACTCCCTTCCCACCCGAAGTTCGCGATCAAGACCCGAGCCTGGACACTTGTCCAGTCACCTGCTAGCTCTGCGCGACGATCACCTCACCTCCGCCGTCCAACCAATGGCGGGTTGAAGTTGATAAACGTGAATGATTTTCTTAACGGGCCCCCGGCAGTTCACTTGCCGGTAACACTGAAACCAACGGAGGTCTACAGTGACACGGCTCCCCTTGAAGATCACCGGCGTGCTCACCGGCGCCATTCTCGTTTCCGGCATGGCCACCGGCATCGCCTCCGCCGCCGACCAGAAACTCGACGGCTCGATCACGGCCTCGGGCAGCACCTGCAGCTGGACCAACGCCAGCATCAGCGCCAACCCGCCGAGCACGCTGACCCTGGACCGGACCACCGTCAACCCGCCGGGCGGCAACCTCAGCTGCTCCGGCAGCGTCACCGTGTCGCTGAACAACAACCCGACGATCAGCTTCAACGACACGGCGGGCACCGCGACCGCCGACCTCATCAGCGTCACCGTGCAGACCCTCGGCATATCCTGCCAGTACTCGGCGAACGGCCTGACCGCACAGCGCCAGGGCACGACGCGGAACTACTCCGCCTCCGGCGTCACCATTTCCAAGTCCGGCGGCAGCTTCCTGTGTCCGGGCTCGGCGACGGCGGACGCGACGTTCAACTTCCACTGAGCACCCCGGCTGCCCGCTCCCGGAACCGCGGGAGCGGGCAACCCCGCTGTCCTCAGTGGACGGTGGCTGGGGGCGGGTCCGGCGCACGGGTTACCGTGCGAGCCCTGGTGCTGATCCTCCTGTTGACGACGGGTTCGATCGATTGGTCCCGCGCGATCCTCGACGGAGCAAGCGCGCGGGACCCAAGAGGGGAATCGCCGACCGGCCCGAACCCCGTCGATCGCGGGAAACCCGGATCGAAGATCCACGTGTTATCCGAGCGGGGCGCGTTGCCGATCTCCCTCGCCGTTTCCGCATCAAACACCCATGACTCCCGGGCGCTCAGCCCCTTGGTCAACGCCATTCCGGCGATCCGCTCCCGGCGTGGCCCGCGCCGCCGCAGGCCCGGAAAACTGCACGCCGACAAGGCGGCATCGGAATCCGCATCGCACGCAAGGGCATCGAATCCGGCGACACCACGAACGACCCCCGCCACAGGACAACAAACTCTTCCCTGATTGTGTGACACCGTTGCCGGTTTGTCGCCGGTAAAATTGTGGGGTGACCGAAAACTGGGGGTTTTCCGGGCCCGATCCGGAACTGTACGACCGCATCGCGCACCTCGACCGGGATGACAAGATCTCGCTGCTGGCCGGGGCCGAGGCGTGTTCCAATGCTTATCAGGCGGTGAAATTGGCCGTGATGGCGGCGTTGGGGGATGCTGATTCGGTGGCGAAGGAGGTCGCCCTGGAATTGCATTACGGTGCGCGTCAGGCGGAGGGTCAGGTGTCCCTGGCCCGAGATCTGGCGCAGCGGTTGCCTGCGACGTTTGAGGCGATGAGGCGGGGTGCGCTGGATCCGTATCGGGCGTCGAAGGTGGCCGACCAGACCGCGGTCCTGACCGACGAGCAGGCGCGGGAAGTCGATGCCCAGGTCGCTGGGAAGATCGCTGCCCGGGATGCGACGTCAGTGCGGAGGCTGGTGAACAGGACCGTCGCCCGCGTCGACCCCGACGGGCACGCGCGGCGATGTGAGGAGCGTAAGCGGTCCCGCAAGGTTCAGCTGTGCCACGAAGATGACGGCATGGCCACCCTGTACGCCTATCTCCCGGCCGAGATCGCCGCCACCATCTACACCCGAGTCGATCGCGTCGCCCGACGCCTGCGCAGCAACGGCGAGGAACGCACCCTGGACGAACTGCGGGCGGATGTGTTCTCCGATCTGTGTCTGGGCGTGGCCTGCGAGGTGGAGCCGCCGCGGGCGGAAGTCTTTGTGTATCTGGATTTCCTGACCTGGACCGGGCTGCGCAACGAGCCCGCCGAACTGGCCGGACACGGGCCGATCCCCGCGCAACTGGCGAGGGAGATCGCCGCCAATGCGACGATCCGGCGGGTCATCAC
>NZ_VJWX01000028.1 GCF_007713715.1 Amycolatopsis rhizosphaerae
CGTCTACGCGCCCGGATCCCAGATGGTCACGGCCCGCACCAGAAAGGGTGCGCGGGGCACGAAGGTGCCGTGGCCGGGATAGGTGGTGAAATCGCCTTCGGTCGAACATTCCGAGTCCTGGTACACGGTGACTTCGCGGTCCATCAGGTTGACGAAGGACTTCCCTTCCAGTTCTCCGGGAAGGAGCAGGCATTCCTCCGGATTCGCGGTCCGCAGATCCAGCCGTTCGACCTGTGCGCCGAAGGATTCCTCCGCCCACACGCAGAATTCGCCCTGATGGCAGTCCGCCGGCATGCCGGGGCCTGCGGCTTCGGCGACACCGCCGCCCGCCAGTATTCCTATCGCCGCGAGCACGAGCAGTCTCGGCAGGAAAGCGCGTACATGCATGATTTTTCCTCCCCAGTAATTGGTGTCCCGGCGGCCGGAGAAGCCACCGTCTTCGCCTGTCCTCCACGATGGCCGGTCGGGCCGCCTTTGTCAGCAGGCATTTCTACTTCTGTGGATAAGTAGGGTCCCGATCGCTCGATCGGGCGGAGGTTGTCCACATTTTCGCCGAACCACTTGCCCGCGGCAGGTAAGCCTGTTACTTCGCGGGCCCGCTCGATCCCCGCACGACGAGTTCGACGTCCAAAGTGGCCGGTTCCGGCACTCGCTCGCCTGCCAGCAGTTTCAGCGCCAGTTCGCCCGCCAGCCGTCCCTTGCGCACCAGGTCCTGGCGCACGGTGGTCAGCGGAGGATCGGCCCAGATCGCAGGCGGTGTGTCGTCGAAACCGACGATCGACACCTCGTCCGGCACCGCGAGGCCGAGTTGCCGGGCGGCGGCGAGCGCGGACAGCGCCAGTTCGTCGGACATGCACAACAGGGCGGTGGGCCGCGGTTCGCGGTCGAGCAGGCCGCGAGCCCCGGTCATCGCCTCGTTCCTGGACAGGCCGGACGTTTCCCAGATCGGTACCGCGGCCGGGTCCAGGCCGGCGGCTTCGATCGTGTCGAGATAGCCGCTCAGCCGCTGCCGGTTGTCGAGAAACCGGCTGCGGGCCGCCTCGGCCGCGGTGAGCGGGCCGCCTCGCGGTGCCGAAAGGCACTGGGCGGACAGGATGGCGAAGCGGCGGTGCCCCAGTTCGAGCAGATGCCGGGCCGCGGCCGCCGCACCGCCCCGGTCGTCGATGCCGACCCGGGCCGAACCGGGAACGACGGGCTGATCGATCACCACCAGGGGCAGCCCGCGCCGCCGGACCGCCCGCAGCGCGGGCGCCCCGTCCGCCAGGGAGTAGGCGACCGCGAGGTCGGCCTGCGCGGTCAGGATCCGGTCGGCCCGGGGCCCACCGTCGTCGCCACCGGGCAGCAGGAGCAGCGCGAGGCCCTCCGAATCGACCGTCGCCGCGAGCGCGTCCAGCGTGATGGACAGCGCGGGATCGGAGAAGGCCGCCGACAGCCCGGTGTCGAGCATGAACGCGATCGCCCCGGTACGACGGGTGGCCAGGCTGCGCGCGATCGGGTTCGGGCCGGTGTAGCCGAGACGCTCGGCCGCGCGCAGCACCTCACGCCTGAGTTCCGCGGACAGCTGGTCGGGCCGGTTGTAGGCGTTCGACACCGTCGCGCGTGAGACACCGACGGCGTCGGCGACGTCGTCCAGTGTCGGTCGGCGGCGTGCGCTCACCCGCACAGTCTAGAGGGTGGACATTCTGAAGCGCTTAAGACATTGTGGGGCAAGGAGGTGGCGTATGGACCGGGTGTCGGTGTTCGTGGTGTTCGCCCTCAATGGCGCGCTGTACGGGTCGTGGGCGCCCAGGGTGCCCGCGATCTCCGCGCAACTGCACGCCTCGCCGGGCCCGTTCGGCCTGGCACTGCTGTGCCTGACCGTCGGCATGCTCATCGTCGCCTCGCTGTCCGGGAGACTGGTCGAGCGCACCGGTGCCCGTGCCGCGATAGCCGGTTCCACGCTGCTGTCCTGCGTGCTCCTGCCGCTTCTCGGACTCGCGGGTTCGGTTCCCGTGCTGGGAGTGATGATGTTCGGTCTCGGGGTCTCGGTCGGCGCCTTCGACGTCGCGATGAACATCGCCGCGGTCGGAGCGGAACGTCGTGCTGGCCGTCCGCTCATGCCCGTGTTCCATGCCGGCTTCAGCTTCGGGGGGATGGCCGCCTCGGCCGCCGCCGGTCTCGCCGCGGCCGCCCACTGGTCACCGGTCCGGCACTTCACCGTGGCCGCCATCGTCGTCGCGGTGACGCTCCTGCTCGTGCTGCGGGGCCTGCCCCGTGCCGTGCCCCGGCAGGAGCGGAACCTGCCCGGGCCCAGGGTCGCCCCGGCCCGCCGGCCCGTGCTGTGGCTGCTGGCCGTAGTGGCGCTGTGCTCGGCCATCGCGGAGGGGGCGAGCGCGGACTGGTCCGCCTTGCTGATGGTTACCGAACACGGCATGGGCGAGGGCTCGGCCGCTTTCGCCTACGCCGGGTTCTCCCTGACCATGGCGGTGACCCGGCTCGGGGGAGCGTGGGTCCAGCAGCGGCTGGGCTCCGCCGCGACACTCGTCGCCGGTGCCGTGCTCGCGGGCAGCGGGCTCGTGACCGCCGCCGTGGTACCGGTGCCCTGGCCTGCCTTCGTGGGGTTCGCGCTCGCCGGCGCGGGGCTGGCGGCCTCGTTCCCGATAGCACTGAGCCTGGCCGGGGCGGCGGGCAGGCGCGCCGACGACAGCGGTGGTGAACGGGAAATCGCCTTCGTCACCACGGTCGCCTACAGCGGGTTCCTCATCGGGCCACCGCTGATCGGCGGGGTGGCCCAGGGAAGTTCGCTGTCGGCGGCCTTCGTCCTGGCCGGGCTGGTGGCCGCGCTCATCGCCCCGGCCGCAGTCGCCGCAGGTCGCGCACGTCACCGCGAGCTCACCGCGCTCGAACCGGCCGCCTGAGACGGGCCTACTCTCGTAGCGTGGAGTCTGAAGCTACCTCCCGACGCAGGGCCGCTGTGCTGCCACTGCTGACCGTGAGCGTGACCCTGGCCGCACTCATCGCGGTCGCGCTGGTCGCCCTGTCCGGCAGTACCGCCTACGTCATCGCCGGTCTGCCCGACCCCGGCGTGGTGACGCAGTACGGGGTCGGAGTCGTCCGCGTGCTGGCGGATGCCGCCTCGGTGGTCACCGTCGGTTCGCTGCTGCTGGCGGCGTTCCTGGTACCGCCCCAGAAATCCGGAACGGTCACCCGTGACGGCTACGCCGCCCTGCGCACCGCGGGCATCGCCGCCTGGGTGTGGTTCGGCTCCGCGCTGGCTTCCGTGCTGTTCACCGCCGCCGACGGGGCCGGGAAACCGCTCACCCAGGTGTTCTCCCCACCGGTTCTCCTCAACCTCATCGACGCGATCGAGCAGCCCAAGGCCTGGCTGGTCACGGCGGCCATCGTGCTGCTGGTCGCGGTGGGCTGCCGCCTGGCGCTGTCCTGGGGCTGGACCGCGGTGTTGTTCTTCGTGTCACTCGCCGCGCTGGTGCCGGTCGCGGTGACCGGGCATTCCGCGAGCGGTGGTTCCCACGATCTGGCCACCAACAGCCTCCTGTACCACCTCGTCGCGGTTTCGCTGTGGGTCGGCGGCCTGTTCGCCCTGCTCGCGCACGGCTGGCGAAAGGGGGCGAACCTCACGCTCGCGGCGAAGCGGTTCTCGCGGCTCGCGCTGGTGTGCTGGATCGTGATGGCGGTCTCGGGCGTCATCAACGCGCTGGTCCGGGTGTCGCCGGGCGACCTGCTCACCAGCGACTACGGGCTGCTCCTGCTCGCCAAGACGGTCGCACTGCTGGTGCTCGGCGTGTTCGGGCAGCAGCAGCGTGCGCACGGGGTTCGGAAACTCGTCGACGGCCAGGGCGGGGGTCAGCTGCTGCGGCTGGCCGCGGTCGAGCTGCTGATCATGTTCGTGACGATCGGGCTCGCCACCGCGCTGGCGCGGACGCCACCGCCCGCCGGAAGCCTCGTCCAGCCGTCCACCACGGAACTCCTCATCGGCTACGACCTGCCGGGCGCGCCGACCGCGCTGCGGCTGCTGTTCGCATGGCGGTTCGACCTCGTGTACGGCACCCTGGCGATCCTGCTCGCCGTGTTCTACCTGGTCGGCCTGCGCAGGTTGCGCCGCCGGGGCGACGCCTGGCCGGTGGGCCGCACCGTCTCCTGGCTTGCCGGGTGCTTCGTGCTGCTGATGGCGACCTCGTCCGGGCTGGGCCGGTACTCGCCCGCCATGTTCAGCGTCCACATGAGCGGGCACATGCTGCTGTCGATGGTCGCGCCGGTGCTGTTCGTGCTGGGCGGGCCCGTCACGCTCGCATTGCGTGCCCTGCCCGCCGCGGGGAAGGACTCGCCTCCCGGACCCCGGGAATGGGTGCTGGCCGCGGTGCACTCGCCGGTCGCCAAGGTGCTCACGCATCCCGTCGTGGCCCTGCTGCAGTTCGTCGGCGCGTTCTACCTCCTGTACTTTTCCGGCCTGTTCGCCGTCGCGCTGGACTACCACTGGGCACACCTGCTGATGAACGCCCACTTCCTGCTGGCCGGTTACGTGTTCTACTGGCCGGTGCTGGGCATCGACCCGTCGCCGCGGCGGCTGCCCTACCTCGGCCGCCTCGGCATGGTGCTGGCCGCCATGCCCTTCCATGCCTTCTTCGGCGTGATCCTGATGTCGAAGCAGACCGTGATCGGCGAGACCTTCTACCGCTCGCTCAACCTGCCCTGGGTGCACGATCTGCTCTCCGATCAGCGGCTCGGCGGTGGCATTGCCTGGGCGTCCGGTGAGCTACCGGTGCTGCTGGTGCTGATCGCGCTGCTGGTGCAGTGGGCCCGGGCCGACGAGCGTGAGGCCAAGCGCAACGACCGCCGCGCGGAACGGGACGGCGACGCCGATCTCGAGGCCTACAACGCGATGCTCAGGCAATTGGCCAACCCGGCACAGTCCCGCAAATCGCTCTGAAAGAGCTCGTCGGAGCAAGTTGTCCACAGGACCCCGGTTGTCCACAGGCCGGGCTATTGCTTCTTCCCGCGGCCGCGGCCGTCCGGGCACGCTGGTGACACGGACGGAAACCGGCACAACGGAAGGACTAGAGGGCGATGGCAGTGGGGGAGACTCCGGTGACGGTGGTCGGCACGGTGCTCACCGAGCCGGAGATCAAGCGTGCGGGTGCGCAGAGGCACGAGCTGGTCACCTTCTGGGTGCGCAGCAATGAACGCCGGTTCGACAAGGGGAAGGAACAGTGGGTCGACGGGCGCCCGCTGTCGGTGCGGGTGACGTGTTGGCGAAGGCTGGCCCGCGGAGTCCACTCCTCGTTGCACAAGGGCGATCCGGTGATCGTCAACGGCAGGCTGTACTGCCAGTTCGCGGACAGCGGGCAGGCTCGGGTTGTACCTGAGGTTGAGGCTTGTGCGATCGGTCCGAATCTGGCGTTCTCGACGGCTCCGGTCCAGCGCGGCGAGGACGGTGGGCACGGGTCCTCGCAGACCGCGGGAACCGGCGATTGCCCGTCGGTGGCGGCCGAGGCGGTGCCGGTCGCGTGAGTCGTTCTGGCTGGTCGCTTCGCTGCCCAGCCTGCCTTCCGGGTAAGCACGAGGTAACACTGAGTCCATGGATGGTGACCGGCGTACGGTCTCCGACCGCATCGCTCTACGATCGACCTTATGGCCGAGTTCATCTACACCATGAAAAAGGTGCGCAAGACCGTCGGGGACAAGGTCATCCTCGATGACGTCAGCACCGCGTTCTACCCGGGCGCCAAGATCGGCGTCGTGGGGCCGAACGGTGCGGGCAAGTCCACCGTGCTCAAAATCATGGCGGGGCTCGATCAGCCAAGCAACGGGGATGCGTTCCTGCAGCCCGGCGCCTCGGTCGGCATCCTCCTGCAGGAGCCCCCGCTCAACGACGACAAAACGGTCCGGGGCAACGTCGAGGAGGGTCTCGGCGACATCAAGGTGAAGCTCGACCGGTTCAACGAGATCGCCGAGTTGATGGCGACCGATTACAGCGACGAGCTGATGGAGGAGATGGGCCGCCTCCAGGAGGAACTCGACCACGCGGACGCCTGGGACCTGGACTCGCAGCTGGAACAGGCGATGGATGCACTGCGCTGTCCGCCGCCGGACGAGCCGGTCACGCACCTTTCCGGTGGTGAGCGTCGCCGGGTCGCGCTGTGCAAGCTGCTGCTGTCCAAGCCGGACCTGCTGCTGCTGGACGAGCCCACCAACCATCTGGACGCGGAAAGCGTGCTGTGGCTGGAGCAGTTCCTCGCGACGTACCCCGGTGCCGTTCTGGCCGTCACACACGACCGGTACTTCCTGGACAACGTCGCCGAATGGATCATGGAACTCGACCGTGGCCGGGTCGTGGGCTATGAGGGTAACTACTCGACCTACCTCGAGAAGAAGCGTGAACGGCTCGAGGTGCAGGGCAAGAAGGACGCGAAGCTCGCCAAGCGGCTCAAGACCGAGCTCGAGTGGGTGCGCTCCAATGCCAAGGCGCGCCAGACGAAGTCGCGTGCCCGTCTCGACCGCTACGAGGAGATGGCGGCCGAAGCCGAGCGGACCCGCAAGCTCGACTTCGAGGAGATCCAGATCCCGCCGGGGCCCCGGCTGGGTTCGGTGGTGGTCGAGGTCGACCACCTGCGCAAGGGCTTCGAGGACCGGCTGCTGATCGACGACCTGTCGTTCAACCTGCCGCGAAACGGCATCGTCGGTGTCATCGGGCCGAACGGTGTCGGTAAGACGACCTTGTTCAAGACGATCGTCGGCCTCGAGAACCCGGATTCGGGTGAGGTCAAGATCGGTGAGACGGTCAAGCTGTCCTACGTGGACCAGTCCCGGGCGGGGATCGACCCTGCGAAGACGGTGTGGGAGGTCGTCTCCGACGGGCTGGACTACATCCACGTCGGCCAGACGGAAATGCCATCCCGTGCGTATGTCTCCGCGTTCGGCTTCAAGGGGCCGGACCAGCAGAAGCCTGCCGGGGTGCTCTCCGGTGGCGAGCGCAACCGCCTGAACCTGGCGCTGACGCTCAAACAGGGCGGGAACCTGATCCTGCTCGACGAGCCGACCAACGACCTGGACGTGGAAACCCTGGGATCGCTGGAGAACGCGCTCGAGCAGTTCCCCGGCTGTGCCGTGGTCATCTCGCACGACCGGTGGTTCCTGGACCGGGTTGCCACGCACATCCTGGCCTGGGAAGGGGACGACGAGAATCCGGCGAAGTGGTTCTGGTTCGAAGGCAACTTCGAGGGATACGAGAAGAACAAGATCGATCGCTTGGGAGCGGAGGCGGCCCGGCCACACCGGGTGACGCACCGGAAGCTGACGCGCGACTGAGCGCGCATTCGTGCGAGCACGCTTGAGCCGACACTGAAGCGGAGTCGTGAGTGGTAGCCATCAAGCACACCAGACCCAGCCCGCCCGCACCTCGCACCGCCGAGCCGGGTCCGGCCGGAATCGGTGAGACCTACCCGATCGAGGAACTGCTCCGGCGGGCTGCCGGGCTCCGCCTCCGGGCGCCGGAGCTGAGCATGATCTTCGGTGAGCGAGCCGCTTCGCTCGCCGAAGCGGCGGGGCTGGACAAGCTCTGGGTGCGAGCGGAAAGCCTCGTGGTGTCCGCACGAGTGCGGCTCGGGCTCAGGGCCAGCACGGTGAGCCGGGCCGTGGCCGCTCTGCGTGCCGCGGAAGACCTCGGCGAGACGGTCCTGGCGGCCGAGTTGCGCACCGACCTTGCGGTGTGCGCCCGCAGCGTGGGCTCGCCCCTGATCGCGCTCGCTTCGCTGCGGCCGGTGTTCGCCGTCGAAGGGTTCTCGGGAGCAGCGCGAGCGGCCGCGCTGACCCAGTTGGTCGGCTGCCTGTCGCAGTTCGGCCGCAAGGCCGAACTGGACCGGACGCTCACCGAAGCGGACCGGCTCTGCGGAGCGGACGAAAGCCTGGACGGCGATACCCGCCTGCTGTTACGGGCGCTGGTGCGGGTGGGGATCTCCGCCCATCGCCGTCGGCACGGTGACGTGATGGGCGCCGCTGACGCGGCGCGGACCGGGCTCGGGTTGCTCGAACAACTCGACGACCCGCGGGGCGACGGCGGCGTGGTGCGGAACCGGCTGGTTCTCCAATTGGTCTGCTCGCTGCTCGACCGGGGTGACGCGGCCAACGCGCTCGAACTCGCGGAGCCGGCGCTGCAGGAGGCCGAGCGAGCCGCCTCGGTCGCGCCGCTGGGCTGGCTCCGGATGGCCGTGGCCACGCGCGTGCTCCTGCCCGCGGGTTCGGTGGAGGCCGCCGCAGGGCTGTTGCGCGAGGGGATCCACAGCACCGAGCGGCACAGCCTGCATGCGCTCACCGCCCGGTTGTGGACCGAGCTGGCCCATGTGGAGGAACGGACGGGGAGACTGTCCGAGGCGCTCGAGTGCCTGCGCCAGAGCCGGGCGAGTGAACACCTGCATGCCCGGGCGCGGGGCCAGGCCACGGGACTGCTCACGGGGGAGTTCGGCCAGGCGGGCCACGCCGCGGTCGACCTCGACGAGATTTTGGGCGCGGAATCGGGGACCGCGGCATCCTCCGCCACACCGGCACCGTCCGAGGAACCGGTGCCGGTGCGGATACAGTCCGCCGTCCAGTCCGTGGCTCCGGGCAGCGCTGGTGTGGACGGCGAAAACGGTGGCGGGCGCCGACGGCGTGACGACCCAGCTCCTGTCAACGGACACAGGGCGAAAGAGGACACGGCGGCCGGTCATGGGGATCGAGAGCCCGAACTCGAGGCCGGCAGGCCGGCAGCGGGCACAAGCCGCGCAGCTGAGCCGGTGGCGGTGGCCGGTGAGGCCGGTGTCGCCGAGTCCGGTGAAAGGCGCCGCCGCTACAAGATCATCGGTGAGGACGGGGAGAGTTCCGGGTCCGGGCAGGGCGACCTGCCCGTCCGGTTGCCGAGGCGAGGGCCGGACGGGGACGTCACCGCGGAACGGTCCAGGACCGGGGGCCGCCGGTACAAACCCGATGAAGACGGCGACGGCGAGACCGAGGGCAGTTCGCGCAGCAACGCCGAGAGCAAGACCGGCGTCACTGTGGCGGCCGTTGGAGGCGCTGCCGGGGACCGGGTGGGTGGTGAGACCGGACGTCGCCACAAGGCCGGTACCGGGGACGCCGATACCGGGGTTGCGGCCGACAGCGGGGACGGCGGTGACACAGCCGGCTCGGGGGACGGTCAGGACACCGGTGGCTCCCGGGACGGCCAGGACCGGGACAACCGGGACTCGGCGGTGGAGGTCCACGGCGCCCGGGACAGCGGGGAGGCGCGGCAGGACAAGCCGTCGGCCGTCCCCTCCGGGACCGACACGGCTCCGGCCGTGGTGAGGCCTCTGCCGGTCCGGCTGATGACGACGGCGGAGGTGGATCCTCCGCTGGCACCGGCGCCTGCGGACGAACCCGCTCCGCGTGTGCCGCCGATGTCGATGTGGAAGGCCGAAGTCGAGCCGCATCAGGACGAATCTCGCCCGTCGCGGGACGAGGCGGTGCGGGCGAAGACCCGGCACGACGCCGAACACGGTTCCGTGGCGGCACGATCGGTGCTGGACCGGCTCGGAATTTCCACCGGTTCCGGAGGCGGGCGGCGGCGAGCCTCCGGCGCGGGCCCGGCCGGGGTTACCGAACCGCGCCGGGACCGGGACGGCACCGAGGAGCGGAATGGGCACGGGCCGGCCGGTACCGGCGGTGAGCCCGAAGAGCGGGCCTCGCAGGAACGGCCGGTGGCGCCCGGGCCGCGGGCGCAGGCCGAGGGCTCCGGCGCGACGGTCGAGCCTGCGCCGGGGTTCGACGAGCCACCGGGCGAAACTGGCGTGGTATCGCCTGCCGCGACGGAGGCCCGCACTGGGGAAGAGGATGCGGATTCGGAAACCGGCACCGCCGCTGGAGCCGGTGCCGGAGTTGATGTCGGCGATACCGCTTCGCAGGGGGCATCGAAGGCGGCCGGGAAGCCCGGCGGGTCAAGCGGCGGGGATCGCGACAGCACCGGCGCGAACGGCGAAGCGCCCGGTCGTAGCGCCGGAGAATCCGGCACGGCCGGAGCCGGGAACGCCCGCGACGGCAACGAAGAGGGTTTGAAAGAGAAGCAAGGGCAGACCGCGATCGAGGCAATGCTCGAGCCCTCCGGAGAGGAACCGGAGGCCGCCCCCGGCGAGAAGGCCCCGGACGGGAAAGCGCCGGACGAGAAAGCACCGGCCACAGCGGACAACTGGCTGCCGCGCCTGAAACTGCCGCCCTCGCTCGAACCGTTCGAGGACTACACCGACAGTGCGCTCAGTGCGGCATCGGCGACGCCGTTCACCAGTGCACCGCGCATCGAAGACGGGGAGCTGGGCGGGCCCTTCTCGGCCGATCGGTCCGCCTTCGAGGACGACCTGCCGCCGGATGCCGGCCTCGCCGACCTGCTCGCGCGGGCGCTCGCCGAGCATCAGGCGGGCACCGCCAGCGCCGCCGCGCTGGTCAAACGACTGGGGAACCAGGGTGGCGACGAGCCACGCCCGGTGAACGGGCATCGTCGCAACGGGGGCGGGGTCACCGGAGACGGCCGTCACCGCACGGATGGCTAGGTTGGCATCCGAGGAGGCGCTCTCGCCGCCCTGGTGCGGCGGGACGCGTCCCCAGGACTAGAAACAGGCTGGGGACGCCTCACACTAGGGTGAGGTTGTCCGGCACTATCGCGCGTGATCAAGGCTCAGTGGAGAGTTGGCCTGAAATGAGCTCGACAGGAGTTTCCCCCCGTTTCGGCGCGGCGACAGGGCGAGACACCGCCCCGCAGCGATCGGCGACCCCGGAACACATCCGGGACGAGTTGATCGAGGCCGCCGCACGGCAGGCTCCGGACATCGCCGACCTCATCCGCCTGTACTACCGCCACCTTCCGGCCGAAGAAGTGCTCGGCGACGACCCGGTGGACCTCGTGGGCGCCGTGCGGTCCCACTGCCAGTTCGCCGGGCAGCGCGTCCCGGGCCGTCCCGCCGTGCGCCTGTTCAACCCGACCACGGCCGAGGACGGCTGGACCCGTGAGGCCACGGTCGTGCAGATCGTCACCGACGACATGCCCTACCTGGTCGACTCGGTGACCGCGAAGCTCGCCCGGGACGGCGTCCAGGTGCAGCGGCTGGTGCATCCCATCGTGGTGGTCAGCCGGGACATCACGGGCAAGCTCCTGGAGATCCACCCGGAGGCGGACGTGGCCACGCCGCCGGCCGGGGCGGCCGCGGAGTCCTGGATGTACGTCGAGATCGACCGCATCACCGACCCGAACCGGTCGCGGGAACTCGACACGCACCTGACGTCGGTGCTCGGTGACGTGCGGGAGGTCGTGGAGGACACCGACAAGATGGTGCAGGCCGCGCTCGACGTCGCGGCCGAGCTCGAAACCACGCCGCCGCCGGTGGACCCCGAGGAGGTGGCCGAAGGCGGCGCCCTGTTGCGGTGGCTGGCCGACGGGCATTTCACCTTCCTCGGTTACCGCCGGTACGAACTCGTCGAAGGCGAACCGGGCGACGAGGACCTCGCCCTGCGCGCGTCCCTGGCTTCCGGGCTGGGCGTGCTGCGTCACGACAACCTGGCGGCCCGCAGCCTCACCGCCGGTCCGGACACGCTGGCCCACGCGCTCGCCCCGACGCTGCTCGTGCTGACCCAGGCCAGCGCTCCGTCCACTGTGCACCGTCCGGTCTATCCGTACTACGTGGGCGTGAAAACCTTCGACGAGCGCGGAAACGTCAGCGGGGAGCACCGCTTCCTCGGCATGTTCACCACGAGCGCGCTGCATGAGGACGTGCTCGACATCCCGGTGGTGTCGCGGAAGGTGCGGGACGTGATCCACCGTGCCGGTTATCCGATGGAGTCGTTCTCGGGGCAGCGGATGCTGGAGGTGCTGCAGAACTGGCCCCGGGCGGACCTGTTCTCCGCCGACCGTGATTCCCTTTTCGCCACGGCGATCGGTGCGATCACGTTGTCGGACCGCCGCCGGCTCCGGTTGTTCCTGCGCCGGGATCCCTACGGGCGCTTCTACTCGTGCCTGGTGTTCCTGCCGCGCGACCGGTACACCACGCGCTCGCGGCTGGCGATGCAGGAGGTGTTGCTCGCCGAGCTGAGCGGCACCCACCTGGAGTACGGCACCCGGGTCGGGGAAACCGCGCTCGCACAGGTGCACTTCACCGTGCACACCGATCCGGCGAACCGGATCCAGCCGGACATCCTGCGCATCCAGGAGCGGCTCAACGCCGCGGTCCGCAGCTGGGATGACCTGATGGTGGAGGCGATCCTGGCCGAACGCCGGGTGCGCACCGGCGAGGACGGCAGGCCCGTGGGGCCGCTCGGCGAGGAGTCGGCCACCGAGCTCGGGCAGCGGTACTCGGGCGTGTTCCCCGAGGCGTACAAGGAAGACTTCACCGCCGAGGAAGCGCTTGCGGACCTGCGGCGCCTGGAGTCGCTGTCCGGCGGCCAGGATCTCGCGATGTCCTTCTACGTGCCCTCCGGCGCCGCACCCGGGGAGCGGCGCTTCAAGCTCTACCTCCTGGGGGAGGGGGTCACGCTGTCCGCGGTGCTGCCGGTGCTGCAGCGGATGGGAGTCGAGGTCGTCGACGAGCGGCCCTACGAGCTGCGCCGCGAGGACGGGATGCGCTCGTGGATCTACGACTTCGGGCTCAGGATCGGGCTGGACGAGCTCGCGGTGTCCTCGGCCGAGGCCGAGCACGATCTGCAGGTGCGTTTCCAGGACGCCTTCGCGGCGGCGTGGCGCGGCGAGTGCGAGGTGGACGGGTTCAACGCGCTCGTGCTGAGCGCGGGCCTGACCTGGCGGCAGGCGGCGGTGCTGCGGGCTTACTCGCGGTACCTGCGCCAGGCCCGGACGCCGTATTCGCAGGAGTACATCCAGAACTCGGTCCTGGCGCACACCGACATCGCGAAGGCGCTGGTGCGCCTGTTCGAGCACCGCTTCGACCTCGCCACCGACCCGGAAAACGACCTGCAGGTCGACGCGATCATCGCGGAGATCTCCACGATGATCGACGCGGTCACCAGCCTCGACGAGGACCGCATCCTGCGGCAGCTGCTGGCACTGATCGGGGCCACCCTGCGCACGAACTACCGCGTCACCGACGCCGAGGGCAGGCCGCGCCCGTACCTGGCGCTCAAGCTGGACCCGCAGGCCATCCCGGACCTGCCCGAGCCGCGGCCGCGGTTCGAGATCTTCGTGTACTCGCCGCGGGTGGAGGGTGTGCATCTGCGTTTCGGCGCGGTAGCCCGGGGCGGTCTGCGCTGGTCGGACCGGCGGGAGGACTTCCGCACCGAGATCCTGGGCCTGGTGAAGGCCCAGGCGGTGAAGAACGCGGTGATCGTGCCGGTGGGCGCGAAGGGCGGGTTCGTGGTCAAGCGGCCGCCTGCCCCGACCGGGGATCCCGGAGTGGACCGCGACGCGCAGCTGAGCGAGGGCATCGCCTGCTACCGCATGTTCATCTCGGGTCTACTGGATCTCACCGACAACCTCGTCGAGGGCAGGACGGTCCCGGCCCGCGACGTGGTGCGTTATGACGGCGACGACAGCTACCTGGTGGTGGCGGCGGACAAGGGCACGGCGACGTTCTCCGACATCGCCAACGAGGTGTCGGCCTCCTACGGCTTCTGGCTGGGCGACGCGTTCGCCTCGGGGGGTTCCGTCGGGTACGACCACAAGGCCATGGGCATCACCGCCAAGGGCGCGTGGGAGAGCGTGAAGCGGCACTTCCGCGAGCTGGGGGTGGACACCCAGGCCCAGGACTTCACCGTGGTCGGCATCGGCGACATGGCCGGGGACGTCTTCGGCAACGGGATGCTGCTGTCTGAGCACATCCGGCTGGTGGCCGCCTTCAACCACCTGCACATCTTCCTCGACCCCAATCCGGACGCGGCCTCGTCGTTCCGTGAGCGCAAGCGGCTGTTCGAACTGCCGCGCTCGTCGTGGGAGGACTACGACCGCTCTCTGATCAGCGAGGGTGGCGGCATCTACTCGCGCGGTGCGAAGACCATCCCGATCACCCCGCAGGTGCGCCGCGCGCTGGGGCTGGACGAGGACGTGGAAAAGCTTTCGCCCGCGGAACTGATCCGGGCGATCCTGCTCGCGCCGGTCGATCTGCTGTGGAACGGCGGGATCGGGACCTACGTCAAGGCGCAGGACGAGACCCATGCGGACGCCGGTGACAAGGCCAATGACGCGGTGCGGGTCAACGGCAAGGACTTGCGGGTCAAGGTGGTCGGGGAGGGCGGCAACCTGGGGCTCACCCAGCGCGGCCGGATCGAGTTCGCCCGCAACGGCGGCAAGATCAACACCGATGCGCTGGACAATTCCGCCGGGGTGGACTGCTCCGACCACGAGGTCAACATCAAGATCCTGCTGGACCACCTGGTGACCACCGGTGGCCTGGAGCGGGAGCAGCGCAACGCGCTGCTGCACGAGATGACCGACGAGGTCGGGGAACTCGTGCTGCGGGACAACTACCGGCAGAACGCGGTGCTCGGGGTGAGCCGGGCCCACGCCCCCCAGATGATCTCGGTGCACGAGCGGCTGGTGGCGGCGCTGGAGGACGCCGGTGCGCTGGACCGGGAACTGGAAGCGCTGCCGAGCCCGGCGCAGTTCCGGCAGCTGGAGAAGGCGGGCAAGGGCCTCACGTCGCCGGAGCTGGCGACCGTGCTGGCCCATGTGAAGCTCACGCTGAAGGACGAACTGCTGGCCAGCGAACTGCCCGACGCGGAGGTCTTCGCCCGCCGGTTGCCCGAGTACTTCCCGCTGCCGTTGCGCGAGCGTTTCCCCGACCGGATCTCCGAGCATCCGCTGCGGCGGCAGATCATCAGTACCCTGCTGGTGAACGAGGTGGTGGACGGGGCGGGCGTCTCCTACGCGTTCCGCCTCGCCGAGGAGCTGAACGCGACCGCCACCGACGCCATCCGCGCCTACACGGTGGTGGCCCGGGTCTACGACCTGCCGTCGCTGTGGTCGGCGATCGACGCGCTGGACACGGTGGTACCCACCGAGGTCGCGGACGGGATGCTGCTGGAGTCCCGGCGCCTGCTGGACCGCGCCGCCCGCTGGTTCCTCGGCAACCGGCCGCAGCCGCTGGCGGTCGGCGCCGAGATCAACCGGTTCGGCAGCTCGGTCGCGGCACTGGTGCCGCAGGTGGGCGCACTGCTGCGGGGCCGTGAAGCCGAAGAGGTCGCGGACCGGACGGACCGGCTGGCCGCGCAGGGGGTGCCGCGCGAGCTGGCGAACCGGGTCGCGACGCTGCTGAACGCCTACGGCCTGCTCGACATCATCGAAGTGACCGAACTGGCCGAGCGGGAGGCGCGGGTTCCGGCGGAGCGCAGCCCGCAGGAGACCGCGGAGCTGTACTACGCGCTGTCGGAACACCTGAACGTGGATCAGTTGCTGACCTCGATCAGCGCGCTGGAGCGTGGCAACCGGTGGCACGCGCTCGCCCGGCTGTCGCTGCGTGACGACATCTACTCGTCGCTGCGGGCGATCACCCTGGATGCCCTGCGGCACAGCGATTCCGACGACACGCCGGACGAGAAGATCGCGCAGTGGGAGAAGGCGAACGCCTCGCGGCTGGCTCGGGCGCGGGTCGCGCTCGACGAGATCGGCCGTTCCGGTCGTCTCGACCTGGCGACGCTGTCGGTCGCGGCGCGGCAGTTGCGCAGCACGGTGAGGTGAGCGGGTGTACGTGGCGATGGTCCGGCCGCGGTGGTCGGACATGGATGTCTTCGGGCACGTCAACCACGCGAATCTGGTGACGTTGCTCGAAGAGGCCCGCGTGCCGCTGCTGTTCGACGAGGCGGGCCGGGCCGGGCTGGCCGAGTTCGCCAAGGGCATGGTGGTGGTGCGGCTCGGCGTGCACTACCACAGCCCGATCGTGGTGGACGGTCAGGAGATCCGGGTGGAAATCTCCTTGCGGGAGCTCAAATTCGCGTCGCTGACCCTGGACTACCGCGTCTACAGTGGACCGCTGGCCGAAGGCAAGCCCTCGGTGACCGCCGAGACCGTGCTGGCTCCGTACGAGCTGAGCACCGGCCGTCCACGCCGCCTGACGGAGGCCGAACGGGCCTTTCTGGCCACCAGGCTGACGGAGACCGCCGATGAGTGAGCGCACCAGCACCGGGACCGAACTGCGCATGGCCGACCCGGCCGATCGCGAGACGCTGGGCGCCTTCGTGGCCCGCGCGGTGCGGCTGGACGGCCAGTGCGCCGTACGACTGCGGAACCGGGGTGACGGGGTGCTGGAGGCCTGGGTGGCGACGCCGTTCGATGCGCTGGCGACCCGCGCGGTGCATGGCGGGATCAGCCCGGGCGACGTGACGGTTTCGGGCAACGAGCTGCTGGCGGCGCTGACCGTGGCCGGGGGTGAGCGGATGGATCCGGGGCCGCCGCGGGATCTGCTGTGGCGGGGGGAACTGCCCACCGGCGGCGAGTGGCGCGTGGTGGACACCGTACCTGTCTCCGTGATCGGCGAGCTCACCGACCGGGGAGTCCGGCTGGCCCGCGAGAACGCAGGCCCGCACGGCACGCCGCCGGCCTCGTTGCTGGACCAGACCGTGCTCACCGTGGCGGGGGACGGGATCGAGGTCAAGATCCCGATGCGGTGCCTGTTCGCCCTGTCCGGCATGGGATTTGTCGACTCGTCGATTCCGGACGACAGGGTGCGGGTGAGTGCGACGGCTTCCTGGCTGCGCCTGGACGCCCGGTATGGCGCCGTGCTCCGCCGTCGTCAGGCTCTGCTGCCCTTGTTGTTCTAGCTGCTCCTGCCACGACGCTCGGGGCCGCGAAGGGAATCCCTTCGCGGCCCCGAGCGTCGTGCCGAAAGCGGTTACGACCGGGCCGGTGCCGCCAGCAGGGAAGCCACCACCGTCGGCACGTCGTTGACGCACAGGGCGTCCACGCCGGCGTCCAGCAGCCGCTGGGCGAACTTGACCCCCGGGCACCAGGCGAGGAACTCCCGCCCGCTCTCGTGCACCAGGTCCACCACGTAGTCCAGTGGCCGTTGCAGCGCCTTCGGTTCCTTGTCGTTCGGGCGCAGCGATCCCCAGTGCGGCGCGAGCACCTGCACGTCGAGGTGCCCGGCCGCGGCGACCGCGTGCCCGATGGGGAAGTCGACCCAGGTGAGCAGGCCCCGCGCCACCCCGGGCGCGAGCTGCCGGGCGATGTCGAGCGCACCCGGATCGAAGGAAGTGACCAGCACCTCGCGGCGCCGTGCCTCGCGGACCGCGATGGAGGCCAGCCGCCCCATCGTGGTGGCCGCCCTGTCCCGGGTGGCGTCCTCCATCGACGTCTTCACGTCGAAGTCGACACCCACCGAGTCCGGGAGCGCCGCCAGCAGCGCCTCGAGCCGCAGCGCGCCCCGGGCCGCCGCCTCCCGCGCGGTGATGTCGGCGTAGAAGACCCCGTCGGGCCCCGCGGGATTGTGCACGACTACGAGCTGATCGTCGGACGTCCGCCGGACGTCCACCTCGACCCAGTCGACGCCGGCGTCCACCGCGGCGAGGAAGGAACCGAGGGTGTTCTCCTGATGGCCGTTGACGGTTCCCCGGCCGCAGCCCCGGTGCCCGAGGAGCACGGGGCTCCGGCCGAAAACTCTGTTGCCGTCCATAACGCGCCGAGACGCCGCTGCGCGGCGCCCCGGCGGGGCATCACGCGGCGGACGTGACGGTCCTGCTCACCTCCACGTTGGCACGCTCGAGGTCGCCGGCGAAGTCCACCTCCACCACGAAGTAGGAGGAGATGTCCAGCGCCCGCACCCGCAGTCCGTCCGCCTCGATCGCGGTCTCGATCCCGCGTTCGAAGTAGTCGGTGTCGTCACAGGCCTCGAGGTGCTTGACCAGCGCCGGCTTGTCCGCCGACGCTATGTAGTTGATGCCGACGGCCTCACCGAGCCCGCCGATCACCGATTTTGACAGCCGGTGCACGTATCCGTCGACGTCTGCGGTGTATTTCACCTCTTCCTCACCCACCGCGGCGGTGTTCACGCAGACGAAAGTCTCGTCCCGGGCGATCACCGGCGCGATCTCGAGCAGCAGCTCGGGGTCGAACACCACGTCGCCGTTGAGCCACAGCACCCCGCCGGAGCAGGTTCCGCGCAGGGCCTTGAGCAGGCTCTTGCTCGTGTTGGTGTGCTCGTAGCGCTCGTTGAAGGCGAACCGGACGTCGGGGGCGGCGGCCATGATCTGGTCCGGGCGGAAACCGACCACGACGGTGACCTTCACGCGGTCGCCGAAGGCGGCGGCAAGGTTGCCGAGCTGCTGGTGGAGGATGCTGCGTCCGTCGGCCAGCGGGGTCAGCGGCTTGGGCAGCGGCCTGCCGAGTCTGGTGCCCATGCCCGCCGCCAGGATCACGACCTGCAGTTCGTCGTTCCTCATGCTGACCTCCCGGTGGTTTCGTTGAGCAGGACGGCGAGGCTCGCGTCCAGGCGGCTGAGCAGGCGGTCGCGGGTGGCGGCCGCGTCGGCGATGGCGGCGAGGAAGCGCTGGGTGCTTTCCCCGGGGGCCAGGTCGCCGAAGTAGAACTTGCGCATGGTTTCCCGCGCCGTGCGGTGCGGGTCGGAGGTCAGCCGTTCGGTCAGGGTCGCGGTGAGGCCGGCGACCGTGCTCGGGGCGATGACGTCGGCGCACCGGCTGATCGGCGCATCGGAGAGCAGGCGCGTGGCGTTGTCGTACCGGTCCGCGATCATCAGGGGGCGGCTGACGCGGCGGTACAGGAAGTCCAGGCCGACCGACGAGACGTCGGTGATCATCAGGTCGCAGCCCTCGAAGACGGCGAGGATGTCGCCGGACGGGATGAAGCGGTGGCCCGCGCCGGGGTCGCGCTGTGCGGCGGATTCGAGCAGCCCGACGATGCGCTGGTGCGCGGACTCCATGCTCGGCAGCGGGCTGATCGACACGCGGGGGTGGGGTTTGTAGATCACCCGGGTGCCGGGCACCGCGAGCGCCGCCGCCATGATCTCGGGACCGAACACGTCCACCGAGGTGTAGTTGTTCGACGCGTTCTCGCCTTCCCAGGTGGGCGCGTACAGGATCGTGTGGCGGTCGGTCACCGGCAGCAGCGGCTCGGGGGACAGGTCCAGCTGCGGCCTGCCGACCGGCACCAGCCTGTCCTCGTCGAACCCGATCAGTGCGGCCCGGTGGCGGTGGATCGCGGCCTCGCCGGCGACGAAGACGCGGTCGTAGGCCTTCACCTGGTTGGACACCATGCAGACCTTGTCGCTCTCGCCGTGGTTGACGTGGATGTGCAGCATCCGGCGCTGCCGCAGCGAGTGGAAGTTCTGCACGGAGTTGTTCACGTACACGGCGATCTTGAAGTCGCTGGTCTCGTACAGGTTCTGCAGGTCGGGGAAGGACGGTGCCAGCACGCGGCGCAGCCCGGTGAGCTCGCCGAGTTCGGCGTAGGTCCGGGGGTGGCGCGTGATGATCACCACCGGCCGCTCGGCGTCGAGCCGTTCGAACACCGGGAGCCACTGACGCAACTGGTAGAGCTTGCGCGGGTCGTCGGCGAAGTACACCGCGATCTCACCGGGCACGGCTTCCCCCGGGGTGTAGCCGTCGGGAACCGGCCCGTCGGGACTGTCCAGGAACCGATGCGGATCTTGAGTTTTTCTGGCGTGGCGAGTGAACAAGAAGCCCACGCGGCGGCTCCCAGGCGGGTCAAGGGGTTGGACACGGTGAGGCGCTAGGAGATTCCAAGCGCCCCCATCTTCAGGGGTGGGACACCCGGCCTACAAGACCTCGACACCAGGGTGAAACCCATCGTTTACCTGCGTAAGCCGCAGATTTCAGCAGGGAGGTGCCATCGGCGTCAAGACCGGGGTACGCCGGGGCGGCGCGCGGTGCGGATACCCCGGCGGCGGGGCATCGGCGCGGGAAGATGCGACGCGGGTCAGCCCCAGGTGTTGATCATGCTGTCGGCGGCCATTTGCAGGTACTGCCACAGCTGTTCTTCGAGCGGTTTCGGCAGGTCGGCCTCGTCGACGGCGATGCGCATGGCCCGCAGCCACGCGTCCCGTTCCAGCGGGCCGATGCTGAACGGCGCGTGCCGCATCCGCAGCCGCGGATGGCCTCGCCGCTCGGAGTAGGTGTGCGGGCCTCCCCAGTACTGCATGAGGAACAGCCGCAGCCGTTCCTCCGCGGGTCCGAGATCGGCCTCCGGGTACATGGGGCGCAGCACCTCGTCGGCGGCGACCTCCGCGTAGAAGCGCGCGACGATCTTGCGGAACGTCGGTTCACCGCCGACGGCCTCGTAGAAGGTCTGCGGATCCTGACCGTTCATCTCGGACACCCCCCTATTGTGCCGTGCTGCTCGCGTTGCCCTGGCCGAGGAAGCGGCCGAGCGGCGGTTCGAAACCGGCTTCCTCGAGTGCGGCGATCATCCGCGCCCGCAACGCACGCTGCACCATCCACTGTTTGCCCGGCCGGACCTTCACCGTCATGCGGATCTCGATGCTCTCCGGTGTGACCTTCTCCACACCCAGCACCTCGGGCTGTTCCAGCACCTGCGTGGACAGCGGTTCGGCGGCCACGGCCGTGACGGCGGCCGCGCTGAGCACCTCGACGGCGCGGTCCACGTCGGTGGTGTAGCTCAGCGGCACGTC
The DNA here is from genome assembly GCF_007713715.1 of Amycolatopsis rhizosphaerae. Taxonomy (GTDB): domain Bacteria; phylum Actinomycetota; class Actinomycetes; order Mycobacteriales; family Pseudonocardiaceae; genus Amycolatopsis_E; species Amycolatopsis_E rhizosphaerae. The sequence continues at coordinate 20,595 of NZ_VJWX01000028.1, forward strand.
CACCACGGCGTTGGCGAAGCCCTGGCTGGAGTTGCCGACGCGGAGCACCTCGCCGTTGCGGACGTACCAGACGGTGCCCTTGACGTCCCGCAGGGTGGTGATGCGCAGGCCGACCGACTCGACGGTGCCGCTGGCCTCCCCGATGTCGATCACGTCGCCGACGCCGTACTGGTCCTCGAGCATCATGAAGATCCCGGACAGGAAGTCCTTGACCAGGTTCTGGGCGCCGAAGCCGAGCGCGATGCCGACGATCCCGGCGGAGGCGAGGATGGGGCCCAGGTCGTAGCCGAGCTCGCCGAGCACCTGGATGAACGCGAGCCCGAACACCACGAACGAGGTCATCGACTTCAGCACCGAGCCGATCGTCTTCGCCCGCTGGCGCCTGCGCTCGATCACCACCGGCCCGAGCAGTTCCGGCGCGCGCTCCCGCAGGGGGCGCAGCAGCGCGGGCAGCTTGCGGCCGTTGCCGGAGGGCAGCGCGGTGACCCGGTCGATCAGCTTCCGGAGCACGATCCGGATCAGCACCGCCACGAGCAGGATGAGCAGGATCTTGAGGGGCTTGGCCACCAGCCAGCCCGCGGAGGCGGCCAGCCACTCGTTGTGCGTCACCTTGAACACCTGGTAGCACCAGGTGCCCACCTCGTTGATGCACTGGGGGGGATCGGTCAGCAGCTGGCTCACGTGGTCGCCGTGCCCCTTTCTCGCCGGGATGGCCCGGCTTCACTCACCCGCCGGACGCATGTCACAGGACATGTCTTCTAACACAGGTGCATTTCCGGGGTGATCTGTGGTCGACTAAGGCTGCACCGGTGGAGGTGGTCGAGTGCCAGACCGACAACCGATCCCCCTCGGCGTCCCCGACCACATCGTGGCCGGGCAGGCGCCGGAGGTAGTCCTGTGCGCCTATCCGGGCGGGACCGTGCCCAGCGGTCACCATCCGAGTGGGCCACCTTCTCGTGGCGGCGGCCGGGGTGGCCGCCCGCCGGGACAGCGTAGAGGCCGGGATCCGGCGGCCGGCACCGCCCCCGGCTGGGGACGACGGCGGGTGCTCCTGCTCAACGCCACCTACGAGCCGCTCACGGCGTTGTCGCTGCGCAGGGCGGTGGTGCTGGTGATGTGCGGCAAGGCGGAGGTCGTGCACGGCGATCCGGCGGGGCTCACGGTGCACGCGGCCACGGTGTCGCTGCCGGTGCCCTCGGTGATCCGGTTGTCGACCTACGTGCGGGTGCCCTACCGGGCCCAGGTGCCGCTCACGCGCGCCGGGCTGATGCATCGGGACCGGTACCGCTGCGCCTACTGCGGGGGGCGGGCGGAAACCATCGACCACGTGATCCCGCGCAGTCGCGGCGGCCCCCACAGCTGGCAGAACTGTGTGGCCTGCTGCGCGAAGTGCAACCACCGCAAGGCGGACAAGCTGCTGTCGGAACTGGGCTGGCAGCTGAGGGTGGTGCCCACGGCGCCGCACGGCCCGCACTGGCGGCTGCTCGTGCACTCCGGGGAAGCGGATCCGTTGTGGCGGCCCTACCTCGGCGTGGCCGTCTGAGCGTACGCACCGGCGCCCCGGCTGCCTGAGGCGGCCGGGGCGAGCCGACGTCGTCGTCTGTGCTGCGCGCGCACGGGGATCGTCCGTGGCGCGGCGGTTTTCCCTTTCGTGCTTCCCGGTTCAGGCGGCGGTCACGCGCGTGCCGCAGGTGACGCGCGTACCCCTGGTCACGCGGGTCCCGCGCGTGACGCGGGTGCCGGCGGTGACCCGGGTTCCACGAGTGACCCTCGTCCCGCGGGTGACCCGCGTGCCGGCGGTCACCCGGGTGCCCCTGGTGACGCGGGTACCGCGGGTGACCCGCGTGCCGCGGCTCTCCGGGCCCACGGTCGGTGACTGAGTGTAGTTGCTGTTGCGCTGAGCGGGGGTGGTCAAGACGATCATTGCCTGGCCTCCAGGGGCAGAATTGCCTACCGATTGGGAAGGGGAGCGGGGCGCAAGGCCCGTACAGGTGAAAAACTACGAGGATCTCACCCCCGGAACAAGCTGATCGCGCTCAGTGGGACCGGCTGTACGCTGCGTTGCCACCTTTCGCGGGAGGGGGCTTCGGCTCATCGCGGGAACCCACCCGTGGCACACGGGGGACCGGGCCTTTTCGTGGCGCACGCCTCGCTCGCCGCCCTCGGCGGCGGCCGGGCCCGCCCGCTACTCTCTTGGGCGTGAACATCGGTGAGACGATCCTGGTCTTCGCGGTGATCCCGGCGGCGATCTACGCGGTGACCGCCCTGGTGACGCTGCGCTCGAAGCTGACCGGGACCCCCAGGTACCGGCCGGGACAGCCGTGGGAGTACCCGCCCATGTGGTGGAGCGGTAACCCCGAAGGCATCGGGGCGCATCGGCCCCTCAACTCCGGCACCGCGTCGGGAACGGCAGCAGGAGGTGCCCGTGGCAGCTGGTGAAGTGATTCAGCAGGTCGAGTCGGCCGAGCCCGAGTTCGGGGTGGCGATTACCGCTACCGGACGGCGCTCCGTGGCCAAGATGTACGAGCCCGCTCCGCCGTCCAGCCCGTTCAGCACCAGCCAGCTGGCCCGGCTGGACGAGGCGCTGACCCTGGCCAGCCGCGAGACCGGCATCGACTTCAGCGTCTACCTCGGCGAACTCGGCGGCGACACCCGGGTGACCGCCGAGAAGCTGCACGCCTCCATCGGTGAGCGCGCGGGCAACTCGGTGCTGATCGCGGTGTCCCCCGGCGAGCGTGTGGTCGAGGTCGTCACCGGAACCGAGGTGCTCCCGCGCCTGCCCGACCGCGGCGCGAAGCTGGCCGTGATGAGCATGGTCGCCTCCTTCAAGGAAGGCGACCTCGTCGGCGGCCTGGTGTCCGGTCTCCGCATGCTCTCCGACCAGGCAGGCCACGCGTAGGCGGTGTTTCAAAGCGGCGGAGCCGCTTGCAGCGGGGCCGTCAGCCGAAGGGAGCTCCGGCAGTGCGCCGGAGCTCCCTTCGTGCTTCTTCGAGCTTGATCAGCTCTCGTCGAACTCGCGCGCGGCCAGTGCGCGCACGATGCCGGCCCGTCCTTCGGACACCAGGCGACGCAGTGCGGCAGGCCGCGTTTCGTCCGAGAGCCACCGGTCGGCCGCCTCGACGGTGGGCTGCTCGACCGCCCAAGCCGGGAACAGCCCGAGCACGGTGGGCTGGGCCCGCTCGCTCGAACGCCGCTGCCACACCTCGTCGATCACCTCGAAGTAGGTGCCGACGTACCCGGCCAGCAGGCTCTTCTGACCCGGGTGCGAGAAGCCCGCGATGACGGCGTTGCTGAGCGCGTTCGGCAGTTCGTCGTCGTAGACCGCCCGCCGCCACGCCTCGGCCTTGGCCTCCGCGTTCGGCCGCAGCGCCCGTGCCGTTTCGGCCTGCCGCCGCCCGGTCGCGGTGTCGTCGCGGGCCAGTTCCGCGTCGATCTCGGCCTCGGCCGCCTTGCCATGCGCCACCAGTGCGGTGAGCAGGCGCCAGCGCAGGTCCGCGTCCACGGTCAGCCCCGGCAGCGGCGCGCTCCCGTCCAGCCAGCCGGCCAGGACCCCGAGCGTGGCCTCGTCGAGCACCGCGCCGGTCAGTGAGTTCACGTAGGCCAGCTGGTGGTCGGAGCCGGGCTCGGCGGCCCGGGCCAGCTCCAGGATCCGGGCGGTGAAGGAGGGCCAGCCCTGCTCGGCCGCCCAGCTGGGCTGCGCGTAGGAGTTCAGCGCGGTCTGGGCCTGCAGCAGCAGCCGCTGCACCACGCCGACCTCGGTTTCGGCCTGGATGCCGTGGGAGACGATCGCGAGGAAGTCACGCGCCTTGAGCTCGGCTTCCCTGGTCATCTCCCAGACCGCCGACCAGCACAGGGTGCGCGGCAGCGGCTCGGTGATGTCGGCGATCCGGTCGACCAGCGTGGTCAGCGAGCCCGGGTCCAGGCGCATCGTGCAGTACGTCAGGTCGTCGTCGTTGACCAGCACCAGCTTCCCGGCGGCGGCGCCGGTCAGCTCGGGCACCGGGGTGACGGCGCCCGTCACGTCCAGCTCGACCCGGTTCACGCGGACCAGGCTGCCGTTCTCGTCGTCGTAGACGCCCACGGCGATGCGGTGCGTGCGCAGCTCACCCGCCCCGGGCTTCGCGCCGGTCTGGACCACCTCGAAGGAGGTGAACCGGCCGTCTTCACCGGTCTCGAAGCGGGGGCGCAGCGAGTTGAGGCCGGTGGTCTCCAGCCACTGCGCACTCCACCCGGACAGGTCACGCCCGGAGGCCTCCTCCAGCGCGGCCAGCAGGTCGGCCAGCGTGGCGTTGCCCCAGGCGTGCTTGCCGAAGTAGACCCGCAGGCCGGCCAGGAAGTTGTCCAGCCCCACATAGGACACCAGCTGCTTGAGCACGCTCGCGCCCTTGGCGTAGGTGATGCCGTCGAAGTTCACCTCGACCGCTTCCAGGTCGACGATGTCGGCCGCGATCGGGTGCGTCGAGGGAAGCTGGTCCTGCCGGTAGGCCCAGGACTTCTCGATGTTGGCGAAGCTGGTCCAGGCGTGCTTGTACTCCGTGGCCTCCGCCTGAGCGAGCACACTGGCGAAGGTCGCGAACGACTCGTTGAGCCACAGGTCGTCCCACCAGCGCATGGTCACCAGGTCGCCGAACCACATGTGCGCCATTTCGTGCAGCAGGGTTTCCGCACGCCGTTCGTAGGCGTAGCGGGTGACGCGGCTGCGGAACACGTAGTCCTCGAGGAAGGTGACCGCGCCCGCGTTCTCCATCGCACCCGCGTTGAATTCCGGCACGAACAGCTGGTCGTACTTGCTGAACGGGTACGGCGTGGCGAACGCCTGGTGGTAGAAGGCGAAACCCTGCTTGGTCTCGGTGAACAGCCGGTCCGCGTCCATGTGCTCGGCCAGGGAGGCGCGGCAGTAGATGCCGAGCGGGATGGCGAGCTCGCGCTCGGGCGTGGATTCCACGTACTGGTCGTGCCATTCCGCGTACGGTCCGGCGATCAGCGCGACCAGATAGGTGGAGATGCGCTCGGAAACCTCGAAGACGGTGCGTGTCGCCCCCTCGGGCGTCTTCTCGGCGGAAGCCACCTTCGCGTTGGAGACGACCTTCCAGTCGCTGGGGGCGGTGACCGTCAGGCGGTACACCGATTTCAGATCCGGCTGGTCGAAGCAGGCGAACATGCGCTTGGCGTCCGCCGTCTCGAACTGCGTGTACAGGTAGACGGCGTCGTCGACCGGGTCGACGAACCGGTGCAGTCCCTCACCGGTGTTCATGTAGCGGCAGTCGGCCTCGACCACCAGTTCGTTGGTCTCGGCCAGCTCCGGCAGGACGATTCCCTCGTCCTCGACGTAGCCGGACACGTCCAGCGCCCGGCCGTTGAGCGTCGCCGACCGGACCCGGTCGGCGACGAGGTCGATCCAGGAGCCGGCCCCGGCGCGCGCACTGGCGAACCGGATCGTGGTGGTCGACCCGAACGTCTTGACGCCGGGACCGCCGCGACCGTCGGTGAGGTCCAAAGCGATGTCGTAGGACTCGACCTCCAGCAGCTCGGCGCGCTGCTTTGCTTGGTCGCGGGTCAGGTTAGGGGCGGGCACAGGCACCTCGTAGCACTAGCGATGGTCGTTTTCGGTTATCCCGCTATCCAATCATGGATGCCCAGGGGAACAAGCGTCATACATGGGCTGTTGGGCGGGTTGAAGGCTGATCATGCCTGGCGGATTCCACTACTGCACAGGGAGAGACCGATGGCTGCCGAGCGCACCCGCGTCGACTTCTATTTCGATCCGGTTTGCCCGTTCGCCTGGATCACGTCGCGCTGGATCCTCGAAGTCGAGGCGCAGCGCGAGCTGGATCTGCGCTTCCGGGTGATGAGCCTGGCCGTGCTGAACGAGGGGCGGGACCTGTCCGAGGAGTACCGGGCGCTGATAGACAAGGCGTGGGGTCCGGTGCGCGTCGCGATCGCGCTGGCCCAGTCCCAGGGCGAAGAGGCGCTGCGCGACTACTACACCGAGTTCGGCACCCGCTACCACAACCAGGGCAACAAGGACATCCCCTCGGTGACCAAGGAGGCACTGCGGGCGGTGGGCGCGCCGGACGAGCTGGCCGCGGCCGCCGAGTCCACCGAGTACGACGAGGCGCTCCACAAGAGCCACCACGAGGGCATGGACCCGGTCGGGATGGACGTGGGCACCCCGACCATCCACATCGACGGGGTCGCGTTCTTCGGCCCGGTGCTCACTTCGATCCCCCGGGGCGAGGACGCGGTGAAGGTGTTCGACGGCGCTCGTGCGCTGGCGAGCTACCCGGACTTCTTCGAGCTGAAGCGAACCCGTATGGGTGAGCTGAAGTTCGACTGACCCGGACGGATGACGGCGGGCCGCCTCGTCCGGCGGCGGCCCGATCCCGGCATCGAGTCCGGAGTGGCCGGAGCGACGGGAAGGGAGCTGCTCGTGGAGGGTGCGCTGGAGGTCGGTCCGGTGCGGGCCGGGGACCGGGCACGGTGGGAGGTGCTCGCCCGCGCCTACAAGGACTTCTACCGCACCCCGGTTGCGGAGGCCGAGTACGAGGCGACCTGGCGGAGGCTGGTGCGGGGTGAGGACGTGCACGGCGTGGTCGCGCGGCTCGGCGGACGGGTCGTCGGAATCGCCCACTACCTGTTCCACGCCAAGTTCTGGTCACCGGGGGCGTGCTACCTGCAGGATCTGTACGTGGACGAGGCGGCACGCGGCCGGGGAGCCGCGCGGGCACTGATCGAGTACGTGGCGGACGAAGCGCGTGGGCGGGGGCTTCCCCGGCTGTACTGGCACACGCAGCAGGACAACGCCCCGGCGCGCGCCCTCTACGACAGGGTCGCGAAGTTCAGCGGTTTCGTGCGCTACGAACGGGCGCTGGGCGACTGATCGACACAGGTCCTAAAGGGGCGATCGTGCCGCGAGTTCGTCCCGCTGCGCCCGGACGAAGGCGGCGTCCACCGGTTCCCCGTGTCCCGGCACGATGACGCGGGGGGACAGGGCCAGCAGTTCTCCGAGCGCGCGGGGCCAGGCCGCGAGGTCCGCGTCGGGGCCCGCCGAGGGCGGGGCCCCCTGCTCGACCAAGTCACCGGCGAAGAGCACCTCGGCATCCGGCACCCAGACGGCCACGTCGTGATCGGTGTGGCCGGGGCCCGGGTGGATCAACCGCACCCGGCGGCCGCCGAGATCCAGCTCGGCCTCCTCGGTGAGCAGCTCGGTGGGCAGCACGAGTTCGGCCTGGAGCAGCCCCTCGGCCAGCTCGGGCTTGTGTTCCTCGCGGAAACGCCGTGCCCACGCCCTCCGGTCTTCCTCGGCGTCGCGCAGCAATGCCGTGCGGCATCGCTCGTGCGCCCACACCGGGCAGGGCAGGAACGCCCTGGTGCCGAAGTAGTGGTCGAAATGCGCGTGCGTGAGCACCACCAGCCAGGGCAGGGGTGTCAGCTCGCGCACGGCCGCGGCGAACCGCCCGCCCTGGAGCTCGTCGCCACCGGTGTCGATCACCAGGCAGCGGTCCTCGCCGACGACGAGCCCGAGGGTCTGGTCGAGGTGTTCGTGGCGGCGGGCGAAAACCCCGTCCGCGATCGCGATCCAGCGCATGGTCACCGACGGTAGCGGCGGTGCGGGCATCCGTCCTGCCCGTACCCGCGGCGAGCCGGGCCGGGGGCGGGATGGCAGACTCCACGCCGTGCGTGTCTACTTGGGATCCGACCATGCCGGTTTCGAACTGAAGAACCATCTGGTGGCCTACCTCCAGGGGCAGGGCCACGAAGTGACCGACATCGGACCGTTCGTCTACGACGCCGCCGACGACTACCCGGCGTTCTGCATCGAGACGGCGCGGCGGGTGGTGGCCGACGAGGGCAGCCTCGGCATCGTGCTCGGCGGTTCCGGAAACGGCGAGCAGATCGCGGCCAACAAGGTGAAGGGCGCCCGCGCGGCGCTGGCCTGGAAGCCGGAGATCGCGCAGCTGGCCCGTGAGCACAACCACGCCCAGCTGATCGGCATCGGCGCGCGGATGCACACGGTCGAAGAGGCCGAGGCCATCGTCGACGCCTTCCTGAACACCCCGCCCTCGCCCGACGAGCGGCACGGCCGCCGGGTGCAGCAGCTGCTCGACTACGAGCGCACGGGTACCCCGCCGCCGCTGCCCGCCTGATGCCGGAGGGGCACACCCTCCACAGGCTCGCCCGCCTGCACCAGCGGCGCTACGCGGGCGCGCCGGTCGCGGTGACGAGCCCGCAGGGCAAGTTCGCCGACGCGCCGCGAGTGGACGGCCAGGTGCTCGTCCGGGCGGAGGCGTACGGCAAGCACCTGTTTCACTACTACGGCGATCTCGGTGCCGTGCACGTCCATCTCGGCCTGTACGGCACCTTCACCGAGGCGGCGCTGCCCGCCGCGCTCCCCGTGGGGCAGGTGCGGATGCGGCTCGTGGGCCGCACCCACTGGACGGATCTGCGGGGCCCGAACCGGTGCGAGCTGCTGACCCCGGACCAGGTCGACGCGATCAGGGCGCGGCTCGGCCCCGACCCGTTGCGCCGCGACGCCCGTCCCGAGCTGGCCTGGGAGCGGATCTCCGCGTCCCGGACGTCGGTGGCGGCCCTGCTGATGGACCAGTCGGTGCTGGCCGGGGTCGGCAACGTGTACCGCGCGGAAGTGCTGTTCCGGCACGGGATCTCGCCGATGCTGCCGGGCCGGGAGCTGGACGCCGTGCAGTGGAAGGAAATCTGGACCGACCTGGTCGGCCTGATGCGGGCCGGAGTGCGCTCGGGCCGGATCGACACGGTCGCCGCCGAGCACCTGCCCGAGGTGACCGGCCGGGCGCCGCGCCGGGACCGGCACGGCGGCGAGGTCTACGTCTACCGGCGGGCCGGGGAGCCCTGCCTGGTCTGTGGGACGCCGGTCGCGCACCGGGAACTCGCCGGCCGCAACCTCTACTGGTGCCCCGTCTGCCAACCGGCGTGAGGGCCCCGGCAACTTACGCGGCCGTTGGCCGTGAAGGGTCCCTTCACGGCCAATTCGACCGTGAAGGGACCCTTCACGGCTTGCCCTCTTGCTCAGAAGCCGCCGAAGTCGTTACCGACGTCCCCGCCGCCGAAGTCTCCACCGCCGAA
>NZ_VJWX01000290.1 GCF_007713715.1 Amycolatopsis rhizosphaerae
GGATTTCCGTGAGGGGTCCCGCACGGCACGGCAGGGCCGTCGTCAGGCTTCTTCGTGGTCCCAGGGGCGGCCGCCGAGGATGGCCAGGTGGAGGCGGACCAGGGTGTCTTCCAGGTCGGTCAGCCGCGCTTGTCCACTGTGTACCGCGGCGCGGACCAGTTCGGTGGTGGCGCCCACCGCGGCGAGGTAGGCCTCCTGGGGCACGGCGGGGACCCGCGGGTCGGCGGCCCGTGCGCGCTGGTGCCACACCTCGTTCAGGCGCGCGAAGCGGCGCTGCGCCTCGACCAGCCGGGCCAGCGCCCGCGGCCCGGCGCTGGGAAACTCCAGGTAGAACACGCGCGTGAACTCGGGTTCGCCGGTGAGGAACCCCAGGAACGCCCGGCAGGCCACCCGCAGCGCTTCGGCGGGCGCCGTCTCCCTGGGCAGGGCGCCGGTTTCGGCGGTGATCCGGTCGATGAGCACGCGGCGGCCGTAGCGCGTCGCGGCGAGCAGGCATTCGTCCTTGTCGGCGAAGTGGGCGTAGAAGGCGGCGCGGGACACCTTCGCCCGGGACACCACGTCGGCGACGGTGACGCGCAGGTATCCGCTCTCGGCGGATGCGGCGATGATCGCGCGGATGAGGCGTTCCCGCTGGGCGGCGCGGACGGCGTCGGCGGGCAGGCTCGCGCGCCCGCGCGGCAGGCCCGGTTCCTGTTCGTGGGTCCGGGCCAGCGATCCCTCTTGCTTCATGGTCCCCTCGCTTCTAAAGTACTGGCTCGTACGTATGAAACACCCACGCTTCACCGCCGTCCCGGCAGAGCGTAACCCCTGTTCAGGCGGGGGTGGCCGGGCCGCATCGCCGGAAGGCATTCAGGTTCTCGATGTAGCGAGCCGAATGGAGAAGGATGAGTTTCAATCTCGCCACCATGCTCAGGCAGTCCCGGCTGAGCGATCCCGGCAAGGCGTTCTGCCATTTCGGCGATCTGACCTTCAGTTACGCGCAGGTCGACGAGATCTCCGGCCGGGTAGCGGCGAGCCTGCGCGGGCTCGGGCTCGAACCCGGCGACAAGGTGGCCGTGCAACTGCCCAACGTACCGCAGTTCCTGTTCACCTACTTCGGCATCCTCAAGGCCGGACTGGTGATGGTGCCGCTCAACCCGCTGCTGCGCGCGGCGGAAATCTCCTACCACCTCGAGGATTCCGACGCCCGCCTGCTGGTGACCTTCAGCGGCTTCGCGGAGGAGGCGCTCAAGGCGGCGTCCGAAGTGGACGGACTGGCGACCTATCTGGTCACCCCGCCGGGGGAGACCGCGGTGCCCGACGGCGCCCACCACTACGACGAGCTCTACCGGGCCGAGGACACCGGCGATCTCGAACCCACCAACGCCGACGACACCGCGGTGCTGCTCTACACCAGCGGGACCACCGGACGGCCCAAGGGCGCGGAGCTGACCCATTTCCAGCTGTACATGAACTGCACGGTCGGCGGCGAGCTGTTCGGCTTCAACCCCGCCGACATCGGCATCGCCGTGCTGCCGCTGTTCCACGTCTTCGGCCTGTCGAGCGTGCTCAACGTCGCCGTCCGCTACGGCGGCACGCTCGTGCTCGTGCCCCGGTTCGAGGCGGGACCGGTCCTCGACGCGATCGAACGGCACCGGGCGACCATCTTCTCCGGCGTGCCCACCATGTACTTCGGCCTGCTGCGCGAAGACCTGGAGAGCCGCGACCTTTCCTCCCTGCGTGTGGGGATTTCGGGCGGGGCGGCGATTCCCGGCGAAACCATCCGCGAGTTCGAAGAACGCGTGCCCGGGGTGGTGATCCTGGAGGGCTACGGCCTTTCGGAGACGGCGAGCACCACCACCTTCAACATCAGTGCCGAGCAGCGCAAGGTGCTGTCCATCGGCAAACCCCTGTGGGGCGTGGAAGTCCGGGTCGTGGACGAGGAGGACCGGCCGCTGCCGTCCGGCCCCGAGCACGTCGGCGAGATCGTGATCCGCGGCCACAACGTGATGAAGGGCTACTACAAACGGCCCGAGGCCACCGCCGAGGCGTTCCGGGGAGGCTGGTTCCACACCGGCGACCTCGCCTACGCCGACGAGGACGGCTATCTGTTCATTGTGGACCGCAAGAAGGACCTGATCATCCGCGGCGGCTACAACGTCTATCCGCGTGAGATCGAGGAAGTGCTCTACAGCCATCCCGCCGTCGACGAGGCCGCCGTCATCGGCAGGCCCGACGAGAAGTTCGGCGAGGAGGTCGTGGCCGTCGTCAGCGCGAAGGCCGGGACCGAGGTGGCCGAAGAGGAGATCATCGCCTACTGCCGGGAACGGCTGGCGGCCTACAAGTACCCCCGCGAGATCCGCCTGGTTCCCGAACTGCCCAAGGGCCCGACCGGCAAGATCCTGAAGAAGGAGCTGCGCACCTCATGAGCGAAGTGTCCACGGTCCGCGGCCCGGTCGCCGCCGCCGCTCTCGGCCGCACCTACATGCACGAACACATCTTCACCCTCACCGCGGACGTGCAGCAGAACTATCCCGGCGAGTGGGGCGACGAGCAGGCGCGCCTCGACGACGCCGTCGAGAAGCTGAGCGCACTGGCCGCACAGGGCGTCCAGACCATTGTGGACCCCACCGTGGTGGGGCTGGGCCGCTACATCCCGCGCATCGCCAAGATCGCCGAACGGGTGCCGCAGCTCAACATCGTGGTGGCCACCGGGATCTACACCTACGACAGCGCCCCGTTCTTCTTCGAGTACCGCCCGCCCATGCCCGGTCAGCCGGACCCGATGACCGAGATGTTCGTCCGCGACATCACCGAGGGCATCGCCGGTACCGGGGTGCGGGCGGGGATGCTCAAGTGCGCCATCGACCACCACGGCATGACACCCGGCGTGGAGCGCGTGATGCGCGCGGTCGCCCAGGCGCACCTGCGGACCGGCATCCCGGTCACGGTGCACACCCATCCCGGGTCGAGGGCGGGCCTGGAGGTCAAGCGGGTCCTCTGCGACGAAGAAGGCGTCGACCCGCGCCGGGTGGTGCTCGGGCATTCCGGCGACACCCCCGACTGCGATCACCTGGCCGAACTCGCCGAGGCCGGTTTCGTGCTGGGCATGGACCGGTTCGGCATCAACCTGGAGACGACCTTCGAGGCCCGCGCCGACACCCTCGTGGAGATGTGCCGGCGCGGATACGCCGAGAGCATGGTGCTGTCGCAGGACGCGTCGTGCTACATCGACTGGGTCGACCCGCTCCTGCTGGAACAGCTCCCGCAGTGGCACTACCTGCACATCGGCGACGACGTGCTGCCGTACGTGCGGGAGCGCGGCGTCACCGAGAAACAGATCGAGACGATGCTGGTCGACGTGCCCCGGCGGGTGCTGGAACCGTCAGAACCGGCCGGGGCGTAGCAGGGCGTCGACGCCGCCGTCGATGACGAACTGGGCACCGTGGACGAACCCGGCGCGCGGGCTCATCAGGTAGGCGATGAGCGAGGCGACCTCCTCCGGCCGCCCGTGCCGCGGGATCGGGGCGACGAACTCCCGGATCGCCTGCCCATACCGGGGATCGGCCTCCCCGGCCCGGAGCAGGGGGGTTTCCACCGAGCCGGGCGCGACGGTGTTGACGCGGACGCCGGCGGCTCCCCATTCGGGGACCCGCCGGCGCACCGCCACCGTCAGCGCGTTCTTCGACGCGGCGTAGGCGTACTGGCCCCGGTACTCGCCCGCGGCCGCCACCGCGGCGTCCACTGCGTCCACTTCGGGCTCGTCCCCGCTCTGCACGAGCGGGGCGAGCGGGTTCTCGTCCCAGGTGACGTGGGTCGAGGCGACCGAGGACACCACCACGGCGGCGGGGTCCTTTCCCTTGCGCAGCGCGGGAAACAGCCCGTCGAGCAGCGCGACGGTGCCGAAGTAGTTGACCCCGGCGATCAGGCCGGGATCGTCGACCTGCGGACCCAGCCCGGCGCAGGCGACGAAGCCGTCGAGCGCTCCGTCGCACCGGGAGAGCACGCCCTCCACGGCCTGCTCCCGGCCTTGCGGAGTGCTGAGGTCGGCGATGACTTCCGCGTCGCGAAGGTCCACCCCGATGATCCCGGAGCCGGAGCGCCGTAGCTCTTCGGCCGTGGCCGCGCCGATTCCCGAGGCGGAGCCGGTGATCGCGATGGTGGGCATCAGTGCCTCCCGGGTTCGGCGAGCACGCAGTGCGTGCCGCGGTAGATGGTGGGCATGCATTTGTTGCAGTGGACGCACAGCGACCGCGCCGCCGGGTCGGCCTGGATACGCCGCGGCAGGTCGGGTTCGCGCAGCAGGGCGCGTGCCATCGCGACGAACGCGAAACCCTCGGCCATCGCCAGGTCCATCGTCTCCTTGCGGGTGATCCCGCCGAGGAGAATCAGCGGCAGCTTCAGCGCGGCGCGGAACTGCCGCGCGCGGTCGAGCAGGAACGCCTCCTGGTAGGGGTAGCTGCGCAGGAACCGCCCGCCCGCCAGACGGATGCCCAAGCGCAGCGGCTGGGGGAACTGCGCGGCGAACTCGCGGACCGGGGCGTCCCCGGTGAACAGGTACAGGGGGTTGAGCAGCGAGCTGCCCGCGGTGAGTTCGAGCGCGTCCACCGAACCGTCGGCTTCCAGCCACTGCGCGACCTGGATGCTCTCGTCCAGCCAGAAACCGCCGGGCACCCCGTCGTCCATGTTGAGCTTGGCGGTGATGGCGATCCGGTCGCCGACCGCGTCCCGCACCGCGCGGGCGACGCCGAGCGCGAGCCGCGCGCGGTTCGCGAGGCTCCCGCCGTAGCCGTCCTTGCGGCGGTTGAGCTTCGGGCTCAGGAACGAGCTGATCAGGTAGTTGTGCCCGAAATGCAGTTCCACGGCGTCGAACCCGGCCTCGGCGGCGGTGCGGGCGGCGTCGGCGTGCGCGGCGGTGATGCGCTCCAGATCGGCGGTGGTGGCGGCCTTGATCATCCGCAGGCTCAGCGGGCTCGGCATCGCCGTCGGCGCCAGCGCCGGAAGCCGGTTGGACGCCCCGTTGGCGACCGGGCCCGCGTGGCCGAGCTGGGCGCTGACCGCGGCCCCCTCGGCGTGCACCGCGTCGGTGAGCCGCCGCAGCCCCGGCACCGCCTCGGGGCGCATCCAGATCTGGTGCCGGTCGGTGCGGCCCTCGGGGACGACCGCGCAATAGGCGAGGGTGGTCATGCCGACCCCGCCGCGGGCCGGGCGCAGGTGGTACTCGATCAGTTCGTCGGTGACCAGCGCGTCGGGGGTGGCGCCTTCGAAGGTGGCGGCCTTGATGATGCGGTTGCGCAGTTCGAGCGGCCCGAGCCGCGCCGGGGTGAAGACGTCGGGCGCGCTCATGCGGCGGCCAGCCCGGCGATCACGAACCCGCGGAGCGTGTCGAGCGACAGGGGACAGGTGCGCGGGGTGCGGGCCAGCGGGTCGCCGAAGAACTGCAGCACGAGCTGGAAGGCCAGGCTCCAGCGCTCGGTGGCTTCCCGCTCGCCCAGTCCGGGCCGGGCGGCCCGCAGCAGTTCCGTCCAGGAACGCAGGCCGAACCACCGCGAGGTCCATTCGAGCCGGTGGCCGCCGAGCACGACCCTGGCCAGCAGGTGCAGGCGCAGCCGCCCGACCGGGTCGGCGGCGAGTTCGCCCAGCGGGCCGAGGATCACCTCGACCAGTTCGGGCACGGAGGGCACCCGGCCGTCCCGCCGCCGCCGTTCGAGGCGGTCCAGCGCGTCCTGCCAGATCGGGGCCAGCCGGTCCTCCAGCAGGGCCGCCACCAGGGCGTCCTTGGAACCGAAGTGGTAGTGGACGGCGGCGGGGTTCATCCCGGCCGCGGTGTTGATGGCCCGGACGGACACGGCGTCGTAGCCCGATTCGAGCAGGAGGCGTTCGGCCACGGTCAGCAGCCGTGCCCGGGTCGACTCCGACTCCGATACCGCCTCCGATACCGACTCCGTTGCCGACCCCGATGCCGCCTCCACTGTCGTGCTTTCGCTCATGCCCCGAGTACAGCGCATCTCCCGCCCGAATTCAAGCACCGATTCAATCAGTGATTGAAGACCGAGGGTCACCGCGGTGCGGGACCTTCTTCTCTCGGCGGACGGCCCCGGCGGCGGACAGACTCGTCGGCGGTGGGGACAGGAGGCGGTGATGAATCAGGTGACGAACCAGGACCCGGACTACGAGCCGGAATTCCGGCCGGAGGCCGACCAGGGCCGCACGATCGAGGTGCGGGTCTTCCGCGACGACGAACTGGTGCAGCGTGAGCTCTGCGAATCGGAGGAGCAGGCCGCCGAGGTGGTCGAGGCGTGGGCGGAGGTTGACGGGGTCACCACCGAGGTCGACGACCTGTCGTTTCACCACCGTCCCGGTGACCTGCTCGAACCCGAGCCCGCCGAAGAGCCCGACGAGGACTATCCCGCCGAGCCGCGAGCGTGAGCTTTCCGCCGACCTCTACCGCGTGTTCGCCGTGGTCGTGGTGGTGGCCGGACACTGGCTGGCCGCTTCGATCACCTACCGGAACGGCCGTTTCGGCGATGACGCGGTGCTGGCCGGCCTGCCGCCTGCCCGCTGGCTGACGCTGTTCTTCCAGGTCATCCCGATACTGTTCCTGGTCGCCGGATACGCCTGCGCCGCCTCCTTGACCCGGTGGGGCGGCGGCTGGCGGCCCTGGCTGCGGCGCCGGGCCCTCGGCGTGTTCGGGCCCGCCACGCTGTACGTGGCGGTGGTGACGGCCGGGGTGGCTGCCGCCGCCGTGTCGCATGTGGACGCCCGGCAACTCGCCTACGGCGCGGGCGCGGTGTCGCTGCACCTGTGGTTCCTGCCGCTGTACCTGATCCTGGTGGCCCTTTCCCCGTTGCTGCTCGCCGCCCAGCGCCGCTGGGGCCTGGCCGTACCGGGCGCGCTGGCCGCGGCCGTGGTGGTGGCCGCGATGATCCCCGCAGTGGCTCCCGCGAACTTCGTGTTCGGCTGGGCGGCGGTGTACCAGTGCGGCATCGCCTGGTTCACCGGGGAGCTGCGCGGGCGCCGGGCGTGGTGGCTCGCGGCGGCGGGCGTGCTGGCCCTCACCGGACTGCTCGCTTCCGGCCGGTATCCGCTGAGCATGGTGGGTGTGCCGGGGCAGGCCGTGCGGAACACCTCTCCGCCGACCCCCGCGCTGCTCGCGTTCGGCCTGGCGCAGGCCGGTCTCCTGGTGGGCGCCGCCCCGGCCGTCACGGCCTGGCTGCGCCGGTCGAGAATCCGGGGCGGCCTCGCGCGGCTGAACACCCTGGCGATGGCGCTGTACCTGTGGCACATGGTTCCGGTCGTGCTGGTCGCGCCGGTGGTGTACCCGTCGGGGCTGTTCCCGCAGCCGCCGCTCGGTTCGGCGTTCTGGTGGTGGACGCGCCTGGCCTGGCTCGCGATCCTGGCGGTGGTGATGGCGATCCTGCTGGTGCCACTGGGCCTGCTGCGGCCCCACCTCGCCCGGTGGCGCGGTTTTCCCTTGCCCGTCGAGGAAACCCGGCTCACCCCGGTGCTTCTCGCCGGTGTCGCGCTCGCGGTGGGGGCGCTGCTCGTGCTCGCGATCCGGGGATTCGCCCCCGGGGGAGCGTTGCCACTGGCGACCCTGGGGCTCTACTTCGCCGGAGTGGCGCTGACCGCCCTGCACGGCCGTGTTCTGCTACGGTGACGCCATGCAGCGTGCCGACAGCACTACGACGCCGGAGAGTGTCCCGGCGCGCTGACCGTTGTCATCGAAAGCCCCGGGGCGGGTGCCCCGGGGCTTTTTCGTGTGGTCACCCGTCTCGCGTGAAGAGAGGAGACCACCGTGCACGACCACCGCAAGCTCGGCCGGGAGCTGGGCCTGTTCGGCAGCGATCCGCTGATCGGCGCCGGACTGCCGTACTGGCTGCCCGACGGCGCCGTCGTCCGCCACACCCTCGAGGAGTACATCCGCGAAGAGGAACGCCGTGCCGGCTACCGGCATGTGTACTCACCGGTGCTGGGAAAGCGGGAACTGTACGAGATTTCCGGCCACTGGTCGCACTACCGGGACGACATGTTCCCGCCGATGGAGCTGGGGGGAGAGCAGGTCGTGCTGCGGCCGAGCCTGTGCCCGCACCACGCGCTGATCTACCGTTCGCGCGACCACAGCTACCGTGAACTGCCGCTGAGAATGGCGGAACTGGGCGGAATGTACCGCGCGGAACTGTCCGGTGTGCTCGGCGGGCTGACCAGGGTGCGCGGGATCCACCTGAACGACGCCCACATCTTCTGCACCCTGGAACAGGCGGCGGGCGAGGCCGCCGCGGCGCTGGCGATGATCGGCCGCGCGTACGCCGCGATGGGCATCCGGGCCGCACGGTACCGGCTTTCGCTGCCAGGGCCCGGCGGGAAGTACGTCGAGGCACCGGAAATGTGGCAGCGTGCCGCCGCGCTGCTCACCGAGGTGCTCGATTCGTCCGGTGTGGACTACGAGGCCGCACCGGGTGAGGCGGCCTTCTACGGACCGAAAATCGACGTGCAGGTGGCGGACGGCGCGGGGCGGGAGGCGACCCTGTCCACCGTGCAGATCGACTTCCACCAGCCCGAACGCTTCGGTCTGCGCTACCTCGGGCCGGACGGCGCGCGGCACCGCCCGGTCATGGTGCACCGCAGCATCGTCGGGAGCGTGGAACGCGCGGTGGCCCACCTGATCGAGGAGCACGGCGGGGCCTTCCCGGCCTGGCTCGCGCCGGTCCAGCTGGTGGTCCTGCCGATCTCCGACGACGAGTGGGACAGGGCGGCGGACTTCGTGCGGCAGGCGAGCGGGCTCGGGCTCCGGGCGGAGCTCGCCGGGCCGGAGCGGGGCAGCCTCGGTGCCCGGATCCGGTCGGCCCGGCTTGTGCCGTACCAGGCGGTGATCGGCGCGCGGGAAGCCGCGGCGGGCCAGGTCGCGCTGCGGCTCCGCGACGGACGGCGGCTCGATGCCCGGCCCGGCACCGAGGTCCTGGCCGCCCTCGCCGCCCTCGTCGCCGCCCGCTCCACCGCCCTCTGGCCCGAGTGACGGTCCGCTCGCGGTGTAGGGCGCGCCCGGCCGGGCGAGTCCCACGCTCGTGCGCTTGTGTCCCACCCTCAGGCAGGTG
>NZ_VJWX01000291.1 GCF_007713715.1 Amycolatopsis rhizosphaerae
TCCGTACACGGGTGCGGTCAGCTGGGACAATCTCGGCGACGACCGGATCGGCGTCTTCCACCCCAGCTACATCGCCCTGTTGCGGATCCACGTCGACGGGCTGCGCAGGCTCGCGCTGCGCAGGCTGGCCGAACACGCCGCGGACGAGCTCGGTTCCCTGGATCCCCGGCTCGATTCGGTGCTGTGGATGCGGCGCCTCGCCGAGAACGTTCCCGCGGCCGGGGAACTGGAGATGCTCGTCCCGGTCGCGAAGCGCTTCGGAGAGTTGCTCGACCTGCTGCCCGAGACCGGGGGCGTGGTCGTACTGCACGGGTGGGCACATCGTTATCTGATGGGTACGGTCGCGCTCGACGTCAAGGTCGCGATCGAGGCATGGCTGCGGGCGTGGTCGTACGGGGAACTCGTCGACGGAATGGCCTGTCCGGACGAGCAGACCCAGCGGATGTGGGAGCGCCAGTGCACCTGGCTGGCCGACCAGATCATCGACCCGCTCCAGCCGGCCGCCGAAGCGGTGTGATCCCGGC
This sequence comes from Amycolatopsis rhizosphaerae, assembly GCF_007713715.1. GTDB lineage: Bacteria > Actinomycetota > Actinomycetes > Mycobacteriales > Pseudonocardiaceae > Amycolatopsis_E > Amycolatopsis_E rhizosphaerae. The sequence continues at coordinate 525 of NZ_VJWX01000291.1, forward strand.
TGCCCGGTCTGCACCACGATCAGGACCGATCGGCGAATCCGCTGGTCGAAGGGCGAATTTCAGATCGTACACAGGGAGCTACGGCATTGCGCCAACCGGCGGTTTGAGCGCGTGGCATCTTGACTCAGCGGCCCCGGGAGGTCACGCTTACTGGCGATGGCAACGCCCGGGACAGGGCGAGCTGGTGAGGCATACCTGAAGATGTCGTGATCGAGGTCTGGCCCCCGTCGGGAGTGCCCCTCGACAGAACGCGTCGTTCAGGCTAGACTGCTTCTTTGCGCTGCCCTCTTTCAGGCTGCCCGGGCACGGCGGCTAGACTGTGGGCACCACCGCACCCTTGACAGTCGTATTGGTTAACGCTATTGCGGCTGCTCACCGCTCATTGTCCCCGGAAGGACGCATCTTGGCAGTCTCTCCCGCGAACCAGGCCACTGCTGCGACCACCTCGGCTGCTTCCACCTCGAACCCCTCGGGCATCCCGGGAGCCCCCAAGCGGGTCTCCTTCGCGAAGATCCGGGAACCGCTGACCACGCCCAATCTGCTCGACGTGCAGATCCAGTCGTTCCAGTGGTTCACCGGTGACGAGAAGTGGTTCGAGCGCCGCGTCGAGGAAGGCGAAGAGAACCCGGTCGGCGGCCTCGAAGAAGTCCTCAACGAGATCTCGCCCATCGAGGACTTCCAGGGCTCGATGTCGCTGTCCTTCTCCGACCCGCGCTTCGACGAGGTGAAGGCCTCCGTCGAGGAGTGCAAGGACAAGGACATGACCTACGCGGCTCCGCTGTTCGTCACGGCGGAGTTCGTCAACAACAACACCGGTGAGATCAAGAGCCAGACGGTCTTCATGGGCGACTTCCCCGTGATGACCGACAAGGGCACGTTCATCATCAACGGCACCGAGCGTGTCGTGGTGTCCCAGCTGGTCCGTTCGCCGGGTGTGTACTTCGACCAGGCGATCGACAAGACCACCGACAAGGACGTCTTCAGCGTCAAGATCATCCCGAGCCGGGGGGCGTGGCTCGAGTTCGACGTCGACAAGCGTGACACCGTCGGGGTGCGGATCGACCGCAAGCGCCGCCAGCCGGTCACCGTGCTGTTGAAGGCGCTCGGCTGGACCACCGAGCAGATCCGCGAGCGGTTCTCCTTCTCCGAGACCCTGCTCGCGACGCTCGAGAAGGACCACACCCCGGGTGTCGACGAGGCGCTGCTCGACATCTACCGCAAGCTGCGTCCGGGCGAGCCGCCGACGAAGGAGAACGCGCAGGCCCTCCTGGAGAACCTGTTCTTCAAGGACAAGCGCTACGACCTGGCGAAGGTGGGCCGCTACAAGGTCAACAAGAAGCTGGGCCTCGACCTCCCGTACGAGACCGGCACGCTGACCGAAGAGGACATCGTCACCACCATCGAGTACCTGGTCCGGCTGCACGCCGGCGAGGACAAGATGGGCCAGGACGACCGTGTCATCCCGGTCGAGGTGGACGACATCGACCACTTCGGCAACCGGCGCCTGCGCACCGTCGGCGAGCTGATCCAGAACCAGATCCGGGTCGGCCTCTCCCGCATGGAGCGCGTGGTCAAGGAGCGGATGACCACCCAGGACGTCGAGGCGATCACGCCGCAGACCCTGATCAACATCCGCCCGGTGGTGGCCGCGATCAAGGAGTTCTTCGGCACCTCCCAGCTGTCGCAGTTCATGGACCAGAACAACCCGCTGTCGGGCCTGACCCACAAGCGCCGCCTGTCGGCGCTGGGCCCCGGCGGTCTGTCCCGTGAGCGCGCCGGCATGGAGGTCCGCGACGTGCACCCGAGCCACTACGGCCGGATGTGCCCGATCGAGACCCCGGAAGGCCCGAACATCGGCCTCATCGGTTCGCTGTGCTCCTACGCCCGGGTCAACCCGTTCGGCTTCATCGAGACGCCGTACCGGAAGGTCGTCGAGGGCAAGGTCACCAACCAGATCGACTACCTGACCGCCGACGAGGAGGACCGCTTCGTCAAGGCGCAGGCCAACGCGCCGCTGACCGAGGACGGGTACTTCGCGGAGGACCGCGTGCTGGTCCGCCGGAAGGGCGGCGAGGTCGAGCTGATCGACCCGATGGACGTGGACTACATGGACGTCTCGCCGCGCCAGATGGTGTCGGTGGCGACCGCCATGATCCCGTTCCTCGAGCACGACGACGCGAACCGCGCGCTGATGGGTGCCAACATGCAGCGCCAGGCGGTGCCGCTGCTGCGCAACCAGTCGCCGCTGGTCGGGACCGGGATGGAGCTGCGGGCCGCGATCGACGCCGGCGACGTGCTCGTCGCCGAGCAGTCCGGTGTGGTCGAAGAGCTGTCGGCCGACCTGATCACGGTCATGCACGACGACGGCACCCGCAAGAGCTACGGGCTGTACAAGTTCCGCCGCACCAACCACGGCACCTGCTTCAACCACCGGCCGATCGTCAACGAGGGCGACCGGGTGGAAAAGGGCCAGGTCATCGCGGACGGTCCGTCCACCGAGAACGGTGAGATGGCGCTCGGCAAGAACCTGCTCGTGGCGGTCATGCCGTGGGAAGGCCACAACTACGAGGACGCGATCATCCTCTCCGAGCGGCTCGTGCAGGACGACGTGCTCACCTCGATCCACATCGAGGAGCACGAGATCGACGCGCGGGACACCAAGCTCGGTGCCGAGGAGATCACCCGGGACATCCCGAACGTCTCCGAAGAGGTACTGGCCGACCTGGACGAGCGCGGCATCATCCGCATCGGTGCCGAGGTCCGCGACGGCGACATCCTGGTCGGCAAGGTCACGCCGAAGGGCGAGACCGAGCTGACCCCGGAGGAGCGCCTGCTCCGCGCGATCTTCGGCGAGAAGGCCCGCGAGGTCCGCGACACCTCGCTGAAGGTGCCGCACGGCGAGACCGGCAAGGTCATCGGCATCCGGGTGTTCTCCCGTGAGGACGACGACGAGCTGCCCCCGGGCGTCAACGAGCTGGTCCGCGTCTACGTGGCCCAGAAGCGGAAGATCCAGCCGGGCGACAAGCTCGCCGGCCGGCACGGCAACAAGGGTGTCATCGGCAAGATCCTGCCGGTCGAGGACATGCCGTTCATGGAGGACGGCACCCCGGTCGACATCGTGCTGAACACCCACGGTGTGCCGCGCCGTATGAACATCGGCCAGATCCTCGAACTGCACCTCGGCTGGCTGGCCTCCCAGGGCTGGAAGGTCGAGGGCAACCCCGAGTGGGCGAGGAACCTGCCCGAGGAGCTCTCTGACGTCGACCCCGGCACGAACACCGCCACCCCGGTGTTCGACGGCGCCAAGGAGGAGGAGCTCACGGGTCTGCTGTCGTCGACCCTGCCCAACCGCGACGGTGAGCGGCTGGTCGGGCCGAACGGCAAGGCGGTGCTGCTCGACGGCCGTTCCGGCGAGCCGTTCCCGTACCCCGTGGCCGTCGGCTACATGTACATCCTCAAGCTGCACCACCTGGTCGACGACAAGATCCACGCCCGGTCGACCGGTCCGTACTCGATGATCACGCAGCAGCCGCTGGGTGGTAAGGCGCAGTTCGGTGGCCAGCGCTTCGGCGAAATGGAGTGCTGGGCGATGCAGGCCTACGGTGCGGCCTACACGCTGCAGGAACTGCTCACCATCAAGTCGGACGACGTGGTGGGCCGCGTGAAGGTGTACGAGGCCATCGTCAAGGGCGAGAACATCCCGGACCCGGGCATTCCCGAGTCGTTCAAGGTGCTGTTGAAGGAGCTGCAGTCGCTCTGCCTCAACGTGGAGGTCCTGTCCTCCGACGGTGCGGCGATCGAGATGCGCGACTCCGACGACGAGGACCTCGAACGCGCCGCCGCCAACCTCGGCATCAACCTGTCCCGCAACGAGTCGCCCTCGGTGGACGACGTCGTGCAATGACCCAGCCATCCGGAAGCCGGCCCCGGCGCGGGTGTCCGACAGGACGCCCGCGCGGGTGCCGGCCCCGGGTAGCCGAGCCCTCTATCCCGATTAGAACCCAAGGGGATGCAAGGACGTGCTGGACGTCAACTACTTCGATGAGCTCCGGATCGGCCTGGCCACCGCGGACGACATCCGTCAGTGGTCCTACGGCGAGGTGAAGAAGCCGGAGACCATCAACTACCGCACGCTCAAGCCCGAGAAGGACGGCCTCTTCTGCGAGAAGATCTTCGGCCCCACCCGGGACTGGGAGTGCTACTGCGGTAAGTACAAGCGGGTCCGCTTCAAGGGCATCATCTGTGAGCGCTGCGGTGTCGAGGTGACGCGGGCCAAGGTGCGGCGCGAGCGGATGGGCCACATCGAGCTGGCCGCTCCGGTCACCCACATCTGGTACTTCAAGGGCGTTCCCTCGCGGCTGGGCTACCTGCTCGACCTGGCTCCGAAGGACCTCGAGAAGATCATCTACTTCGCAGCCTACGTGATCACCGGCGTGAACACGGAGCTGCGCCACAACGACCTGCCGACGCTGGAGAACGAGATCGGCGTCGAGCGCAAGAACATCGAGGCCAAGCGCGACGCCGACATCGAGGCGCGGGCGCAGAAGCTCGAAGCCGACCTCGCCCAGCTGGAGGCCGAGGGCGCCAAGTCCGACGTGCGCCGCAAGGTCAAGGAGGGCGGCGAGCGGGAGATGCGCCAGCTCCGTGACCGGACCCAGCGCGAGCTGGACCGGCTCGAGGAGATCTGGACCACCTTCAGCAAGCTCGAGGTGCGTCAGCTGATCGCGGACGAGCAGCTCTACCGCGAGCTGTACGACCGCTACGGCGAGTACTTCACCGGCGGCATGGGCGCGGAGGCCATCCAGAAGCTGGCCACCGAGTTCGACGTGGCCGCCGAGGCGGAGAACCTGCGCGAGATCATCCGCAGCGGCAAGGGGCAGAAGAAGCTGCGCGCCCTCAAGCGGCTCAAGGTCGTCGCGGCCTTCCAGGCCACCGGCAACGACCCGCGCGGCATGGTGCTCGACGCCGTTCCGGTGATCCCGCCGGACCTGCGCCCGATGGTGCAGCTCGACGGTGGCCGGTTCGCCACCTCCGACCTGAACGACCTGTACCGCCGGGTGATCAACCGGAACAACCGGTTGAAGCGGCTGATCGACCTCGGTGCGCCCGAGATCATCGTGAACAACGAGAAGCGGATGCTGCAGGAGGCCGTCGACGCGCTGTTCGACAACGGCCGCCGCGGCCGCCCGGTCACCGGTCCCGGTAACCGTCCGCTGAAGTCGCTGTCCGACCTGCTCAAGGGCAAGCAGGGCCGGTTCCGCCAGAACCTGCTCGGCAAGCGCGTCGACTACTCGGGCCGTTCGGTCATCATCGTCGGTCCGCAGCTGAAGCTGCACCAGTGCGGTCTGCCCAAGGACATGGCGCTGGAGCTGTTCAAGCCGTTCGTGATGAAGCGGCTGGTCGACCTCAACCACGCGCAGAACATCAAGTCCGCCAAGCGGATGGTGGAGCGGGCGCGCCCGCAGGTGTGGGACGTGCTGGAAGAGGTCATCACCGGCCACCCGGTGCTGCTGAACCGGGCGCCGACCCTGCACCGCCTCGGCATCCAGGCCTTCGAGCCGCAGCTGGTGGAAGGCAAGGCCATCCAGCTGCACCCGCTGGTCTGTGAGGCGTTCAACGCGGACTTCGACGGTGACCAGATGGCGGTGCACCTGCCGCTGTCGGCCGAGGCCCAGGCCGAGGCCCGGATCCTGATGCTGTCGGCGAACAACATCCTGTCGCCGGCGTCGGGCCGCCCGCTGGCCATGCCGCGTCTGGACATGGTCACCGGCCTGTTCCACCTGACCAGGCTGGACGAGAGCGCCACCGGGGCCGGCCACGCCTACGCCTCGCCCGCCGAGGCGATCATGGCCTACGACCGCAAGGCGCTGAGCCTGCACGCCCCGATCAAGATCCGGGTCACGGACCGTCAGCCGAACCGGGCGGACGTCGTGAAGCTGGCCGAGAACGGCTGGGAGCCGGGTCAGCCGTGGCTGGCCGAGACCACCCTCGGCCGGGTGCTGTTCAACGAGTTGCTCCCGCCGGACTACCCGTTCGTGAACGAGCCGATGCCGAAGAAGCGGCAGGCCGCGATCGTAAACGACCTGGCCGAGCGGTACTCGATGACGCAGGTCGCGCAGACCCTGGACCGGCTCAAGGACGCCGGCTTCTACTGGGCGACCCGCTCCGGTGTGACCGTGTCGATCAGCGACGTGGTCGTGCCGCCGGAGAAGAAGGAGATCCTCGACCGGTACGAGGCCAAGGCCGACCAGGTGGAGAAGCGCTACCAGCGCGGTCAGCTCTCGCACGCCGAGCGCAACAACGAGCTGGTCAAGGTGTGGAGCCAGGCGACCGACGACGTCGCCAAGGTCATGGAGGACGCCTTCCCGGAGGACAACCCGATCTCGATGATCGTGAAGTCCGGGGCGGCGGGCAACATGACCCAGGTCCGTTCGCTGGCCGGTATGCGTGGTCTGGTGTCGAACCCGAAGGGTGAGTACATCCCGCGCCCGATCAAGGCGAACTTCCGTGAGGGCCTGTCGGTGGCCGAGTACTTCATCGCCACCCACGGTGCCCGGAAGGGTCTGGCCGACACCGCGCTCCGTACCGCCGACTCGGGTTACCTGACCCGTCGTCTGGTGGACGTGTCGCAGGACGTCATCGTCCGCGAGACCGACTGTGGCACCAGCCGCGGCATCAACATGCCGATCGGTGAGAACCTGGGTGACGGCCGCGTGGTGCGGGCGCAGCACGTGGAGACCGCGGCCTACGCCCGGACGCTGGCCACCGACGCGGTGGACGCCGAGGGCAACGTGGTGCTCAACGCCGGCGACGACCTCGGTGACCCCGCGATCGAGAAGTTGATCACCAGCGGGATCGCCAAGGTCAAGGTGCGCAGCGTGCTCACCTGCGAGTCCGCCGTCGGTGTCTGCGCGATGTGCTACGGCCGCTCGATGGCGACCGGCAAGCTGGTGGACGTCGGCGAGGCCGTCGGTATCGTCGCCGCCCAGTCGATCGGTGAGCCGGGTACCCAGCTGACGATGCGTACCTTCCACCAGGGTGGTGTCGCCGGTGACGACATCACCACGGGTCTGCCGCGTGTCACCGAACTGTTCGAGGCCCGGGTCCCGAAGGGCAAGGCGCCGATCGCCGACGTCGATGGCCGCGTGCGCATCGAGGAGAGCGAGCGGTTCTGGAAGATCACGCTGATCCCGGACGACGGTGGCGAGGAGATCATCTTCGACAAGCTGTCGAAGCGTCAGCGCCTGGCCAACACGCCGACCGGCCCGCTGCAGGACGGCGACCACGTGTCCGTCGGCCAGTTGCTGCTGGAAGGCACCCCGGACCCGCACGAGGTCCTGCGTGTCATGGGTCCGCGCGAGGCGCAGATGCACCTGGTGGACGAGGTCCAGAAGGTGTACCGGGCGCAGGGTGTGTCGATCCACGACAAGCACATCGAGGTGATCGTCCGGCAGATGCTGCGCCGGGTCACGATCATCGACTCGGGTTCGACCGACTTCCTGCCTGGTGAGCTGCCCGAGCGCACCAAGTTCGAGTCGACGAACCGGGCCGCGGTGGCCGAGGGCGGCGAGCCCGCCTCGGGTCGCCCGGTGCTGATGGGTATCACGAAGGCCTCGCTGACCACGGACTCGTGGCTGTCCGCGGCGTCGTTCCAGGAGACCACGCGTGTCCTGACCGACGCGGCGATCAACGGCCGCAGCGACAAGCTGGTCGGCCTGAAGGAGAACGTGATCATCGGTAAGTTGATCCCGGCAGGCACGGGCATCAACCGGTACCGCAACATCCAGGTGCAGCCGACCGAAGAGGCCAGGGTGGCGGCGTACGCCATCCCGTCCTACGACGACGGCTACTACACCCCGGACGTGTTCGGCACCGGCACCGGCGCCGCGGTTCCGCTGGACGACTACGACTTCGGCCGCGATTTCCGCTGAGGTCCGTCTCCACGTCGAAGGCCCCGGGATGCCTCCCGCATCCCGGGGCCTTCCCCTTTTCCGGGAGTTTCGGGCGAGTTGGGTGACGAGGTCCCGGGGGAAAATCCTCGGGCGTCAGGCACTTGCCTTCGCGTTGAAAATCACGTTGATAATCGCCTCACTGCCTGACGTGCTCCCGCTGTCGGCAGGTGTTTTTCGCCCTTGTTCGGCCTGTTGATCGGTCCCGTCTCGACAGTGCGCGGATAATCCGGGTATTTCGCCCGAACGGGATCCGGAGGGGCCGTCACCCAGCGGTTTGCCATGGTGTCGGTAGCGTGTCGGCCGAGGTTCACACGTAGCGGAACGAGGAGGGCGCTGTGAACGCTGAAGAGAACGCGAGCCGGCAGGAGGCATCGTCCACCGGGCGGCACGCCGCTCCCGAGGGCGCACCCCGCCACCCGGCGATCGACCTGTCCCGGGATCCGAACCCGGGCCGGCCGGACCACGCCAAGCCGGACGACGAGTAGCTTGCGCCTGGGGGCCCTGAACCAGCCGGTTCGGGGCCCTTTCCGTTTCTCGTGCACCGGCCGGGGGCCATGGG
>NZ_VJWX01000292.1 GCF_007713715.1 Amycolatopsis rhizosphaerae
TATAAGAGACAGCGATTCGAACGTGAAGGGACCCTTCACGGCAACGCCGCGCCGCTAGAGGCGCGGGGAGATCGCGCGGCGGCGCGGCCGGCGCATCGTGAGCCCGAGCAGGCTACCGGCCACGAACCCGATCACGTGCGCGGCGTAGGCCACCGACCCGGCCTCCGCCGTGCCGTAGCCCGCGGCGTAGAAGGCCTGCAGGACGAACCACATCCCCAGCATCAGCCACGCCGGGACCCGCAGCGGCAGGAAGAACAGGACCGGGATCAGGCCCCACACCCGTGCCCGGGGAAAGAGCACCAGGTAGGCGCCGAGCACCCCCGCGATCGCCCCGGAGGCGCCCACCAGCGGATCGGAGGAGGACGGGTCCGTCACCGCGAAACCGTATCCCGCGACGTAGCCGCACACGAGGTAGAACAGCAGGAACCGCACCGGGCCAAGGCGGTCTTCGATGTTGTTGCCGAAGATCGCCAGGAACAGCATGTTGCCGAGCAGGTGCGTCCAACTGCCGTGCAGGAACATCGCGGTGAGCACCGAGACGGCCGGGATCTTGGTGTACGACGGCGGCCCGGCCAGACAGGCCGCCCCCTGCGCGGTGGCGACCGCGTGGCCGGTGGGCACGAGCGCGGGCACCTGGTTGCGGACCAGTTCCCAAGGCACCGCGCCCCAGCGTTCGAAGAACGCCTGCAGGTCGCACAGCTGGGCGAGGTTCGTGTTCCCCACCGCGGTGTGCGCGGCCGCGGGCATCGCCAGGAACACCACCACGTTCGCCGCCACCAGTGCGTAGGTGACCCAGGGCGTGCGGCGCAGCGGGTTCACGTCGTGGACGGGTATCACTCCCCAGGAATACCCCAGCCGGACCACCCCCGCCGGGTGGGGGGATCTGGCACAGTGACCGGATGCGGCGATTGTGGCTGGCGTCACTGTTGGTGCTCCTCGCCTGTTCCGCGCCCGGCCCGGCCGGTGTGGTGAGCGCGGGCTGGCGCGAACTGCCGCTCCCGGCACCGGGCGCGCGGGTACTGGCGATGGCACCGCTCGCCGCCGGAGTGCTCGTGCTCGGCTCGGTGCCCGGGAGCGAGGGCCGCGCCCCGGCCGCGTGGACCACCGCCGACGGACGGCACTGGCGGGCGGTACCGGTGGCGCCGCACAGCGCGTACGCCTTCCAGGCCGAACTGGCCTCGGTGGGGGTCGCCGGGGACCGGTGGACGGTGCTCGGGCAGGCGTTCGGCGGCGCACACGGCAATCCGCGCATGACGGTGTGGAGCGGCGGGGACGCGGGCCTGGCCGAGCACCCCCAGGCGTTCGAACTGTTCGGCGGACCGCACGCGGTCGCGGTGACCAGCGCGGCCGCGCTGCCCGGGACCGGCCTGCTGGTGGGCCAGTGGGAAAACGCCACCGGACGCTCGGGGGCCGCGGTGTGGACCTCCGCGGACGGGACGCGCTGGCAGCGGAACGCCGACGACCCGGCGCTGTCCTCCGCGCCGGGCGAACAGACCAGTGCCGTGCAGGCCGCGCCGGGCCCCCTCGGATTCCTCGTGGCGGGCTACGACGAGCGCGAGGGCCTGCTGACTCCGCTGGCCTGGGCCTCTCCGGACGGGCAAACGTGGCGACGGTTGCCGGTGCCACCGCCCGCGGCGTCCTCAATGGCCCAGCGTGTCGCCTGTGACGGCCAGGGGTGCGTACTCGGCGGTGCCACCGCGGGCGCCCGGTCCCGGGCGCTGTGCTGGCCGGTGGACCCGCGTGGAGTGATCGGCGCCGGGCAGCCGGGTCCGGAATCGAAGCTGGTCGAGTTCTCCCAGCTGCTGCTGCGGGACACCCGCGTGTTCGCGGCGCTGCGCGTCGACGACCGGGCCCGGCTGGCGGTGCTCGGCCGGGACTGCACCGGCTGGCAGGACCTCCCGTTACCGGTGGGCGCGGCCGAAGCCTGCCTGGCGCCGCTGCCCGGCGAAGTGCTGCTGGCCACCACCGATCCGGAGGCCGGCAGGCTGTGGGTGCGCGCCGACGACCGGCGGGGGTGACGCCGGGCCGGTAGCATCCCGACCGTGCGGGAGATCGCCGTCTTCAGCGGGAGTGCCCACCCCGGACTCGCCGCCGAGATCTGCAGCCACCTCGGCGTCGAGTTGCACCCGGTCCGCACCCGGCGCTTCGCCAACGACTGCCTGGAGGTGCAGCTGGGGGCCAACTGCCGGGAACGCGACGTCTTCCTGGTCCAGCCGGTCATCACGCCCGTCCAGGACAACCTGGTCGAGCTGCTGCTGATGCTCGACGCCGCACGGGGCGCTTCCGCGGCCAGGACCACCATGGTTCTCCCGCACTACGCCTACGCCCGCTCCGACAAGAAGGACGCCCCGCGGATCTCCATCGCCGGGCGGCTCGTGGCGGACCTGATGGTGACCGCCGGAGCCGACCGCGTGCTCGCGATGGCCCTGCACTCGCCCCAGGTGCACGGCTTCTTCAGCGTCCCCGTCGACCACCTGCACGCCTTGCGGGAGCTGGCCCGGCACTTCGCACGCTACGACCTGTCCGCCACCACGGTGGTCTCCCCCGATCTCGGCTACGCCAAGCCCGCCTCGCACTTCGCGCGGCTGCTCGGCGTGCCGGTCGCCGCCGGGGCGAAGGAGCGCTTCGACGACAGAGTCACCATCAGCTCGGTCATCGGCGACGTGGCGGGACGGGACGTCATCGTGCTCGACGACGAGATCGCCAAGGGCAGCACGGTGCTGGAACTGCTGGACCGGCTGCGCGAGATCGGGGTGGGCTCGATCCGGGTGGCCTGCACGCACGGCCTGTTCGCGGCGGGTGCGCTGGAGCGCATCGCCGGGCAGCCGGACGTTGCGGAGATCGTGTGCACCAACACCGTCCCGGTGCTGCCGGAGGCGCCGGAGCCGAAACTGACCGTGCTGTCCATCGCCCCCGCCCTCGCCGAGGCGATGCGAAGGATCCACAATGGAGAGTCGGTCAGCGCCCTGTTCGACGCCCGCTGAGGGCCTTCACGCCACCGTGTGGCGGAGGAGGAAGTCCCACATCACGGTGGCCGCGGCGGCCTCGGGGCCGACGGCGGTGGTGAACGGCGCGGTGGCGGGAGCGGCGGCGGGCCACCGGTGGGTGAGTCCCGTCCACAGCGCGGCGGTGACGTCGGCGCCGGTGCGGCAACCGGTCCAGCCGGTCAGCTCGAGCGGACCCCGGGCGGTGGTGGCGCCGGGACCGTCGCAGCCGTTGACGGCACGCCAGTGCGCCACGGCGTCCCGCAGCGCGGCGGCGGCGCTGGGCGCGTTGTGCTCGGTCCGCACCAGCGGGTCCTCGCTCCCGGCGCCGAGCAGTGCCGGGAGCGGCTTCGCCGCGGCGCATCCGGTCAGCGGAACCGCGCCATAAGTGGCCATCGCGGCGAAGATGCCCGGTTGCGCACAGACTTCCGCGAACGCGAGTTTCGCCCCGTTGCTGTAGCCGACGAGATAAATCCGGCGTGAATCGCTTTCGAAATATTTCGCGGCGTCCCGGACCGCCTCGGTGAGAAAGGCAAGATCGGGAACGTCCTGTTTCCCGGCCCGACCGCAGCAGCCGCCGCCCGCGTTCCACGATTCACCCACACCCACCGGGTAGACGAGATCCGCGAGCCCGCGCCGGGCGTAGCCGAGAAAGCCGCTGCGCACCGACTCCTGCTGCGCGGTGGTCCCGCGGCCGTGCAGCACGACCAGCAGCGGAAGGCCGGGTTTGCGCGTGGCCGGACCGATTGCCCAGTAACCACGGGACATTCCGGACACGGTGAGTTCGCGGTAAACCGCGGTGGCCGGGGTTTCCCGGCCCGTCACCGCCGTGGCGGCGGGTGCGCCGGAGGGGGACGAGCCCGCCACCGGCCGCACCCGGCCGGTCGTCACCGGCCCGGCACAGCCCACCGCGAACACCAGCACGCCCAGCAGGGGCCAGAACCGCCGCAGGGATCCCCCGAGCTCCGGGCACCGGCGCCGTGAATTCATGGCTCCCAGTCTGCCTCCCCGAACGTGCGAAAAACGTGTGAACGCGCTGTTCTCAGCTGGCTCTCATCAACCTGCCAGCGGGCTCCTAGGAACGCTCACCAGACTCACGTCCGTGTTCGAGAAGAATCGGCAAGACGGAATCGCGGTGAGTGTGGCACGGCTGTTGTCCGTGAGAGCCAGGGAGCGGCCGGGCACGGCCGCGTTCCTGTCCGGTGAGGACGGTCGCGAGCTGTGCTGGGGCGCGCTGGCCGAGCACGGCCTCGCCTGGCGGCGCGGTGTCCGGCCGGTCAGCAGGGTGGGCCTGGTGATCGCCGACCCGCTCGCGTTCACCGCCACCTATCTCGGCTGCCTCTCGGCCGGGCTGACCGTGGTGCCGGTCGACCCGCGGCTGCCTGCCACCGAAGTGTCCGCCGCCCTCGCCCGGCTCAGGATCGACGTGCTCGTCACCGATCGACCCGGCGAGGTGTCCCAGCCCGGCCTGGAAACCTGGCAAGCCGGACTGGGCCTGCCCCGGCGCCTCTGGGGCGGGACGGCGCTTCGTCCGAGTACCGGCGTCCCATGCCGCCCGGCGGTGCTGCTGACCAGTTCCGGGACCACCGGACGGCCGAAGGGGATCCCGCTGAGCGAGGCGCAGCTGCTGCACGCCGCTTCCCGCGTCGCGCGCCACCACGGCTTCACCCGCGCCGACCGCGGGTACACCCCGCTGCCGCTGTTCCACGTCAACGCACAGGTGATGGGCCTGCTGGCCACCGTGGTCAGCGGGGCCTCGCTGGTGATCGACGCGCGGTTCGACGCCGGCGAGTACTGGTCCCGCGTGGAGCGCTTCTCCCCCACCTGGCTCAACGCCGTCCCGGCGGTGCTGGCCTCGCTGGCCCGGTGTCCCGCCCCACCAGCGCGGCTGGCCGGCCCGATCCGCTTCGCCCGCTCCGCCTCGGCCCCCCTTCCGCCCGCGACCGCGCTGGCGTTCACCGAGCGGACCGGGATCGGCGTGCTGGAGACCTACGGCATGTCCGAAGCGGCCGGGCAGATCACCGCGAACCCGCTGGACCCCGCCGCGCGGCGCCCCGGCTCGGTCGGCCTGCCCGTGGGGGTGGAGCTGACCGTCGCCCTGCCCGACGGCAGTCCCGCGCGCCCCGGTGAGGAGGGCGAGGTGCTGCTGCGCGGACCGAACGTCCTCGCCGAGTACCTCGAACCGTCCGAGACCGGCCCGGAACGCACCCGCCCGGCCCGCGACGGCTCCGGCTGGCTGCCCACCGGGGACATCGGCGTGCTCGACGGGGACGGTTTCCTCCGGCTCGCCGGGCGCAGGGACGACGTGATCAACCGCGGGGGCGAGAAGATCCACCCGCAGGCGGTGGAAAACGTCCTGCTCGACCATCCCGGGGTCGCCGCGGCCGCGGTGGTCGGCGCCCCGCACGAGCGGCTCGGGCAGGTGCCGGTCGCGTTCGTCATCCCGCGCCACCACGACACCGGCGGACTCGAGGACTCGGTGCGCGCGTGGTGCGAAACCCGGCTTGCCCGCTACCAGCGGCCCACCGTGATCGAGCTGACCGACGCCCTGCCGCTCGGCCCGACCGGCAAGGTACTGCGGCGCGCGCTGCGGGCCCAGCCGGCGTGCGGTGACGGCCCGGGGAGGGCACCTGCACTACGTGGACCTGATCCGGGTGCTGACCGTGGGCCTGGTCATCGGCACGCACGTACTGGCCCTCGCCCCGGTCACGCCGACCGTCCTGACGGGACTGCTGGGCACCGTCTTCCACACCAGCCGTGAGATCTTCTTCCTGCTGACCGCCTTCGTGCTGACCTACTCCACCGGACGGAAAAGGGTGCACTGGCCGTGGTTCTGGCAGCGCCGCTCGCTGTTCGTGGCGGTGCCGTATCTGATGTGGACGGTCCTGTACTTCTTCGCCGACGGAAAACCGTTCTCCGGCGGCGCACTGGTCACCGACGTGCTCACCGGAACCGCGCGCTACCACCTGTACTTCCTGCTCGTCTCCCTGCAGATCTACCTGGTGTTCCCGCTGGTGCTCCGGCTGCTGCGGGCCACCGCCGGAGGGCACGGCCCGCTGCTGGCCGTGGCCGTGCTGTTCCAGCTGGCGTTCGCGGCCGCCGTGCAGTGGCAGTGGCCGCTGGGCCCGCTGTCCGGCTGGGTGCGGTCGCCGGACGCCCTGCTGCCCAGTTATCTCGGGTACGTGCTGGCCGGGGCGATCGCCGCCTGGCACCGCGACCGGCTGGTGGCCTGGACGCGGCGGCACACCCGCGTCGTCGCCCTCGGCTGCGTCACGGCGATCGGTGCGGCGATGAGCGTGTTCGTGATCCAGATGTTCGTGGCCGGGCAGCCGCCGTTGCGGGCGAGCATGGTGTTCCAGCCCGCCGTCGTGGTGGAAAGCTTCGCCATCGCAGGGGCCTTCCTCGCCGCCGGGCTGGCCTGGCAGGACTCGGGACGCCGGGGCGAGCGGCTGGTCACCGCCGCCTCCGACGCCTCGTTCGGCATCTACCTCGGCCATCCCCTGCTCCTGCAGGGCACGCTGCTCGCCGCCGTCAGCCTCGGCCTGACCGGCTACGCGCAGACCGTGCCGAACGCGGCGGTACTCGCCGTGCTCGTGCTGGTGCTGGCACCGGCGCTCTACCTCGCTTCCGGACTGGTCACCGCGCTGGCCCGGCGCACCCCGGCCAGCCTCGCGCTCACCGGCCGGGCCTGGGCACGACCCGCCCGGCCCGTCCCGCCGCGCCGCGAGGCGGTCCGCACCGGACCGCTCGCCGAATCGCTCGCCGAATCAGGAGGAACGCGATGAGCCGCACCACCATGATGCTCGACCCCGGCCTGCCGACCAGCCTGTTCACCGACGTCGTCGCCAGCCACGGGCAGTTCGTCGATCTGGTCAAGTTCGGCTGGGGCACCGCGCTGGTCACCGGTGATCTGGACCGCAAGATCGCCGTGCTGCGCGAGGCCGGGATCGGGTTCTACTTCGGCGGCACGCTGTTCGAGCACTACCTGTGGCGCGGCAGGCTCGAAGAGTTCCTCACTCTGGTGGACTCCACGGGCGCCACCCACATCGAGGTGTCCAACGGCAGTATCCCGTTGGGACAGTCCGAAAAAGCCGGTTACGTCCGCATGATGACACGCTACCGGCCCGTGTTGTCCGAGGTCGGGTACAAGGACGCCGAACGCTCCGCGCGCCTGAAGCCCGGCGACTGGGTCGAAGCCATCCACCAGGACCTCGACGCGGGGGCCGAACTGGTGATCACCGAGACGCGGGAAAGCGGCCGCAGCGGCATGGCGCGGCCCGACGGGCAGTTGCGCGACGACGTGCTCGCCGCGGTGCTCGCCGCCGTTGCCCCGGAGCGGCTGCTGTTCGAAGCGCCCACCAAACCGTTGCAGGTCGGACTGATCCGCGCGCTGGGGCCCTCGGTGAACCTCGGCAACATCGCCCCGTCCGACGTGCTCGCGGTGGAAACGCTGCGGCGCGGCCTGCGCGGCGACACCCTGCTCCACCTGGTCCCCGCCGCCGGGGAACTTCCCCTGCCACGCACCATCTCCGTGGCCTGACCGTCCGAAAAGGAGCGCAATGCGAGCCACCCACGATGCCTGCCACGTCGCGATCCCGGCCAGGGACCTGGACGAGGCGGTCGAGTTCTACGTCTTCGGCCTCGGCGCGAAACTGGCCCGCCGCTACGACGACCGGGTCACCTTCGACTTCTTCGGCGACCAGCTGGTCTGCCACCTGTGCGAGGAGGTGCCCGCGGAGGCGGTGGCCTATCCCCGGCACTTCGGGGTGAGCTTCGCGCGGGCGGAGGACTTCGACCGGCTGGTGCGGCTGGTCGAGTTCCGGAAGCTGCGCACCCTGTCGGGCCCGTCGGTCCGGTTCGAGGGCACCGCCGAGCAGCACCGCACGATCTTCCTCGCCGATCCGTCCAACAACGTGATCGAGTTCAAGAACTACGACGACCCGCGTCTGCAGTACTGATGGGCACACTGCTTCTGGTGCGGAGGTTGATCGTCCTGCGGGACACCCTGTGTCCCGCCCCGAAGGGCTAGCGCTCGGCCGCGGACTTGAGGCGCCGCAGGGTGGTCTCGATGTTGGCCCGGTTGTGGTCCGCACGCTGCCAGACACCGGTGACCAGCGAACTGGGCGAACGGAACCAGGCGGGCCGGCGGTCCCAGGTGCTCTCCACGACCACGCAGCCGTCACCGTCGGGTTCCAGGTCGTACTGCCACCGTGAAACGGGGATGCCGAACGAGGAGACCTCGAAGGCGAAGCGCTTTCCCGGTACCGCGTCGGTGATGGTGGACACCGTGTTCCAGCGGCGCAGCCCGCGCTTGTTGGTGCCCCGGAAACGCGCGCCCACCCCGGCCGAGGTGGCGCCGCCGAGCCAGCGGTACCCGCTGTATTCCTCGGCGCACCCGGCGAGCGCACCGGGGTCGCTGACCAGCTCGTACACGCGCTCGGCGGAGGCGGAGACCGCGATGCGGCCGGTGGCGTCGGGGAGGACTTCAGGGGACATGCGCACCTCGCGGCGTTGCGGGGACAGCTGACATACCAACAGTATGTACGAATCACCGGCCCCGCTCAAGGCCGTCCCCCGGCACCGCCGTCAGACTTTGCCGTGAAGGGGCCCTTCACGGCCGATACGAACGTGAAGCCCCTTCACGGCACTCCCCCATCGGCGGGAGCGGTTGTGGGAGAGTAGGCCGCGATGCCGGTCGACTCGGGAAACAGAACGAAGCTGCTGCTCGGTGGGGCGCTGGTGGTCGTCCTCGCCGTACTCGCCGCGATCCTCACCCTGCTCGGGGTGCTGCCCGCCGCGCTGGGCTGGACGCTCGTCGTCGTGGCGGCCGGGGGCCTCGCGGCCTCCGTCCTCCTCCGCGAGCGCCGCGGTTCCGTTCCCCGCGAGGAGGCTCCTCCTCCCGACGTCCTCGACACGCTGCGTACGACAGGGGCGGTGCAGGTGCTCCCGGTGCACGAACTCGACCCGGTCCGGCTCGGCGTACATCCGGCCCGCAC
>NZ_VJWX01000293.1 GCF_007713715.1 Amycolatopsis rhizosphaerae
GTGCACCGCCGAGCGGGCCGGGCTTTGCCGGGGCCCTGGCCGTATTTGCTGTGAGGGGTCCCCTCACGGGCCTCAGCCCGCGGGGCAGTAGACGTCCGCGCGCGGCCGCTGACCGGTGACCAGGAAGTCGGTGACCGCGTTGTCGCCGCAGCGATTCCCGTTCGCCAGGTAGGCCTCGTGGCCGCCCGAGTCGACAGTGACCATCACGGCCCGGTCGCCGAAGGCACGGCGCAGGTTCAGCGCGCCGGAATAGGGCGTCGCCGGGTCACGCAGGTTCTGGACCAGGAGCACGTTCCGTGGCCCCCGGTCGCTGATCCGCACCGCGGGCTCGGCCGGAGCGGACGGCCAGAACGCGCACGGGGCGACGTTCACCGGCATCCCCGCCGTGAGCGGGTAGCCCGCCCGGTTGGCGGCCACCTTCCCGGCGTAGCCGTCGATCGAGTCCGGCCAGGCGACATCGCCGCACAGCGTGCCCACCGCCACCGCGTCGGTGTTCTGCACCGCCTGCTCCGGCGGCGCACTCGCCGCGGGCAGCGGAGTGCCGTCCAGCGCGGCCCTCATGACCGCCGCGAGCCTCGGGAACCGGCTGTCCGAGTACAAGGCCCCGAGCAGGGTCTCCCGCAGCGTGTTTCCGTTCAGCACCGGCGGTTTCGCGCCGGGCCACGGCAGTGGCCGCCGATCGAGGCGGGCAGCCAGCGCCAGGAACGTGTCACGCACCTCGGCGGGGGTGCCCGCGATCCGGTAGGGATTGCCCGCCGCGGAGGCCCAGGCCGCGAAGTCCGGGAAGCGGTCTTCCACGCCGATCGAGTAGTTGGCCAGCCATCCGCGTTCCAGCAGCCGCGGATCGGGATCGTCGTTGCTGTCCAGCACCACCTGCCCGGTGTGCGAAGCGAACAGTGTGGCGTAGACCGCGCCCACGTAGGTCCCGTAGGACACGCCCCAGTACGAGATCCTGTTCTCTCCCAGTGCTTGCCGGATACGGTCGATGTCGCGCGCCTCGGTGATCGAGCCGATGCTGCGCAGCACCGGCCCGCCTCGGGTCAGGCAGGCGTCGGCCACTTCCTTGGCCGCCGTCACGTTGGCCGCGATGCCGCCGTCCGCGTCCGGCCAGGGCAGGACATCGAGGTCGGCCGCCGGGAGGTCGCAGGACACCGGGGAACTCCGTCCCACCCCGCGCGGGTCGAAGCCCACCAGGTCGTAGCTGTCCAGCACCGACGCGGGCAGTTTGGCCGCGTCGACCGAAGGCAGGTTCAGTCCGGAGCCGCCAGGGCCGCCGGGGATCAGCAGCAGCACGCCGCGCCGGGAACGCGGTTCGGCGGACCGGATCCGGGAGATGGTCAGGGAAATCCGGGGGCCGCCGGGGTCGCGGTAGTCCAGCGGCACGGCCAGGGTGGCGCACTGCTGCCGGGGATCCAGCGGGCTGCCGTTCGCGGCGGCCGGGCACGGCCCCCAGGCCGGCGAATCGGCCGCCGCGGCGTCGGCGGCAGGCATGCCGGTCGCCACCAACGCCGCCACGAGCGCGCCGGCCAGAACGATCTTTTTCATGTCCGACAGCCTGTCTTCGGTGCGTCGCGCGGACCATCCGGCGACCCCCAGCCATCGGGGTAGGGCCCGCCCCCCATGATGGAATCGTGCAGGCTTGGGGACCAGTGGAAGGCGGGACTATGCGATGGGGTCGGCGGATCGCCCTGACCGTGCTCGTGTCGGTGCTCGCCGGATGCGCCGTGACGGGCAACGCACCCAGCGGGCCGGCAACACCGGCACCGTCGAGCGCGTCCGCCTCGGCCCCGACCACCTCGAACCAGGATCCGGCGCAATTCGCCGCACAGGTGGTGACGCACTCCCGTGAGGCGGGGGTGGACGCGCAACTGGTCATGGCGATCCTCTACAACGAGTCGTACAAGCCCCACGACCCCGAACTGGAGCGGGCCTGGCAGCAACTCCACCCCGACGCCGCGTTCGGTGTGGCCAATATGCACCGGGCCGCGTTCGACGAGACCAAGCGCGGCCGCCCGTTCGCGGGCCGCGACTGGCAGGACCTACCCGGTGACCCCGACCTGGCGATCCAGGCGGAGGCCTGGTACCTGCACGACCTGGCCGCCCAACTGCCCGCCACCCGGTCCGGCCGCCTCACCACCGACGAGCTGCTCGCGCTCGGCTACAACACGGGCCCGGGCAACATGAGGGCCTTCGCCCGCGGCACCACCCCCGGCGTCCAGGCCCAGTCGTATCTCGACACGCTGCACGCCAACTGGACCAAGGCAGGCCAAGCCGTCACACACGGATGAAGCCCTCCCCCGGAGACTGCCGTCAGAGTTCACCAAAAGGACTTCCATGATCACCGGGTTCGACACCGTCCTCATCGCTGCCGGTCCGGCCGGTCCCGCGGTGACCCGCCTCCTGAACCAATGGGCACGGCACTGGACCGACATGCGCGTTGCCCTCGTCGACCATGATGATTCAGGGTTCCGCGAATGGTCGTCGACACGTCAGGATCTTCCCCAACGACAAGGCACGATCCTGGTTGCCCGAGACGACGACATGGTGGCCGACTGGGATGAGCACGGCTACAAAATCCCCGATTCGCCGGAGGGACCTTTTTCCCTCCTCTACGAACCGTGCCCGGCGCGCGTGTTTTCCGCACTCGTCAAAGAGGATCCGTACGCCCGGAACGGGAGGTTCGAACCGTACGACGCGGCAATCGTCGGGCACAACCTCACCCTGGTCACGATCGTCACCCCTGACGAGCAGAGCGATTACTCGCGAAGCATCATCGACGCCGCGGTGTCCGCACTGGCCGGAGAGTGACCTGAGCGGCCCGCGAAGCAGATCAACCACCAACGGCCACACGCCAGCCCGCTCTTCCAAGACCACCTCATCGGGGGGTCCGTCTCAGCAACGGTGTTTCCAGTTGTTGATTAGTAGGTTTCGGCGGCCGGCCAGCGGTCACCGAAGGTGACGGCGAGCGCGTTCAGCACGGGCTTCCAGCGCATCGCATCGTAGGAAAGGAACGGAATGAACTCCTCCCACGCGTTGCGCCACAACCGGATCATCGCCCGATACTTCTTAGAGGTCCTAACACAATGAGTGGTTCTTGAGTCGGCGCCAGCAGATGAGGCTGCATCCGAGGCTGAGGAAGGCTTCGTGCATGTCGTCGCGAACCTCCCATCGGATGCGGAGACGTCGGAACCAGTGCAGCAGCGCGAAGCACTGCTCGACCACCCAGCGATAGACGCCCAGTCCAGAGCCGTGCCGGGTGCCCCGGCGGGCAATAATCGGCTGGATTCCCTTGGCCTGGAGCAGCTTGCGGTACTTGTCGTGGTCGTAGGCCCGGTCGGCGAACACCACACCGGGCCGCCGTCGCGGGCGGCCTCGTCTGCCGCGGATAGGCGGGATGGCCTCGACCAACGGCATCAGCTGGGTGACGTCATGCCGATTGCCGCCAGTCAGCCTCACCGCCAGTGGGATCCCTCCGCCGTCGGTGATCAGATGATGCTTGGACCCGGTACGGCCGCGGTCGACCGGGCTGGGACCGCTTTTGGGCCGCCCTTCACCGCCCGCACATGCGACCCATCCACCGCCGCCCGCGACCAATCGATCAACCCAGCCGCGTTGAGCCTGGCCAACAGCAACTCATGCAGCCGCTGCCACACCCCGGCCTCCTGCCAATCCCGCAGCCGACGCCAGCACGTCATGCCCGAGCCGTAACCCATCTCCTGCGGCAAGAACTCCCACGGAATGCCCGTGTACAACACAAACAGGATGCCGCACAACGCCTTCCGATCATCCAGACGCTTACGCCCCGGATGCCGCAACCGCCGCTGAACCCTGGGCAGCAACGGCTCGATCAACTCCCACAACCCGTCCTCAACGTCCCACGGCCGACGCTGGGCCACCACAACCTCCCGCCAGAAGATCAACAATTGGCAAGATCAATACCACACCACCAAGATCATTCTGTTAGGACCTCTTACTCCATTTTTCCTCCAGATCATCGAGAGCGGCGAGCGCCGCATCCTGATTGGGTGCCTTGTAGATCGGTTTGATGTCTTCCCACACCGCGGTCACCGAGTCCGGTAACCCTTTCAGGCCGTCGCAGACGAGGAAGAACACGTCGTTCACGCCACGGTTCTTCAGGTCCATCAGGACCGAGAGCCAGAACTTGGCGCCCTCGCCACCGGTGCCCTCCCACAGCCCCAGGACGTCCTTGCTTCCGTCCAGCGTGACACCGATGGCCGCGTAGACGGGCTGGTTGGCGACCTGCCCGTCACGCACCTTCACCACGATCGCATCCACGAACACCGCGGCATACACCGCGTCCAGGGGACGGTTGCGCCATTCCTCCATCTCCCCGATCACCGCGTCGGTGCCTCGTTCAACGCTGTTTCCAACACATTCTTGGTGAACAGCTTCAACACGCCGTCCGGGCCCGTCAGATCCAGACCCTTCTCCCGGGCCAACGCCACCATCTCCGCGGCGGCGGCCTGCTCCGGCGACAACGATCGCCCCGACTTGCTGATCTTCTTCCCGTCTGTGCTCACAGCATCAGAGGTCATCACTCACAGTGCCCATCCCGCCGGACCTACGTCCGGCGCGTCAGGCTGGAAAGCGCCGTTACCGAGACAGTCCCCCATCGGGCGCGTGTTCGAATTTGTGTTCGAAGTGTCCCTGATCGTGTGATGCTGTTGGCAGTGTGTCGTCGATACGCTTGTGGGGTGACCGAGAACTGGGGGTTTTCCGGGCCCGATCCGGAACTGTACGACCGCATCGCCGCACTGCAGCGGGATGAGGTGTTGTCGCTGATCGCGGCGGCTGAGGCGTGTGCGAATACGTGTCAGGCGGTGAAGCTGGCCGCGGTGGCGGCGTTGGGGGATGCGGATTCGGTGGCGAAGGAGGTTGCCCTGGAATTGCATTATGGTGCGCGTCAGGCGGAGGGTCAGGTGTCGTTGGCCCGGGATTTGGTGCGGCGGTTGCCCGGGACGTATGAGGCGATGAGGCGGGGTGTGCTGGATCCGTATCGGGCGTCGAAGGTGGCCGATCAAACCTCGGTCCTCACCGACGAGCAGGCGCGAGAGGTGGATGCCCTGGTGGCGGGGAAGATCACCACGCGGGATGCGACGTCGGTGCGGCGCCTGGTGAACAGGACCGTCGCCCGGGTCGATCCCGACGGGCACGCGCAGCGGTGTGAGGAGCGCAAGCGGGGACGCAAGGTCCAGTTGTGCCACGAGGACGACGGAATGGCCACCCTGTACGCCTATCTCCCGGCCGAGATCGCCGCCACCATCTACACCCGAGTCGATCGCGTCGCCCGGCGACTGCGGGGTAACGGCGAGGAACGCACCCTGGACGAGCTACGGGCGGACGTGTTCTCCGATCTGTGCCTCAGCGTCGCGCGGCCGGTGGAACCGCCGCGAGCGGAAGTGTTCGTATACCTGGATTTCCTGACCTGGACCGGGCTGCGCAACGAACCCGCCGAACTCGCCGGACACGGGCCGATCCCCGCGCAACTGGCGCGGGAGATCGTTGCCAATGCCACGATCCGGCGGGTCATCACCGACCCCATGACCGGTATCCCGATCGAGGTCGGACGCCACCGCTACCGGCCACCCGCCGCCACCAAAGAACTCGTGCAGGTGCGCGACCGGGAATGCCGGGTGCCGGGGTGTCACCGCCCGGTCCAGGCCTGCGATCTGGACCACGTCGAACCATGGGCCCAGGGCGGCGGCACTCACAGCACCAACCTTTGCGGCCTGTGCCGCCGGGATCACCGGTTGAAGGACGAGCCCGGCTGGCAGCACCGCATGACCGGCACCGGGACGCTGGAGATCACCACCCCGGCCGGTCGCACCTACCGCAGCGAACCCGAACCCCTCATCACCGCCGCCTGGGCCCCGATTCCTGGGCGTACGCCGGACAGGCCGGCTAGTGAAAGTACACAATGGACGAGTTACCAGTTCAGTACGCTGACCGCATGGTGTGGCCCTGGCCGTCCGCCACAGTGCGCTCGGCGCCCCCGAAGCTACCCGGTGACCAGCGCCCGGGGCGGGCGCCGTTGACCGCGAAGCGGCTTGCCGCCTGTCCGTTCGGCTTGCCAGGCACGCGGCGCGTGTCGCGCTGCTCGGCCGAGCAGTTCCATTCGGTGGGAACCGTCCATCCCGGATGGCTTCGGCGGGCCCGGCGAACACCGTGACGCGCAGCAGGTGACCGGGCGCCTCACGCCCACCGGGCCAGGAGCCGGTCCAGCAGGTGCGGTGCGAGCGGGGCGTCGGTGGCCAGCACGACCCGGCAGCGGGCGCCGGGCCGGTCCACGCTGCCACGCCGCTGGCCGCGCAGATCGCACAGCGTCTGCCCGCGGCCAGGGCCGTCGGTCGCGTCGATCACCACGGGCACGCGCGGGGCGATCGTCGGGGTGATCCCGCCCGCGGCGATCGCGGCGGCCAGCGGGTCGTGCAGGGCCGAACCGCGGCGGCCGTAAAGGTCCACATAGAAGTCGAAGTAGACGTCGAGAATCCGGCCGAGCCCGATCAGGAAGGGATCGGCCGAAGCCAGCAGCACCCGCCGGTGCTCCTCCTCGAGCGTGTTCTCCAGGGTGACGTCCAGCGGAACGAGCGTCAGATCCCAGGGCGCGGCGAACACCACGGCCGCGGCCTCGGGATCGTTCGCGATGTTGGCCTCCGCCACGGCGCTGACGTTGCCCGGGACCAGCGCCGCACCCCCCATGATCGTCACCTCGGACACCAGGCCGGGGAGCGCGGGTTCGAGTTCCAGGGCACGCGCCAGGTTGGTCAGCGGGCCGACCGCGACCACGCGAAGCGCACCGCCGTGCTCCTTGGCCAGCCGCACCAGGAATTCCGCGGCGTCCTCGCCGACCGGGTCCACTTCGGACGCCGGCAGTTCGACATCGCCGACACCGTTGCGGCCGTGGATGTGCGGGACCGCCCCACCGTACCTGCCCACGAGCGGGTCGTGCGCGCCCACCGCGACCGGGATGCCGGGACGGCCGGCGAGGGCGAGGAGGTCGAGCGTGTTGCGCGCTCCCTGGGCGGCGGTGACGTTCCCGCTGACCGTGCCGATGCCCACGAGGTCGACCTCCGGCGAGGCCAGCAGGTATGCCAGGGCCACGGAATCGTCGATGCCGGTGTCGCAGTCGAGATAGACGGGTGCGGGCGCGCCGGGCAGCACAGTCACGGAGAATCCTCAATCCTGCGACCGGTTCCGGCGCCCTTGGCGGCATCGGTGAGTGGTATGACGACCGGAGCAGACGGTATACAACCGCGCTGGACCGGGTCAACCCCGCGAGGGCAGGCGCGTAACCTTGGTCGACCGCGGGTCCTTGCGCTACGCTCACTGCTCGTCCGGGTATCAACCAGCCAACGGCGGTATGGCGGCCCTCCTTCGTCCGCGCTGGAGAAGCCCATGACCGAGCAGGTCCCCATCCCGGTACTCGGTGGTGTTCTTCCACCATCCCGATCTCGGCGTTACCGGCGCCACCGACCCGGCCATCACGGTCAGCGCCCGTGACCACGTGATGGCCAGGCAGTGCGACTCCTACCCGATCGAAACGTGAGGATCAGCGCGCGGCGTTCTTGATGAACTGCTCCACCCGCTCGGCGGCGCGGTCGCCCCCGTAGTAGCCACCGCGAACGTGCCGCCGAGTGGTGTTTTCCTCGGTCGCCCTGGCCGCGGAATGCCAGAGGTAGCAGTCGTGCAGAATGATGTCGCCCCGTTCGGTGAAGACCGGAACCTCACCGGGAATCGTCTCGAACCGCAACGGCATCTCGAATGGCGGGGCCGCGTCGCTGTGACCGCCGACCGGTTTCGCGTCGGCGGGGACCTCGACGTCGTTGACGTTCCGGTACGGAGCCGGAGTGGCCCAGTTGTGGCTTCCGGGGACCACGCGGAGGAACCCGTTCGCCGGTGAGGTCCCGTCGAGGTGGAAGGTGAAGGCGGTCGACGGCCAGATGTCCAGGCTCGGCCCGGACTGCCAGTCCGAATGCCAGCCGATGCGGGTGTATCCGGATTCCCTGCCCGGCCGGGCATCCTGGTACACGATGCCGTGGTTGTACCGGTCGCGCAGCCAGGCCCGCTCGCCCAGGAGCCTGCGCAGCACGGTGGCCAGGACGGGATGGGTCGCCGCTTGGTGTACGGCCGGGGAGATCTCGTTGACGTACTCCACATAGTTCACGAAACGCTCGGCCTTCGAGGCGTCATCGAGGAAAACTGTCGAACCGTAGCGTTCCGGCAACTCGCCGCCGAGCACCTTCTGTTGCGCGGCAACACACTCGGCTTCCATCCGGTCCATCAGCTCCACGGTGAAGACACCGCGCAGCACGACGAAACCGTTCTCGCGATAACACAGTTCAAGAGCGTCCAAAGTGGCCTCGTCGATGACGGGGCCGAAGACCGCGGCTTCGGCGGCAGGAGTAATCGGCATGTCCTCCATTATGCGACGCGAAATACCACCGAAGCCCCGGGCGGCATTCTTTTACCTGACCGACACAACGTCGTTTCACGACGTCTTTTCCCGCGCCTAGGGTGACCACTCATGAGCAGCAGATCATTGTCCGCGCTACCGAAGGCGCATCTGCACATCCATCTCGAAGGCGCCATGCGGCCGGAAACCCTGGCCGAACTCGCCCTGAGGTACGGGATCGAGGTGCCCCCGGTCCGCGGCTACGGCTCGTTCACCGAGTTCGCCGGGCAGTACCGGGCCGCGTGCGCGGTACTGCGAACCCCGGACGACCTGACCCGGCTGGTGCGTGAGGTCGTCGAGGACGCGGCGGCGGCAGGCGCGGTGTGGGTCGAGCCCCAGTTCTACCCACCCCACCACAGCGGAATGATCGGTTCGCCTGCCGAATCGACCCGGCTGGTGGCCGAGGCGGGGCGGGCGGCGGCCGCGGAGCTCGGTATCGGCTTCGGCCTGATGA
>NZ_VJWX01000294.1 GCF_007713715.1 Amycolatopsis rhizosphaerae
GTCCCAATCCTGGCCGAGGGGCCTGTTCGCGACCCAAGGCACATCGCGCCGGCGCTTGAGTCCCACCTTCCAGCGCTTGTGTCCCACGCTCGGGCGCTTGTGTCCCACGCTCCGGCGCTGACCGTGTCAGGGGCGTGCCCTCAAGGCGATCTTCAGGGCACCCAACACCGACCCAGCGTGGAACTCACGCGCACGAGCGTGGGACACAAGCGCACCAGCGTGGGACACAAGCGCACCAGCGTGGGACACAAACTGCGGAAGGTGTGCCGTGTACCGCCGACCCGACCCGACCTTGCCGGAGCCCCGGTCGATACGACCGTGAGGAGACTCCTCACGGGAACGGGCGGTCTCCGCCGGGCGCGAACGTTCGGCCGTGGAAAAGGGGGTGGCTAGTGGGAGGAAAGCGGATTTTTACCGCGGGACGCCAGGATGGACCGATGATGCGTCGGTTGGTGTTGGTGTTGGCGCTGGTGCTGGGCCTGCTGCCCGCGGTGGACGCCGCGGCCAGCGGCGTGGTGGTGTCGCAGGGCGCGGTGGCCGGCACGGAACAGGTGTTGTTCCGTGCCGGCACGGCCGGCTACGGCTGCTTCCGGATCCCGGCGCTGGTCCGGACCGCGCAGGGCAGCCTGCTCGCGTTCAGCGAAGCCCGCAAGTCACCCTCGTGTGCCGACCGCGGCGACATCGACACCGTGGTGCGCCGCTCCACCAACAACGGCCGTACCTGGGGGCCGATCCGGGTCGTGCTGTCCGGTTCCGCCGACGATCCCTTCGCCCCGTTCACCCGCGGCAACCCCG
This sequence comes from Amycolatopsis rhizosphaerae, assembly GCF_007713715.1. GTDB lineage: Bacteria > Actinomycetota > Actinomycetes > Mycobacteriales > Pseudonocardiaceae > Amycolatopsis_E > Amycolatopsis_E rhizosphaerae. The sequence goes on from NZ_VJWX01000294.1 coordinate 796, forward strand.
CCCCCGTGGTGGACCGGACCACCGGTGCGGTCTTCTTGGTCTCCACCTCCAACGACGCGAGCGCGGGCGGCCCCCGCCTGCCGTGGGTGCAGCGCAGCGACGACGACGGCCTCACCTGGACCACCGCACAGCGGGTGACCGCGAGCTTCGACGGCACCACCGACGGCTGGTTCGCCACCGGTCCCGGGCACGGCGTCCAGCTCTCCAGCGGCAGGCTCGTGGTCGGTGCCCACCAGAAGCCGCGGTCCGGGGTGGTGAACGCGGGTGTCCTCTACAGCGACGACCACGGGCTGACCTGGCACGCGAGTGCCGCCGCGAACTCCTTTGTGGACGGTCAGCTCAGCCCCGGCGAGGTCTCGGTGGCCGAACTGCCGGACGGCCGACTCTATGCCGCCGCGCGCAACGAGATCACCGACGGCGATCACCGGGCCATGGCGGTGAGCGCCGACGGCGGCACCACGATGCCCGCCTTCACCGCCGTGCCCTCCCTGGTCACGCCGAGCGTCCAGGGCTCGGTGCTGGCCCCGCAGCAGACCTACCAGAGCAGGCCGGGCGACACCCTGCTGTTCTCCGGTCCCGCCGATCCGAGCGACCGCAAGCTGATGACGGTGCGCTACTCGACGAACAACGGGGTGAGCTGGACGACCCCCGCGCACGGCCTGATCACCAACCAGCGTTCGGGCTACTCGGACCTGGCGGAACTGACCGACGGCGAGATCGGCCTGCTCTACGAAGGCGGGGTCTCCTTCTCCGCCGACGAAATCCGCTTCAACCGGTTCACCCCGGCCGAGCTCGGAATCCCCGGCACCTTCACCGGGAAACCGTCCACCCAGCCCATTCCGCTGGCGGGGCCGACCACGCCCGACGCCTCGCCGGAGGCGAACGACGCCTACCTGGCCGGCAACGCCACCGTCAACCAGGGCCTGGTCCTGGACGGATCCGGGGACTACGCCGACGTCCCCTACAGCCGCAGCCTCGATCCCGGCAGCGGCGATTTCACCTACACCACCTCGTTTTCCTACAGCGCCTCCGCCTCCAGCCCGAACCAGGTGCTGTTCTGGGCGTACGGGGTCGGGGCCGGCGCCCCGCAGGTGTGGCTGCGGGCCCAGCCCGGACAGGACCAGGTGCTGGCCTGGGTCCAAGGCGACACCGGCACGACCGTGGCGGTCAAGGATTCCTCGTCCGCCTACGCCTTCGGCGACGGCGCGAACCACAGCCTGACGCTGACCCGGTCCGGGAGCCAGATCCGGCTCACCGTGGACGGAGCCTCGGCCACGGCGAGCGGGGTGAGCGGTTCGGTCAGCGCGGGGACGCTCGGGCTGCGGCTCGGCGCGAAGCCGGACGGCAGCGCCAGCGACCCCTTCCATGGCACGCTCCGGGACTTCCGGTTCTCCCGCTCGGCCGACGGCACGGCGACGCCGGTCCTGCGGCTGCCGTTCGCGATGGTCGACGGGGCGGCCACGGTCTCCCGTACCACCGTCGCGATCTCCGACGACGTCTCGGCGCACTGCGCCGACGGGTCCCTGCTCGGTGGGCTCGGCACGCGGGTGGACGGCCGCGTCGCGGGCACGCTCGCCCTCCAGATCGATTCGTCCCATCCTGGCGTGGAAACCCCGTTCGTGCCCTCCCTCGACCTCGGCGACGGCGATTTCACCCTCACCACGTGGTTCCGCTACGACGCCACGGCGAGCAGCCCCAATCAGGCCCTGCTGTGGGCCTTCGGCGCCACCTCCGGCAAACGGTCGGTCTGGGTCCGGGCGCAGCCCGCGCAGGACCGGCTCTACGCCTGGGTCCAGACCGACACCGGCCAGGTGGCCGTGGCCCTGCCCGACATCTCGGGGGCCACCGCGTTCGGTGACGGCGCCTGGCATCCGCTGGCGCTGTCCCGCAGCGCCGGGCAGGTGCGGCTGAGCGTGGGGAGCCAGTCGGCGACCGCGACCGGGCTCACCGGCTCGGTCACCGCGGGCAAGGGCGACCTCCTCGGCCTGCGCGCGGGGTCCAAACCGGACGGAACCGACGTGTTCACCGGGGCGTTCGACGAGGTTCGCGTCTACCCGCGGGCGCTGACCGACGCCGAGGCGGCCGGGGCGTACCCGTCCGACCGGCCGTCGCTGTGGTGGTCGTTCGAAAACCAGACCACCCAGCAGCACGACGTTGCGCGCCTCGCCGACGGTCCGTCCACTCCGGACTATGCCGGGCACTGCGCCGGGGCCTACGTCCGGGGCGGGGCGGCGCTGGGCCCCGGCAAGACCGGCAGCGCGCTGACCTTCGACGGCACCAGCGACGACGTGGAACTGCCCTACTCGCCGTCGACCGCGCTCGGCGCCGGCGACTTCACCTTCACCACCTGGCTGAAGTACAGCGCCACCCCGGCCGACGCCGACCAGGTCGTCCTCTGGGCCTACGGGACCGGTTCCACGGCGCGTTCCCTGTGGCTGCGCGCCCAGCCGTCGAAGGACCGGCTGTACGCCTGGATCCAGACCGACGCCGGTGCGGCCGGGGTCGCCGCGCCGGACACCGCCGCCTCGGTCGCCTTCGGGGACGGCGCCTGGCACCACCTCGCGCTCCGGCGCGCGGGAACCACCCTGTCACTGATCGTCGACGGCACGACCGTAGGCAGCACAGCCATCCCGGCCGGATCGCTGAGCTACGACGACACCTTCACCGCCGACGGTCTCGAACTCGGCGCGAAACCCGACGGCACCAACCGGCTGCGCGGCTCGCTGGACGAGTTCCGGTTGTTCCGCAAGGCGCTGTCGGGGAGCGAACTCGACGCCGTGCGCCAGGACAACGCCGACCTGGGCATGGTGACCGCCGTCCGGCTGCCGTTCGAGACCCTCTCCGCGACCGGCCACGCCCGCATGTGACGACGGAAGTGACGCCGGTGACGGTTCGTCGGCGGCGAGCCGGGCCAGCGCGAACGGGCGCATCAGCTCGTGCAGCCGGTAGCGGTCGCGGCCGTGCTGCTCGACGAGGTTCACCGCGGCCAGCGCCCGCAGCCGCCGGTGCGCCTCGACGGGCGCCCCGGGTTCGAGCAGGGCCAGGGCCTCGCCCGTGATGTCCCCCCGGATCAGGGCGAGTCGCCGGAACTGTCGTTTCAGTTCCGGGGGCAGGCGGTCGTAGGACGCGGCGAAGGCGGCGGCCACCGAGGTGTGCTCGGCGCCCGCCACGGTGAGCCCCTCCAGCACGCCGTCCTCGAGTTCGGCGAGGAAGAGCCCGACCGGGTAGTCCGTCCCGAGTTCGGCCGCCGCGATGCGCAGCGCCAGCGGGAGATGGCCGCACCGGCGCGCCAGCTCGGCGACCGCGGCCGGTTCGGCCGCCACCCGCCGCGGGCCGAGCAGCCGGGTCAGCAGGGCCCGCGACTCGGCGGCGGCGAGCGGGGGCACCGGCAGGGTGCGCGCGCCGTCGCGCACCGCCAGATCGCCCAGCCGGTCGCGGCTGGTCACCAGCACCAGGGTGGAACGTCCCGGCAGCAGCGCGCGCACCTGCTCGGCGGAACAGGCGTCGTCGAGCACCAGCAGCATCTTCCGGCCCGCCAGCACCGACCGGTACAGCCGGGCCAGTTCGTCGTCGCGGTCGGGGACGCGTTCCGGTGGCACCCCGAGCGCGCGCAGCACCTGGGCCAGCACCACCGCGGGGCCGAGCGGGCCGTGGCGGTCGCCGCCGGTGCCGAACCCGCCCAGGTCGACGAAGAGCTGGCCGTCCGGGAACCGGGCACGCACGCGGTGGGCCCAGTGCACCGCCAGCGCGGTCTTGCCCGCCCCGGCCATCCCGCTGATCACCCAGACGCGCACCCCCTCGCCGGGTAAGCGCTCCAGATCCCGGTCCAGTACCGCGAGTTCGGCGGCGCGGCCGACGAAATCCGCCACGTCGTGCGGAAGTTCGGCGGGGGTGACCGCCTCCCGCAGCTCCGGTTCAGCGGCGGCGGGCCCGTCCTCGCCGCGCAGGATCCGCTGGTGCAGTTCCTGCAGCCGTCCGCCGGGATCGATGCCGAGTTCGGCCGCCAGCCGCAGGCGGATCTCCGAGTAGGCCGCCAGCGCCTCGGGCGCACGGCCGGAGCGGTACAGCGCGAGCATGAACTGCCAGCTCAGCTTTTCCCGGAACGGGTACTCGCGGACGAGCCTGCGCAGGTCGTCGACGAGCCGGGCCGGGCGCCCCAGCGCCAGTTCGGCGTCGAAGAACTGCTCGAACGCGCACAGCCGCCGCTCCTGAAGGCTCTGTGCTTCGTGCTCGGCGAGCGTTTCGGCCACCCCGCCCAGCGCGGGGCCGCTCCACAGCCCCAGCGCGCCGCGCAGCCGTTCGGAGGCACGCTCGGTCTGGCCGGACGCCAGGTCCGTCATGGCCTGTTCCACGCTGGTGGAGAACACTTCGAGATCCAGCTCGCCGGGGGCGACCTTGATCAGGTACCCGGGCGGGCGGCGCAGGATGGTGTCGTGCCCCAGCAGCTTGCGCAGCCCGGAGATGTGGATCTGCAGCTGGCCGCGGACGTTGGCGGGGGCGCGCTTGCCCCAGACCAGCGAGCACAGCTGCTCGTCGGAGACGACCTGGTTGGCATGCAGCAGCAGGGCGGCCAGCACCGCGCGCTGCTTCGGCCCGCCGAGCCGTAACGGACCCTCTTCGCCGGCCACGGCGACCGGGCCGAGCACCTGATAACGCATCAAGCCACACCTCCAGCACCGACCGCGCGAAGCGGCCGCGGACCCCAGGAGAAAGGGCCGGGGTCCTCGGACCCCGGCCCTTCCCGTCAACGCTTTTCGTGATCTGGGTGTCGCCGTTACCAGCTCACGGAACTGTTCACATTCCCGAAAGTTGCCGTTCGTAGAACCGAGTCGCGCCATTGGCGTTACGGAAGGTGATCATCCACGACTGGCCGTTGGAGTTGGTGTAGGGCGCCGTGGTCGGATCGGTCGCCGACGGGTCGGTGGCGCCGATCGTCTTGGTCCACGAACCCCAGGTGTTGCTCCCGGTCGCGGTCTCCCACACGTGGTAGATCTCGTTGTCGGAGCCGCGCACGACCACGGCGAGCCTGCCCAGGGCCGGGTCCATGATCGCGGCGGGCGCGCCGGCGGAGGTGAAGCCGCCCAGCGACTGGTAGTCCGCGGGCCAGGAGCCGTCGGAGTTGGCCAGCTTGGCCACGATCGTGCCGTCCGCCGCGCGGGCGAACACCTGCAGCAGGTAACCCGGCCGCACCACCACCGCGGGCCGGCCGGACAGGCCCGAGCCGCCAAGGTCGGTCCACGGCGACACCGAACCGTCGTTGTAGTACTCGACGGTTTTGATCGCACCGGCGCCGTCGACGCCGAACACCCGCAGCCCGTCACGGACCTGCGCCACCGACAGCGTCGAGGCGGCCAGGTTCTGGTCGCCGAGGTCGCGCCAGTAAGGAACCGCACCGCTCTGGGCGTAGACCCACAGCTTTCCGTCGGTGTCGGTGTCGAACTGCATCACGGTGCCGTCGGAAAGCTTGCCGGTGACCGGCGCACCGGCCATCGACCCGCCGAAGTTCTCCCACGGGTTCCACGTGCTCGCCCCGGAGGCGGTCTGGGTGTCCGCCCAGACGTCACTGTCGGTGTGCTGCGCGGCGACCTGGATGCGGCCGTCGGACAACTGGCTCAGCGCGGGCTGGCCCGAGAACGCCTCGTTGCCGGAGATCACCGTCCACTGCACCGAACCGAAGTTGTCCGGATCGGTCTGGTGCCCGTAGACCACGCGGCCCGCGTTGTCGGTGTAGGCGTATTCGAGGGTGCCCACGGTGGCACCGGCCACCGGTGCGGCCTGCATCGCGGTCATGGGCGTGTTCTGCGCGACCGCGACTCCGGGCAGCGGGTTGGCGAACCAGCCCTGCAGGTCCACGATCACGTGCGTGGTGCCGGAACTGCCGTTGCGGATGCGGATCCTGCCGTCGGTGCCCGGCTTGAGCACCAGCGCGTTGGCCCGCCACTTGCCCGCCTTGAAGTCCATGATGGACACCGAAGGCTCGGCGTCCCCGACCGGCCACGCCTTGAGGTAGCCGTCGGACTCGGGGGTCGCCACGAGGTTCAGCGCGGTCGCGGCCACGCCGTGGGTCGGCATGCCGAAGGTGCCACCGACCTGGACGTCCACAGTGGAGTTCGCCGGGATGGGCAGACCGGCCCCGGTGGTCCGGGTGTTGAACAGCCGCCCGGCGACCTGCCGCAGCCCCGAGCCCTGGGTGGAGCTGGACGAGTAGTAGCCCTCGGCGGTGACCACGAGGTTGATCGCCGCGCTGCCCTTGTTGGTGAAGGTCACCTGGCCGTTGGAAGGCAGCACCAGCACCGAACCCTGTTGCGTGGACCCGGTTTCGTAGTTCATCACCGGCCGCTGGGTGCCGCCGGCGGGGGCGGCGTCCAGCCAGCCCGCCGCCGAGGCGCCCGGCACCAGCAGGTTCACCTGAGCTGCCGCGGCACCGGCCGGGATCACTCCTCCGGTGAGCGTCACCGTGCGCGTGGCCCCGGCGGCGATGGTGGCCGTGGTGGTGCCGAGCCCGCTGCGCGTGTCGATCAGCCGGGTGTGCGGCACCGCGAACAGCCCGCCGCCCGTGGTGCCCTGCTGGGCCTTGTAGTAGCCCTGCACCTCGACCGCGATGTCGACCTTGCCGCCGGAGTTGTAGACGGCGATCTTGCCGTTGGCGCCGACCTTCACCACGGCGGTGTTGGACAGGTCCTCGCCCGCGGTGGCCGACACCATGGTCAGGGTCGGGCGCGAGGTCCCGTCGGGCCACAGCTCCGCCCAGGTGGAGGCGGTGGGGCCGAGCAGTGTGATGCGCGCCAGCACCGAACCCACGCCGGTGGTGGGAATCCCGCCGACGCCGAGCACCGGGAAGGTCGCGGTGGCACCCGCGCCCAGCGGGGCGGAGGTGCCGCCGGTGCCGTTGCGGGTGTCGAACACGACCGGGGTCGACGCGAGGGGCACGAAGTCCCCGCCGCCGCCCGCGGCGTCCGCGTGCGCCACCGGCGCCTGCGGGGCGACGAGCACGGTGACCGCCGCCGCGAGGGCGGCGACCACCACGCCAAGTCTTCTGAACACGTGTTTCTCCTTTGGATTTACCACTCTTCCGCCGGCTACTTCTTCCCGCCGTCGGCGATCATGTCCCAGTAGCAGTTGGTCAGCAGGACCAGTCCGGCGGCCAGGCCCAGCGTCTTGTGTTCGGTGGCGTAGCCGATCCCGAGCGCCGTACCGGGCTTTCCGATGCATTTCGCCAGCGCCTTCCCGAGGTCCTTGGTGACTCCGCGGATCGGTCGCTTCACCGCGTAGTCCCAGCCCTTCCGGCCCGCCGCCTTGAGCCCGTTTTTCGTCTTCGCGACGACACCGGTCTTGGGCTTGGCGTGCCGGGCCCCTTGTTTGGCGATGTTCTTGCCGCAGTCGGGGTCCACGTTGTGCACCAGCAGGCCGATACCGGCGACGGTGACGAAGAAGGTGTGCAGCGTGTCGACCGTGAGGTTGTAGACGGTGTCCACACGCGACCACGACGAGGTGCCGACGACGGTTCCGTCCTGCCCCGAAGCCGTCTGGATCCGCTCGCCCGGGCGCAGGTCCGCGGCCTGCACCCAGCGGTGCTCGCCGTCGTCGAAGAACGGGTGCCCCGAGGTCGCCACCACGGTGCCGGTGGCCTGATCGGTGGCGACCGTGACCGAGGTGAGCTCCTTCTCGCCGGTACCGGTGATCACGCCGGTCACCTTCTCCGCCGCGGCCCGCCCGGTGACCGGGTCGGTGGCCCGCACCTCGTCCCCGACCTTCACCTGCGAGATCGGTTTCGTGCTCCCGTCGGCCATCAGGACGCCGGTATCGGCGGCGAAGCTGTTCCCGGCCGCCAGGCAGGCAACGTTTTCCACGGTCTTCGCCGTGTCCTTGGCGGCGGTGGCCGCCTCCTCGGCCCGCCGGACGTCCCGCGCCGCCTTGCCGAATTTCAGCAGGTCCTTGCCCGCCTTCAGGCCCACCGCCGCACCCTTGAGCCCGCGCAGCGCAGCGGTGGCCTCGGGGCCGGCGGCCAGGCTCGCCACGGTGACCACGGTCCAGGCACACGCCCCGAAGTCACCCTTGGTGAGGCACTTCTTCGCGTCGTTGTACCCGCTGAGCTCCTTGACGACGTCGAGCGCGCCGCTCCAGGAC
>NZ_VJWX01000295.1 GCF_007713715.1 Amycolatopsis rhizosphaerae
GCATCGGTGTGCTCGCGCCACCGGCGCCACCGGAACCGGCCGCCCCGCCCCCCGAGACCGAAGCCGCCCTGGTCTGCGCCAGTGCCGGCGGGGCCGGGAATTCGGGCGTGGCGACCGCCGAGCCGATCTCTTGGTCGAACTGCGTCATGATCTGCGCCGCATGCTCACGGGCGACCCGCTGCGCCTGCATGACCTGGAGGTCCTGCGACACCCGAACCGCGTACTCGACCGGGCTGGTGCACTGCATCAACTGCGCGTTGGCGGCCCGTACGTCGAACTGCACGGGCGGGTTGGCCGCCATCTTCCGCTGGGTCTCGTTGAGGACCTGCGAGTGGATCTCCTGCTGCCGCCCGGTGAGCGTGGCGCCCTGCGCGGTCTGGCCGAGCCATTTCCCGATCTCCGACAGGTGTTTCCGCGCGGCGTCCCCGCCCGCGCCCTGCCAGTTCGCCTCGCTGGCCTCGATGGCGTCGGAGAGCGTCTTCTGGTGCTGCGTGAGCTCGTCGCCGACCCGGACCCATTCCTCCGAGGACTCGGCCACGGTGGCCGAGTTCGCGTTCTGCGTGATCGCCTGCTGCATCTGCTCGTGCGAGGCGTTGGCCCAGTCGGTGGTGGGCGGCGTGCCGGGCTGCCGCAGGTCCAGCCCGTCGCCGAGGCCCTTCCGTGCCTCGTCGATGCGCTGCAGGTAGACTTTCTGGATCAGCTCGTTGCGCAGGCGCGGGTCCACGGCCTTGCCCAGCCAGCCGTGGGCGATCTCGTAGTCGACCAGCTTGGTCGCTTCGTCGCGGATCTTGTCGCCCGAGGAGGTATCCCAGCTCGAAGGTTCCTGGTAGTAGGGCGAGGACGGGTCCGTGGTGACGTCGTAGTAAGGACCGTCCTGAGTGGACTCTGTCACGGTCAGACCTCCGTACGCAACTGGGTGAGGGTGTGCTGGGTTTCCTCGTCGCGGGACCGGTAGTTCCGTTTGGCGAGCTTGATCGCCTCGATGTACTCCGGGAGTTCGGCGCGCGCGTGCTGCAGCTGCGTCAGCAGACCCCGCTCGTCGGTGCCGGTGCTCTGCATGTGGTTCGACACCCACTGCGCGGTGGCCGTGGTGCTCATCGGCGGCGCCTCACCCAGCCGCTGCAGGGCCGACCACCGGGCGTTGAGGGTGTCCACCACCCCCTCCAGTGCCTGGATCATCTGGTCACCGGTGGTCTCGTCGACGGCGAAACCACCGCTGGCGGCGAGCACCTTGAGCTGCGCGCCGCTGAGCGCCGTTCGCGCGCGCATGGGGGCCAACACGCGAATATCGGGCTGTACTTCCTCGCTCATCAGCTGGAAAGACCTCTCCGGGATTTCGGGTGAACGTCCGGAGCCCACCGCTGCCCGCGACCGGTGGTCACGGTGGCGACCGCGGCCACCGCCAGGCGCGCGGACAGGCGAGCCTCCTCGGTACCACGCCAGCCTACCGGTGGTACACCGGCGCGGACACCGGCACACGGGCAGGGAAGGCGGCGGTGTCCGCAAGGGAAGAAGGGTTGCCCGAAAGGGAAAAGCCGATGCACACCTGCCCCCGAGGCTTCGTCTACCGGTTTGCTCCGCTCGAACCAGTCAACCACGACGAGGACAACGTTGTTCCCCTCCGCCGTTGCCGGACGGTGAAGCCGGGGCGAATTCCCGGGCCCCTCACCGCAGCAGCGCGTCCACCAGTTCCCGCGCCCAGCCCGGTTCGGCGGGGTGTTCGGTGAACACGGCCCGGTAGTACAGCGGGCCGAGCAGCGCGTCGACGGCCCGGCCCACCTCCGGCGGGTCGCCGCCGCGCTCGCGTTCGCGATCGAGCATCGCGGCGAGCTGGGCGTGGCGGTCGGCCGCGCAGGCGCAGCCGCCCTGCGTCCCCGAACCGACGGCGGCGCGCATGAGCGCCAGCACGTCCGGATCGGTGAGATCGGCGGCCACGTCGGTCGTCCAGCGGACGAGGTCCTCCCGCAGCGAGCCGGTGTCCGGTACCACGATGTCCCCGCTGAACCGGCTGGTCGCCACGTCGGCGAGGAGGTCGGCGAGCGAACCCCACCGCCGGTAGAGGGTGGTCGGGTGCACTCCGGCCCGCCCGGCGACGACGGGCAGGGTGAGCGCCTCCGCGGGTTCGGTGGCCAGGAGTTCCCGCACCGCGCGGTGGACGGCGGCCCGGATGCGGGAAGAACGGCCGCCGGGCCTGGTGTTGGTGACCGACATGCGGAACATTATCGCACTGATCGCTGCGTTTAGGTATGCTGCCACTAAAGCATTGATCACTGCGTTAAGAGGAGTGCGTGTGACCGAGTCATCCTCGGCGTCAGCTCCGGTCGGTGTCCTCCCCGCCACCGCCGCCCGCCTACGCCTTCCCCGCGCCGCCGCCTTCGGCGGGATCGCGGCGATCGTCGTCCTGTTCCTGGCCGCCTCCAGCGCCCCATCGCCCCTCTACGTGGTCTACCAGCACCAATGGGGGTTCTCGGCGACCACGCTCACCGCCGTGTTCGCGGTGTACGTGCTCGGGCTGATCGCCGCGCTGCTCGTGCTCGGCGCGCTGTCCGACCACATCGGCCGACGACCGGTGCTGGCCGCCGCCCTGCTGCTGGAAGCGCTTTCCCTCCTGCTGTTCCTGACCGCGGACGGCGTCGGGACGCTGTTCCTGGCCCGGGTCCTGCAGGGCATCGCCACCGGGGCGGCGACCACCACGCTCGGCGCCACCCTGGTCGACCTCGCCCCGCCGCACGCACCGGCACGGGCGGGGGTGGTCAACGGGGTCGCCCCGATCAGCGGGCTCGCGCTCGGGGCGCTCGGCTGCGGCGCACTGGTGCAGTACGGGCCCGCCCCGACGCATCTGGTCTTCGCCCTGCTCCTGGCGGGCATGCTGGTGGCCGCCATCGTCGTCGTGCTGCTGCCGGAAACCTCGCCCCGGCGGCCCGGCGCGGCCGCGTCGCTGGCCCCCCGGCTCGGCATCCCCGCCCGTCTCCGGGGCGACGTGCTGGTCATCGTGCCGATCCTGGTGGCGAGCTGGGCGCTGGGCGGACTCTACCTCTCGCTCGGCCCGTCGGTGGCCGCAACGCTGTTCGGCCTCCACAACCACCTCGCCGGGGGCCTGGTCGTGACGGTGCTGTGCGGGACCGGTGCCGTCACCGCCTTCGCGCTGCGGCGCGTGCCCGCCCTGCGCCTGCTGCGTCCCGCTTCGCTGCTGCTCGCCACGGGTACGGCCGTGACGCTGGCCGGGATGGCCGGCGCGGGACTCGCCGCGGGGATCGCCGGGACCGTCATCGCCGGTGTCGGGTTCGGCGCCTCGTCCCTGGCCACCTTCGGCACGATGGCGCGGCTCGCGGGCCCCGCCGAGCGGGGCGAGTTGTTCGCGGTGGCCTACACCATCGCCTACCTGGCCTTCAGCCTGCCCGCCGTGGCCGCGGGCCTCGCCACGACCGCGACCGGGCTGCGGCCGACGGCGATCGTCTACAGCCTGGCCGTCATCGTCCTCGCCCTGGCGGCCCTCGCCGCCAGGGAACTCCGCCGCTCCCGAGCCTGAAACGCCGGGCACGGCGAGGTGATCAGCCGAGGCGCGGCCGCCGGGGCTCCGGCACCTGGCCCGCCTCGGTCTGCTTCGCCGCCAGGACCAGGCACCGCTCGCAGGGCATCCCGGCGGGCCGCGTGAGCAGTTCGGCGTCGGCGGGCGGGATCTGGAAACCGCAGCACGCGGTCAGCAGGGGCACCCGGCCCAGTGGCACCCGGAAGACGTGGGCCATGCGGCGGGCCTCCCCGCCGACGTGAGGCCGCGGGCGGGCCAGGAAAAGGGCGCCCGGAAAGGAAGGGCTATCGTATTCCCCGCCGTCGGGCACGGCGGTCGTTCGCGCGGGTTCGGACACGGATTCTCCCCACTCCCAAGGAATAACTCCGCTCTTCGCCGGAATTCGACGACTAACCATGAATACAATGCCGCGCGCGAACCGGATACTCGAGCCGAAACATTCCCCCGTGTCGAGTGAAACGTGCCGGGAACCTACTGGCGGGTCAGGGAAATGGCGCACCACGGCGCGACGGGGCGCGGTATTCACCCCCCGCGTACGCGCGACGGTTCAGAGCAACCCCCGCTGCCGCGCCATGATCACCGCCTCACGCCGCGAGGTGACGCCCAGCTTGCGATACACATTGCGCAGGTGCGTCTTCACGGTGTTCACCGAAACGTACAGGGTCGCGGCGATTTCCTCGATCGTGGCGAGCGAAGGCAGCTCGCGCAGGAGCTGGACCTCGCGCGGGGTCAGCTCGGCGGTGTCGGCCGGTCGTGCCGCGGCCGGGATCGCCTCGACGAGTTCGGCCACGAACTGGTCGAGACGGCCGAGCCTGCCGATCTGCGGCACCAGGAGCTTGCGGATCTCGGGGCCCGCGTCGTAGAACGGGCGGAACGCCCGCCGCGGCCCGGCCAGCTCCAAGGCGGCGCGAAGCGCCCGGTCGGCGGCGCGGGCGTCCCCCGCGCGGTGGGCCAGCAGGGTGGTGAGCAGATAGGCCTCGATCCGGGTGGACACCACGTGGCAGCGGACCTCACCCTGGTTGATCTTCTCCAGCTGGGCCCGCGCCGAGGCCACCCGGCCGTAGTGGAAGTGCATGCGGGCCCGCAGCAGCTGGACGTCGCCCGAATCCCCCAGCCAGGTCGACGCGCGGCGCTCGACCTCCGCGGCCCAGTCCGCACGGCCGAGCCGCAGGGCCATCCGCTGCTCCACCGGCGCCTCGTAGGCCACCAGCGCGGGCTGCACCGGTTCGGTGCGCCCCACCGTGGACCAGTGCCGACGCAGCCGCACCAGCGCGGCGTGGGGGTCCTCGCCGTACTCGAACTCGATGACCTCCCGCACCGACAGGGCGCACATCTCCACCGTGCGGTCGTTGTTGGGACCGAGCAGCTCGATGCCGCGCGCCGCCATCGTCCTGGCCTTCTCCGACTCGAGGAACTGGTAGGCCGCCCAGGCGGCGATGGTGTACGGGAAGCAGCAGGCCGCCCGCAGCGCCGGTCCGTGCTGCCCGGCGAACTCCAGCGCCTGCTCGGCCAGGGTCCGCATGCGCGGGAAGTCCCCGTTGGCGGTGGCGACGCCGGACAGCTGGCTCAGGCAGTGCAGCACGGCGAACGGGTAGTCGTGCGCCGTCGCCATGCGCATGGCCTGCTCGAGATCGCGGGCGGCGCCCTCGTGACGGCCCAGCCAGAAGAACGCCGTGCCGCGGTTGACCAGGGCGAGCACCAGCAGATCGGTGCCCGACATGCGGGGCAGCCGTTCGTCCAGTTCGGTCATCGCGGGCACCACATGCCCGGTCAGCCTCGCCCAGTGGGTGCGCACGATGACCTCCAGGTCACGCACGCGCGGCTCGTCGCAGGCCTCCAGCGCCTCGGTCAGCCCGGCCAGCCGCAGCTCGGCCCCGGCCCGCTCGCCCCCGGTCAGCTCCAGCAGCACCAGCACCAGCCCGACCTGGGGCCGCCCGGCGGCCGACGCGGGCAGCGTGTCCGCCAGATCCCGCAGCAGCGCGAGATCACCGCGCAGCACCAGGCCGGGGCCGAATTCGCTGACCACGCGGGCGGAGAGTTCGGTGTCGGCGGCGGGGACCGCGTTGCGGGCCGCGGCCACCGCGTCCCCCGCGTCGGCGAACCAGTGCCCGGCGATCGCGTGCAGCTTCCCATAGCTGGACGGCGCGTGCCGGCGCAGGTGGGCACGCAGGTACGCGCGGACGAACGGGTGCAGGCGGTACTGGTCCTCGCCGGTCCGCGACACCAGCCCGTCGAACCGTTCGAGCCCTTCCAGCACCGCGGGCGCGTCCTCCCGGCCGGACAGCGCGACGGCCAGTCCCGCCCCGAACTCCTCGCACACCGACGTGGCTCGCAGGATCTGCAGTTCGGGCTCGGTCAGCCCGGACAGGACCTCGCTGTCGAGGTAGTCCGTCACCGTGCGGTCGCTGGAGACCAGCACCTCCAGCGCGCCGGCGCCGTCGCCGGTCTCCCCCAGTGCCAGTGCCGCCAGCCGGACCGCGGCGGGCCAGCCCTCGCTGATCGTCATCAGCCGGTCGAGTTCCGCGCCGGAAGCCCGCACGCCCAGCCGGGACACGGCGCGCTCGGCCTGGTCGCGGGCGAACGCGAGGTCCGCGGCGCGGATCTCGCGGACCCGCCCGGCCACGCGCAGGCGGTGCAGTTCGAGCGCGGGCTCCCGGCGCCCGGACAGCACCAGCCGCAGCTGCCGGGGCATCAGGCGCAGCACCATGGTGAGCACGTGCTGTGCCTCGGGATGGCGAAGGTGGTGGATGTCGTCGAGCACGAGCCAGACGCGGTCGTGCTGGCGGTCCACTATCTCAGCCAGCTGCGCCACCAGAGCGCTTTCGCTGATCCGTTGCTGTGGAAGGCTTTCCCCGTTGCCCGCGGTGACCGCGCGGCTCACCGCGGCGAGGATGCCGAGGGAGAGGGTGGTGGGATCGTCGTCGGATTCGTCGATGTTCATCCAGGCCACGTATCCGGGCGCGGAAACCCGCCGCATTTCCCGGACCCAGCCCGAAAGCAGGGTGGTCTTGCCAAACCCGGCGGGCGCGGTCAGCACGGTCACCAACGGATCGTCGGTGTCGGTACCGGGAGACGGCAACATGCCCTGCGGTCGCGGGCGGACCACGACTTCGCGAGGCGGCAGCGGCACCGTGATTTTCGGCGCGGGCACGACTGGTTTGATCGCCGGTCTCCTTCCGGGCAGCACGATGAATCAGGCTATGAGAACTTCACGCGCCCGCTGGCCGACCCAGTACTGAAACGGCCAGTTCGCCCCAATCGAGTGAGCGCACAACCCGTATTTCACCGCGCAGCACAGGGATAAACGCGCTTGCCTCCGTCCGGATGGCTCTCCTCACCCCTGTGAGGTAGCACGCGAAGGGTGTTCTGCCACAAGGATCCTCGTTCACCCCGGCCGGAGGAGCCGAGGCGCGGGCCGCTGGGACACGATTCAAAGATCGATACGGCAGTTGCATTTTTCCGCCTGCCCCATCAGACCCGCGGGCCGCGCCGGTTCGCGAGAACGGCCGGCGGCCGCCCCGTGCCCCCAAAGTGGCGGCCGCCGGTCTCTCTACTTTTCTCCTTGCCCTGACACGGATCCGGACACGTCCTCGATCCGGTGACAACGGGGCGGCCCCGCCGAAGGCGTGCCAGACTCGTCCCGCCCGGCGGCGAATCCCGCCGGGCGCCAAGGAGACCCGAACTCAGGACTACGAGCGGCCGGAGGTGCCG
Organism: Amycolatopsis rhizosphaerae; assembly: GCF_007713715.1. Lineage (GTDB taxonomy): Bacteria > Actinomycetota > Actinomycetes > Mycobacteriales > Pseudonocardiaceae > Amycolatopsis_E > Amycolatopsis_E rhizosphaerae. The sequence continues at coordinate 7,241 of NZ_VJWX01000295.1, forward strand.
TGAGCCTGTACTACTGCCGGCGCGTGGCACGGAAGCGCTGGCGCATCATCTTCTTCGGACTGCTGGTCGGCGTGGCCGCCGCGGCCACCGTCACGCGTGTCGTACCACCCGAATACTCGGCGCAGGCGACGCTCTACCTTTCCTCTCCGGGGGAAACGGACGGTAGCGCCGGGAGCGTCGGCGGTGAGCGGCTGCGCAACTCCTTCGCCTGGCTGGCGGGCGGGCAGCATCTGGCACAGGCGGTCGTCGACCAGCTCGGCCTCCACGAGCCGGCCTCGGCGGTTTCGGCGAAGCTCGCGTCGTCGAGCAGGCCCGGCACCAGCCTGCTCTCGGTCACGGCCACCGACGCCACTCCCCAGGGCGCGAAGACTCTCGCCGACGCCGCCGCGGGGGCGCTCACGCGCCTGGTGACCCAGTTGCAGACCTCCCCGCCGGTCACCGCGTCGGTCATCGAACCGGCCGCGCTGCCCACCCGCGCCACGCAGCCACGGCCGCTGGTCGACTTCGGGTTGGGGGTGCTGCTCGGACTGCTCGCCGGTGTCCTCGCCGCGTTCGTGCGCGAGGCGCTGGACCGGCGGATCACCGGCGCCGGGGACCTGACCCGGCTGACCGGCGCGCCGAACCTGGCCACCGTCCCCCACAACCCCGCCGCGTCCGAGCCGCCGTCCTTCGCCGGCCCCGGGCGGCCCGGCCTTGCCGAATCCTTCCGCACGCTGCGGACGGCGCTCCACCTGGTCGACGTGGACCGGCCCCGCAAGGCGGTCCTGGTGACCGGTGCGCTGCCGGATTCGGGCCGCACGACGACCCTGTGCGGCCTGGCCGTCGCCCTCGGCCGGACCGGACGGCGGGTCGTGCTGGTGGAGACCGACCTGCGGCGTCCGCACGCCCTCGACCATCTCGGCGTCGGCGGCGGCGAGGTGGGCCTGACCAGCGTGCTCACCGGCCAGGTCGCGCTGGAACAGGCCCTGCGCACCTGGAGCGGATCGGCCGTGTTCGACGTGCTGCCCGCCGGGCCGCTCCCGCCGGATCCGGCCAGGCTGCTCGCTTCGCGGCGCATGGCGGACCTGCTTGCCGAGCTGCGCCGCCGCTACGACACGGTGCTGCTGGACGCGCCCGAGGTGCCCGCCGGGGCCGACGCCGCCGTGCTGGGCGCGGCCTGCGACGGTGTCCTGCTCGTGGTCGCCCACGGCCGGACCACCCGGCACCAGGTGAAGAGCGCGCTGCTCGCACTCGCGGCGGGCCGCGTCCGACTGTTCGGCACCGTGCTCACCATGGCGCCCGAGCCTCCCGGGCAGACTCCCGTGCGCATCCCGGAGCAGGCACCCGAGCCGTCGGTGGGCCGGATCACCGGGACCGTCCCGCTCGACGTGATTCCCTCGGCCCCGAAGTCGCGCACCCATTCCTGAGCCCCAGTAATTGTCAGGCTGCCGAAAACCGATTCACTCGCACTCCGGGACCGGACTGTGCGAGATCCACGACCGGAACGGGTGATATGGCGCTTTCCGCTTCGGCACCACGCGCGCCCGGTGATATCTTCCAACGGCACCTTCGAGCGCGCGGATCACCGGCGCATTCCGCCGAGGCGCGCCGGGAAAAACGCGCAGAACTCATTGTTGGGGGCAAGCAGCACGGGAAGCACCTGCGATCCGAGCCCCCATCGCCGGCGGCGGAGGGGGCC
>NZ_VJWX01000296.1 GCF_007713715.1 Amycolatopsis rhizosphaerae
CGCCGTGGTAGCCCAGTCCCCCTGCCGTGAAACCGGTCGACAGGCGGCCGAGCATGCCGCCGACCGAGTTGCCCGCGATCATGGCGCCGACGGCGGAGGCGACACCGCGCTTTCCGAGCTGTTCGACGAGGTAGGCCGCGGCGACCCCGGGGAAGCCCGCGATCGCGACGCCCTGCAGTGCCCGGAGCACGAGGAGCACCGGATACGACGGGGCGAGCGGGAGAAGCAGGCCGAGCACGGCGGAGGCGAGCACCGACGTGAGGATCACCGGCCGCCGCCCGACGACTTCCGACAGGGTGGCGATCGGGAGCACACCGATCGCGAGGGCCCCGGTGGCGACGCTGATCGCGAGTGAGGCCGCTCCGGCGTCGAGGTGGTACTGCGCGGCGAGCTGGGGCAGCACCGCCTGCGGCGCGTACAGCAGCGCGAAGGACGAGATGCCCGCGGCGGCCACGGCGAGTTTGACGCGCCGGGTGTCCACCCGGCCGGGAGCGAGCAGGTCAGCGGTCACGCAACCGACGCTAAGCTGAGCTAAACAATGCGTCTAATACGTCAAACCGGGGTGATTCATACGATGGTGAATGATTTCCGGGAAGAACTCGCTGACCAGCGGCTCGCCGCCCGGCTCGCCCCCGAACTGGCCCTGCTGGCGGCGCTGAGTGAAACCGGCAACATCACCCGGGCGGCCGAGCGGCTGGGCGTGCCGCAGCCGACCGCGAGCCGCCGTCTCGCCGCGCTCGCCGAGACCGTCGGCGCGCCGCTGGTCGAGCCCGCGGGCCGGGGCATCCGCCTGACCAGGGTCGGCGCGATCCTCGCCGGCACCGCGACCAGAGCACTGACCACGGTCACCGCGGGCGCCCGCCAGGCACGCGAAGAACTCGAGCCGGACAGCGGCCACGTCGTGCTCGGCTTCCTGCACCTGCTCGGTCGCTGGCTGGTGCCGAACCTGCTGCGCGACTTCCGCGCCGGGCACCGCGGCGTCCGGTTCACCCTGGTCCAGGGCTCGCGACAGCGGATCATGGACCAGTTGACCGCGGGCGAAGTGGACCTCGCACTGGTCGCCCCGCTGCCCATCGGCGACCCTGCCTTCGGCGGCACGCTGCTCACCGAACAGGAACTCCTGCTGTCCGTGCCCCGGGGCCACCGGCTGGCCGGGCGGCAGCGGATCCGGTTCGCCGAACTGGCCGACGAGGAGTTCGTCACGCTGGAACCGGGCTACGGCCTCCGCCAGATCGCGGACGCCCTGTGCGCCGAGGCCGGCTTCGAACCCAGGATCGCGTTCGAGGGCCAGGAATCCGACACCGTGCGCGGACTGGTCGCGGCTGGGCTCGGCGTCGCGCTGCTCCCCCGCTTCGGGGCGGGCCACCCCGCCGGAGTCGTGGAAATCCCGCTGTGGCCCAAGGTCACCCGCACCATCGGGCTGGTGTGGCCCGTTGGCGAGCATTTCACCCCCGCCGTCCGCGCCTTCCGCGACCACGTGCGGGACACCCGCTCGCCCCGTCAGGCGTAGGACGCGGCGAACTCCACCAGGGTGCGGGCGGCGAAGCCGGTGGCCCCGGGCACCACGTCCGCGTAGGCCTGTTCGGCCCGGGCCGGACCCGCGATGTCGAGGTGCGCCCACGGCACGTCGCCGACGAACTCGCGCAGGAACAGGGCCGCGGTGATGCCGCCGGGTCCCGTCGGGGTCTGGCGGACGTCGGCCAGCTCGCCGCGTACCGCGTCGGCGTGCTCGTCCAGCAGCGGCATCCGCCACCACGCCTCGCCGACCCGGCCACCGGCGTCGGACAGGCGCCGGGCCAGCTCGTCCTCGGTGGCGAACAGGCCACCGGTCCGCAGCCCGAGTGCCACCTTCATCGCCCCGGTCAGGGTCGCCACGTCGACCACGGCGTCGGGCCGGAACCGGCGGATGCCGTAGACCAGCGCGTCGGCCAGGACCATGCGGCCCTCGGCGTCGGTGTTGCCGACCTCGGTGGTGGTCCCGCCGTAGTGCCGCACCACGTCGCCGGGACGGTACGAACTGCCCGAGACGTGGTTCTCCGCGGCGGGCACGAGCGCGGTGACGCGCACCCCCAGCCGCAGCGAGGCGATCGCGCGGATCGCCGCGATCACCGCGCCGCCACCGGACATGTCGGTGCGCATGAGGTGCATCCCGTCGGCGGGCTTGATGGACAGGCCGCCGGTGTCGAAGGTGATGCCCTTGCCGACCAGCAGCAGATGCCGCGCGGCTCCGCGCGGGCGGTAGGCGAACTCGATCAGCCGCGGCGGGCTGGCGGAACCCCCGCCCACCGCGAGTATCCCGCCGAAGCCCTGCTCGGCGAGCCACTGCTCGTCCCGGACGGTGGCGCTCAGCCCGGGCACCGCCGCGGCCAGCCGCTCGGCGGTCTCCGCCAGCCAGGCCGGGTTCTTGATGTTCGACGGCGTGTTCGCCAGGTCACGGGCCAGTGTGGCGGCCTCGGCCAGCACCCGCACCCGTTCGAGTTGTTCCGTGTAGGCGGGGACGGCCCGCTCGTCGCGGGTCAGCAGCCGCAGGACCGGCAGCGCGGGCCCGGTGTCGGTGGTGACCTTGAACCGGTAGCCGCCGAGCAGTGCCCCGGTGGCGAGCGCCGCGACCTGCCCGCCGGTGACGTCCGCCCCCAGCTCCACCTGCACCGTCTTCAGTGCCGGGCCGTCGGTGACGGCCTGCCGCACCGTGCGGGCGAAGGAGGCACCGGCGGCTCGCCAGTCCTTGTCCTCGCCCTCGCCGACACCGATCGCCCAGCGGAGCGTCCCGCCCGCGACCTCGCGGATCTCACCGGCCTTGCCGGAGTGGCGCACCCCCTCGAACTCCGCCCCCTCGGCCGGGACCAGTACCGCGGTCGGCGCACCGCGGCGGGCGGTGTCGGCGACCTCGACGTCGATCAGCCGACTGGGCAGGGCTGGCAGGGGAAATCGCGCCATCGAGTGACCTCCCGGAGGGGACGGCGAAAGCCGGCGGACGGGACGTCGGCCGGTGGAAGTGGTGCTGTGGTGCTGTGGTGCTGCGGCTGGGCAGCCGGACGCTCAGCTGGTGGCCTCCTGCAGGGCGACGCCCAGGTCCTTGGCCTCCTCGGCGGACAGTTCGACGACGAGTCGACCACCACCCTCGAGCGGAACGCGCATCACGAGGCCCCGCCCCTCCTTAGTCACCTCGAGGGGACCATCTCCGGTCCGGGGCTTCATGGCCGCCATAGCGTGCTCCCTCCGTCTCAACCGGCGCGCCCGGGTCGCGCTTGTCTAAGCCAACCGGGTGTCATCTGCCATTCTCCCTCATCAACATGGGCGCGCGAACGCGGACCGATCTTTTCGTGTTTGCATAGGTGCTGGTATGCGGCTCGCGAGCCCCCATCGGCAGGAGGACATCAGTGACCACCGAGGACGTTCTGCTCACCGTCGACGCGGACGGTGTCCGCACCCTCACGCTCAACCGGCCCAAGGCCTACAACTCACTGACGGTCGAACTCAAGGAGCGCCTGCTGGCGGCACTGCGCGAGGCCGCGGACGCGCCGGAGGTGCGGGCCGTGGTGCTCACCGGCGCGGGCAAGGCGTTCTGCGCGGGGCAGGACCTCAAGGAGCACGTCGCGCTGCTGCAGGCGAACGACCCGCGGCCGCTGCGGACCGTGTCCGAGCACTACAACCCGATCGTGCGGACGATCGTGGAGATGCCCAAGCCCGTGGTGGCCGCGGTCAACGGCCCGGCCGCCGGCGCGGGCGCCTCGCTGGCCTACGCCTGCGACCTGCGGATTTCAGCCAGTTCGGCGAACTTCCTGATGGCCTTCGCCAACGTGGGGCTCGGGCCGGACTCGGGCGCGTCGTGGACGCTGCAGCGCCTGGTCGGCTACGGCCGCGCGTCCGAACTGATGCTGCTGGCCCGCACGGTGGATTCGGCCGAGGCGCTGCGGCTCGGCCTGGTCTCCGAGGTCGTACTGGACGAGGAGCTGGCCAAGCGCGCGCACGCGGTGGCCGCGAAGCTCGCCGCCGGGCCCACCGTCTGCTACGCCAAGATCAAGGAAGTGCTGAGCACCGCCGCGGAGAGCACGCTCGACGAGGCGCTGGCGGCCGAGGACGCCGCGCAGGCCGTTCTCGGGGCGACCGCCGACCACCGGGAAGCGGTCGAGGCCTTCGTCGAGAAGCGCAAGCCCACCTTCCAGGGCAAGTAGCTCACCTCCGCAAGGGGCCTTCCGCCCTGGCAAGCAGGGCCGCCTGGGTGCGGGTGGAGACGCCGAGCTTGGCGAGCAGGTTGCCCACGTGCACCTTGACCGTGCGTTCGGCCAGCCGCAGCCTGCCCGCGATCTCCCGGTTGGACAGCCCCTCCCCGAGGAGCCGCAGCACGTCGCGTTCGCGCGGGGTCAGCGGTTCCTCGGGGGTACCGGTCAGCGCGGCCGTCGCCGAGGCGCTCATCGCCGTGAGTCCGTCGGCCGCCGCCCGCACCGCCGCCACCAGTTCGTCCCCGGTGGAATCCTTGAGCACGAACCCGTCGGCCCCCGCGGCCAGTGCCTGGCGGATCTCGTGCTGCCTGCCGACGGTGGTCAGCATCAGCACCCGGGGGCGCCGCCCCGGGCTCCGCCGGAGCCTGCGCAGCACCTCGAGCCCGTCGATTCCCGGCAGGTACAGGTCGAGGAGCACGACGTCGACGTCCGTGTCCTGCCGGAGGAGGTCCTCACCGCACCCGTACTGTTCGGTCACCTCGATGCCGGGCCGGGTGCCGAGGATGAGCGCCAGCCCCTCCCGGACGAGCGCCTGGTCATCGACGACGGCGACCGTGATCACGGACGCACTCTACTGTCGGGTCCATGCGCCAAGTTTTCGTCACGGCGGTGATCGTGACCGCGGTCTTCCTGGCCGGTGGGGCCTGGTCGCCGCAGCTGGGCTGGCAGGCAGCGCTGCTCAGCGCCGCTCAACTGGCCCCGCTGCTCGGCCGCCGCCGGTGGCCGTCGGCGGCACTGGGCCTGGTGGCCACCGCCACCGTGGCCCGGCTCCTGCTGGCACCGCACAACAACCTGGTGTACCTGCCCGTGCTCGTCGCGTTGTACGGCGTGGCCGGCGTGGTGCGGACCGAACTGTGCCTGCTGGTCGTGGCGGCCGTCGCCGCCGCGGTCTTCCCCTCGAAGGGTCTCCTCGACGGCTCCGTGCTCGCCGCGAGCACCGGGTTCCTGGCCTGGTTGCTGGGCCTGGAACGCTGGCGGCAGTTCGCCGAGCGGACCGACCGGGTGGCCCGCCGCCTGCACGACACGCTGGCCCGGAGCACGGCGGTGATGCTCGTGCAGGCCGAAGCGCTGCGCGCGGCCGGTGAACTCAACGAAACCGACCGGCAGCGTGTCGACACGCTGCTTTCGGCGGGCCGTGGCGCACTGACCCTGGTCCGCCGCACCCTGACCAGCCTGCAGGAAGACCACGAGGAACCCCCGGACCTCCCCGAGGTCCTCGCCCGGCTCCGCACCGCCGGACTGCTGCTGGACCGCGACCCCGACCTGACCGGGCTGCCCCGGTCCGTCCGGACTCTCGCCGAACGGGTGGTGGCCGAGGCCGCGGCCAACGCGCTCCGGCACAACGGTGCCGGGGTGCGGCTCCGGGTCGAGGTGTGCGAGGGCGACGACCGCGTCACCGTGACCGTCCGCAACGCCGCGAAGGTTTCCACCGCACGGCCCGGCTTCGGCCTGTCCGGTCTCGCCGCGCAGGTGCGGGACGCGGGCGGCACGATCCGCTTCGGCCCGCGGGACGGGGAATGGCTGGTCAGTGCGACCCTGCCGATGACAGCAGCTGCGACACGGTCACGAACCGGTACCCGCGCTGCCTGAGCCCGTCGATGATCGGACCCAGCGCGTCCCGGGTCTGCTGCCGCCCCGCGTACATCGCATGGAGCACGACGATCGAACCGGGGCGCACGTGCTCGACGGTGTAGTTCGCGGTGGCGGTGGCACTCGCGTCCACTTCGGGATAGGAGTTGGGCTCCACATCCCACATGATCGTCTTGCGCTGGTGCCCGGCCAGGTAGTGCGGCAGGGCGAACAGTTTCTTGCCGTTCGGCGGCCGGAAGAGGATCTCGCCCGCGTACCCGGTCTGGCGGATCAGCGCGTCGGTCGCCTCGATCTCGTCGGCGACGAAACCCGGAGTCACCAGAACCATCCGCTGGTGGGAAAAGGTGTGGTTGCCGAGTTCGTGCCCGGCCGCGGCGATCTGCCTGCCGAGCTCCGGGTGGGCGGCCAGCTCACGGCCGATCAGGAAGAACGTGGCGGGCACACCGCGGGCGGCGAGGGTGTCCAGGACGGGACGGGTGCCCGCCGGGTCGGGGCCGTCGTCGAAGGTCAGCGCGACCACCTTCTCGGTGGTGTCCACGTGATCGACGATTTCCCCGAAGAACTGGAAGCTCCGCGCATCGGCGACCTTCAGCAGGGCGACCCCGGACCCGAGCACCACGACCAGCGCGGTGACCGCGGCGATCAGCAGGCCGCGTGCCCGCCGGGAAAGCAGGATTCGACGCATGGCGCGAACCCTGCCGTGCCGGGAGTCCGGCCGGAAGCCGCGAAGGTACTAGGACCTTCGGCCGAACCGGGCGCTCAGCCCGCCCGGAAACAGTCCCGGAGGTGGTCGTCGACCATGCCCGTGGCCTGCATGAGCGCGTAACAGGTGGTGGGCCCGAGGAACGCGAAGCCCCGCTTCTTCAGCTCGCGAGCCATCGCCTTGGACTCCGGGGTGATGGCCGGGACCTCGGCCATCGTGGCCGGCCGCGCCCTCGGTCCCGACGGGGCGAACGACCACAGCAACTCGTCCAGCGGCCGGTCCAGTTCCGCGATCGCCCGCGCGTTGTTGATGGCGGCGAGGATCTTCGCCCGGTTTCGCACGATCGAGGCGTCGGCGAGAAGCCGGGCTACGTCCTCGTCGCCGAACTCGGCGACCTTTTCCGGCACGAACCCGGCGAAGGCGCGCCGGAAACCGTCCCGCTTCCGCAGGATGGTCAGCCACGACAGGCCGGACTGGAAGGCCTCCAGGCACAACCGCTCGTACAGCTCGTCCTGGCCGCGGAGCGGCACCCCCCACTCCGAGTCGTGGTAGGCCGCGTAGTCGGGCGCGGAATTGCCCCACGGGCATCGGGCGACCCCGTCGGAACCCAGCAGGCCGGTCATCTCTCCCCCATCGAATAGTTCTCCGCGAACGCCGCGAACCTGCGCAGCGACTCATGCAGACCGAGCCTGAACGCGGGCTTCACCGCGGGCCAGCCGAGTTTGCCGAGCGGCCCGAGCGGCAGGACCAGGCTCTCCGACCACACGAACACCGACTCCTGCGGCCCCTTGGCATGCACGTGGAAGGCGCCGCTTCCCCGCACGACCCGGCCGAGGTGACGGACCGCGCACCGCACCGGCGGCTCCCAAGTGGTGATCTCCATCGTGTCGGTGAACCCGATGCCCCGGACACCGGTGAACGCGGCGATGCGCGACCCCACGCTCCGCCCGTCCCCCGACACCACGCGGACGTCCGTGCCGAGCATCCATTCGTGCTGACGCGGCCAGTCGGTCAGCGCGAGCCAGGTCGTCCCCGCGGGTGCGGCGACCTCGACGGAAACCACCAGATCGCTCATCTCGACCTCTCGCGCTCATCCTCCAACTCCCGCACCCGGGCACGGAGGGTGTCGATCTCACCACCGAGCCGCCGAATCACCCAGTCCACTTCGGACATCTTGTAGCCGCGCAGCACGAGCTGGAACTTCACCGCCTGCACGTCCTCCCCGGTGATGTCACGGACGGGCAGTCTCGTGGGCGAACTGCCCGGCGGCAGCGGGGCGAGCTCTTCACCTCGCCCGAACACGACGGCGGCCAGCAGGAACACCACCGCCGCCACGAGCAGCATGACTACGAGGTAGATGAGCGCGGTCGTCACGCGACGATCGTGACACACGACGGCGTGCCGCGTCCGTCAAGCACGGCGAGTCGCGTGGCGCGGCGCCCGGTGCCGCTTCCGGGGGCGGAGCCGGAGCGTACCGTCGTGGGCGCGACCCGGGGTACCGCCAGGTCACCACTTCGTGGCGGTCTCCCGGCACCCCTGGAGCGGCCGGGCGCGGAAGTGCCATGCTGGGGACGAGATCGGGACTGGAGGAGTCTTGCTACACCTGTTGATCCGGCTGGTACTCGCGCCGCTGGCGCGCTTCGTCTACCGACCGGAGGTCCACGGCGCGGAGAAGGTGCCGAGGACCGGGCCGGTCATCCTGGCGGCCAACCACCGCGCGGCGGTGGACACCTTCGTGATCCCCATCGCCACCCCCCGCCCGGTGTCGTTCCTCGGCAAGGCCGAGTACTTCACCGGACGCGGCCTGAAGGCCCGGTTCGTGGCGGCCTTCCTGAGCGCACTGGGCTACGTCCCGGTGGAACGCGGCAACGCGATGGCCGGGCTGGCCGCGCTCGAAGCCGCCCGCAAGGTGCTCGACAAGGGTGGCGTGTTCGGCATCTACCCGGAGGGCACCCGCTCCCTCGACGGGCGGCTCCACCGCGGGCACACCGGGGTCGGCGCGCTCGCGCTGGCCACCGGGGCCAAGGTGGTGCCGGTGGCGCTCACCGGCACCGAGAAGATGCTGCCGATCGGCAAGAAGGTGCCCCGGCTGGCGAAGGTCACGGTGCGCTTCGGCGATCCGCTCGACTTCTCCCGCTACGACGGTCTCGAGTCCTCTCCGGCGATCCGCCGCGCGGTGACGGACGAGATCATGTACGCCATCCTCGAACTGTCCGAGCAGGAGTACGTCGACAAGTACCACAAGCGCCCTGGCGAAGCCGCCTGAGTCGCTGCCGTGAAGGGTCCCTTCACGGTCGATTCGGCCAGGACCCCGGCAAAGTCGGTCCTTGCATGGGCGAGTCCCACCC
>NZ_VJWX01000297.1 GCF_007713715.1 Amycolatopsis rhizosphaerae
CGATTTCCGCGCGCAGGATGTCCACACACCGCTGGACGCCCCGCTCACCGCCCGCCATCAGGCCGTACAGGTAGGCCCGGCCGATCAGGCAGGTGGTCGCGCCCTGCGCGATCGCGGCCACGATGTCGCCGCCGGAGAGGATGCCGGTGTCGAGCCACACCTCCGCCGCGCCGTCCACCGCGTCGAGGGTGGGCCGCAGCAGTTCCAGCGGGGTCGGGGCGCGGTCGAGCTGGCGTCCCCCGTGGTTGGACAGGACCACCGCGTCCGCGCCGTACTTGACGACGTCGCGGGCGTCGTCGGGGTTCTGGATGCCCTTGACCACGAGCTTGCCCGGCCAGCTTTCCCGCACCCAGGCCAGATCGTCGAAGCTCAGCGTCGGATCGAACAGCGTGTTGATCAGTTCGGCGACCGTGCCGGGCCAGCCGTCCAGCGAGGCGAACGTCAGCGGCTCGGTGGTGAGCAGGTTGAACCACCACGACGGGTGCATCGCGCCGTCGACGAAGGTGCGCAGCGTCAGCGTGGGCGGAATGGTCAGGCCATTGCGCACGTCACGCAGGCGGGCCCCGCCGACCGGGGTGTCCACGGTGAGCAGCAGCGTGTCGTAGCCGGCCTCGATGGCCCGCGCCATGAGCTCCTCGCCTGCCCCGTGGTCGCGCCACACGTAGAGCTGGAACCACTTCCTGGCCCCGGGTGCCGCCTTGGCCACCTCCTCGATGGAGGTGGTGCCCATGGTGGAAAGCGCGTAGGGGATGTTCTCTCGCTCCGCCACGCGGGCGACCGCGCGCTCGCCTTCGTGATGCATCATCCGGGTGAACCCGGTGGGCGCGAACGCGAACGGCAGTGCCGAGCGCCGCCCCAGCACGGACACGCCGGTGTCCACGTCGGCCACGCCGCGCAGCACGTTCGGCCGGAACTCCACGGACCGGAACGCCTGCCGGGCGCGACGGAGACTGTCTTCGAGTTCGGCGGCGCCGTCGGTGTAGTCGAACACCGCGCGCGGCGCACGACGGCGCGCGAGCATGCGCAGGTCCGCGATGGTGTGGGCGTTGGCGAGCCGCCGCTCGACCGGGTTCAGCCGGACCGGCTTGGGGCGCAGGATCTGCCGGAGTTCGGCGGGCCGGGGCAGCCGCCTCTGGGACAACGGGAGCAAGGGGCACTTCCTCTGGGGACGGGGCCGGCCGCGCTGGAGCAAGGGATGTTCACTACGGGTGAGCCGTAGTAAACATCCCTTGCTCCGGGCCGGGGCGACGGGTGATCGTCAGGCGTTGCCCGAGTCGGACAGCTGCGGTCCGGCCGCCGACACGTCGTGGATCCGGTACTTCCGCGCCGCCTCCACCACCTTCGCCTGCTCGACCTCACCGCGGCCGGCCAGCGCCGCCAGCGTGGCCACCGTGATCGACTCGGCGTCGACCAGGAAGTGCCGCCGCGCGGCCGGGCGGGTGTCGGAGAAACCGAACCCGTCGGTGCCGAGGGTGACCATCTCGGTGGGGACCCACGGACGGATCAGGTCGGGCACCGCCCGCATCCAGTCCGAGGCCGCCACGACCGGCCCGGGAACGCCGCTCAGCGCCTGCGTCACGTACGGCACGCGCGGCGGATCGGCCGGGTGCAGCAGGTTGTCCCGGTCCACCTCGACCGCTTCACGGCGCAGCTCGGACCACGACGTGGCCGACCACACCGCGGCCCGCACGCCCCAGTCCTCGGCCAGCATCCGCTGCGCCTTGAGCGCGTCGGGCATGGTCACGCCGGAGACCAGGATCTGCGCCTGCGGACCGTCCCCGGCGGGCGCCTCGGCGTAGCGGTACAGGCCGCGCAGCAGCCCGTCCACGTCGAGGTTCTCCGGCTCGGCCGGCTGCTGGTACGGCTCGTTGTACACGGTGAGGTAGTAGAAGATGTTCTCACCGTTGCCGTCCGGGCCGCCCTCGCCGTACATGCGCCGCAGGCCGTCCCGCACGATGTGCGCGATCTCGAACGACCACGCCGGGTCGTAGGCGACCGCCGCCGGGTTGGTGTGCGCGAGCAGCAGCGAGTGCCCGTCGGCGTGCTGGAGCCCTTCGCCGGTCAGCGTGGTGCGGCCCGCGGTGGCGCCGAGCACGAACCCGCGCGCCATCTGGTCGGCCGCCGCGTACAGCCCGTCGCCGGTGCGCTGGAACCCGAACATCGAGTAGAAGATGTAGATCGGGATCATCGGCTCGCCGTGCGTGGCGTAGGACGTGCCGACGGCGGTGAACGAGGCGGTGGACCCGGCCTCGTTGATGCCCTCGTGCAGCAGCTGGCCGTGCTCGGACTCCTTGTACGCCAGCATCAGGTTCGCGTCGACCGAGGTGTAGGTCTGCCCGTGCGGGTTGTAGATCTTGGCCGTGGGGAACATCGAGTCGAGGCCGAAGGTGCGGGCCTCGTCCGGGATGATCGGCACGATCCGCTGCCCGATCTCGGCGTCCTTGGCCAGCTCGCGGACCAGCCGGACGAACGCCATGGTGGTGGCGACCTCCTGCTTGCCCGAGCCCTTGCGGACCGCCTCGTAGACCTTGTCACCGGGCAGCACCAGTGGCTTGGCCCGGCTCGCGCGGCGCTCCGGCAGGAACCCGCCCAGCGCCCGGCGGCGGCCGATCATGTACTCGATCTCGGGCGAGTTCCGGCCAGGGTGGTAGTACGGCGGCAGCTTCGGGTTGCGCTCGAGTTCGGCATCGCTGATCGGGATGCGCTGGACGTCCCGGAACAGCTTCAGGTCGTCGAGCGTGAGCTTCTTCATCTGGTGCGTGGCGTTGCGGCCCTCGAACGCCGGGCCGAGGCCGTAGCCCTTGATGGTGTGCGCCAGGATCACGGTCGGCTGGCCGTGGTGCTCCATCGCCGCCTTGTACGCCGCGTACACCTTGCGGTAGTCGTGCCCACCGCGCTTGAGGTTCCAGATCTCGGCGTCGCTGAGGTCCTTGACCAGGGCCTTCGTGCGCGGGTCGCGGCCGAAGAAGTGCTCGCGGACGTAGGCGCCGTCGTTGGCCTTGTAGGTCTGGTAGTCGCCGTCCGGCGTCTGGTTCATCAGGTTGACCAGCGCGCCGTCGCGGTCGCCGTGCAGCAGCGCGTCCCACTCGCGGCCCCAGATGACCTTGATGACGTTCCAGCCGGCGCCCCGGAAGTACGCCTCCAGCTCCTGGATGATCTTACCGTTGCCGCGGACCGGCCCGTCCAGCCGCTGCAGGTTGCAGTTGATCACGAAGGTCAGGTTGTCCAGGCCTTCGCCCGCGGCGACGTGGATCAGGCCGCGCGACTCGGGCTCGTCCATCTCGCCGTCGCCGAGGAACGCCCAGACGTGCTGGTCGCCGGTGTCCTTGATGCCCCGGTCGTGCAGGTAGCGGTTGAACCGGGCCTGGTAGATGGCGTTCATCGGGCCGAGGCCCATGGAGACCGTGGGGTACTCCCAGAAGTCCGCCATCAGGCGCGGGTGCGGGTACGAGGGCAGCCCGCCGCCGGCACCGGCGTGCGAGAGCTCCTGCCGGAACCCGTCGAGCTGGGACTCGGTGAGCCTGCCCTCCAGGAAGGCGCGGGCGTAGATACCCGGGGAGGCGTGCCCCTGGATGTACAGCTGGTCGCCGCCGCCGGAGTGGTCCTTGCCGCGGAAGAAGTGGTTGAACCCCACCTCGTAGAGCGCGGCCGAAGACGCGTACGTCGAGATGTGTCCGCCAACGCCGACGCCGGGCCGCTGGGCGCGGTGCACCATGATCGCCGCGTTCCAGCGGATGTAGGCCCGGTAGCGGCGCTCGATCTCTTCGTCACCGGGGAACCAGGGTTCGTTCTCCGTGGGGATGGTGTTGACGTAGTCCGTCGCGGTCAGCGGCGGGACGCCGATGTTGCGTTCACGAGCACGTTCCAGGATCCGCAGCATCAGGTAGCGCGCCCGCTGCTGCCCGCCGCGGGCGAGCGCCTCGTCGAAGGAGTCGAGCCACTCGGCGGTCTCCTCCGGGTCGATGTCGGGCAGGTACGCAGCCATCCCGTCTCGGATGACGCGAACCCGCGCCGGCGCCTGCCGGGCATCGCTGCCCGGACGTGCGGCCTGGTCGTTCTGGGGGGCCAAGGGATCTCCTCGCCGTTGTCACTTCGCAGGGTCGAATACCCGCCCGCCGGGTGGGTACTCCGCTGCCATCGTCGTCCTTTTCAGCACATTCGTCATCGCTACTCGACGGTAACGTTTGTCCACGTCACAGCCGCAATCCGCGACCCCCTCGCGCGCGCGTGCGCGCGAGGCAAGCACCACAGTAGGCCACATGCCCTCGCGTGGGGTCGGGCGCGGGGTGATTTCGGTCGCGTCGAGCCCCCCGGGAGGCTCCTGCGCCGCGAAACGACTTGGTACACATCCGGTGTGGACGGTTGCGCGGTTCGCCGCGGGCGTGTTCGCTAGCCCCATCCGTGTACTAACGTGGCCGGGGACAGCCCCCCGGCCATCGGTCTTAGTTGGAGGAGTGACAGCAGTGGTCGCCGCTGGAGACGCTGATTACGGCAGCGTCGCCGAAAGGCTTGGGATCAAGCCGGACATGGTGGTTCAGGAGATCGGCTGGGACGAGGACGTCGACGACGACCTGCGCGCGGCGATCGAAGAACATATCGGTGGCGAGCTCCTCGACGAGGACGCCGACGAGGTCATCGACGTCGTGCTGCTCTGGTGGCGGGAGGACGACGGCGACCTGGTCGACGCGATCATGGACGCGCGGGGCCCGCTGGACGAGAACGGGGTGATCTGGGTGCTCACACCCAAGACCGGTCAGCCCGGGCACGTCGAACCCAGCGAGATCGCCGAGGCGGTGCCGACCGTCGGGCTCGCGCAGACCTCCAACATCAGCGTGGGGACCAACTGGTCCGGCACGAAGCTGGTTTCACCGAAGTCGAAGTCCAAGCGCTGATCGTCCGCACGCTAAGGTGAGACGGCAGACGTAACGCGCGACGCGGGAGAGGTGCGCAAGTATGGCGGTCGAGGTCGGTTCCCAGGCCCCGGACTTCACGCTCAACGACTACAACAAGCAGCCGGTGACGCTGTCCTCGTTCCGGGGCGACAAGCCGGTCCTGCTGGTGTTCTACCCGTTCGCCTTCAGCGGCATCTGCACCGGTGAGCTGTGCCAGCTGCGGGACGAGTTCGCCGAGTACGACGGCAAGGGCGTGCAGGTACTCGGGGTGTCGGTGGACACGCCGTTCTCGCTCAAGGCCTGGTCCGAGCAGCAGGGCTACCAGTTCCCGCTGCTGTCGGACTTCTGGCCGCACGGTGAGGTCGCCAAGACCTACGGTGTGTTCAACGAGGCCGCCGGCCTCGCCGTCCGCGGCACCTTCCTGATCGACAAGGAGGGTATCGTCCGGTTCGCCGAGGTGAACCAGCCCGGCGAGGCGCGCGACCAGGAGGCGTGGAAGAAGGCCGTGGCGGAACTGGCCGCCTGATCCGCCACCGCCGGGCCCTCCGGGCCCGGCGGTGCGGGCGCATAGCTCAGCGGAAGAGCACTTGCCTTACAAGCAAGGGGTCGCAGGTTCGAACCCTGCTGCGCCCACCGGAAAACAGCACGTCGAAGAGGGCGCCACCGGACCGGTGGCGCCCTCTTCGGGCAACTGAGTGACCAACCGGGTGACTACGAGTCCCGGTCCACGGCCGTGGCGCTATCTCGGGCGCCGTCTCCCTGGGATGGCCGTAGGGGAGCGAACCGGGTAGGGCTGGTCACAACGGTCACTCAATCGTCTTTGACCCGCGGAAACGGGGACACGGCGTCAGCCGTCGTCAGCTCTCGATAGCCATCCGAACACCAAGAAGGACCAGCACGGTGCCGGAGACCCGCTCGAGGTGCTGACGTACCTTGGCTCGGGAGATGATCTTCTTCATTCGGCCTACGAACCATACATACAGTCCGTAGTAGCCGACCTCGAAGACGGCCCAGATGGCCGCCAGGCCGATCATGGTGGGCAGATGAGGGGCGCCTGCGGGCACGAACTGCGGAAGGAAGGACATCGCGAACACCGCGGCCTTGGGATTGGCGAGGTTCAGCAGCAGGCCCGAGCGGTAGGAAGCCCAACCCGAGCGTCCTGCCTGTGCGTCCTGGCTCTCCTCTTGGCCCTGCTCGCCACGGGCGTCCAGCAGCGTCTTGAGACCGAAGGCGACCAGAGTCACGGCACCGGCGATCCGCATGATGTCGTACGCCAGCTGAGAGGCCGCGAGCAGTGCGGTGAGCCCGAACGCGGCGATGGCACCCCACACGAAGACGCCGGTCTCGTTGCCCAGCACAGTGAGGAAACCGGCACGCCGGCTGCGCAGGGACTGTCGGATGATCAACATTGTGCTCGGTCCGGGCGAGGCCGCGATCAGGGTGCAGGCGCCGAGAAAGGCGAGGAGGGTGGTCAACATGCGCCCCATCCTGGGGTCCCGCTGCCGATCGTGTCCATAGGCCCCCCGACTGGAGGGCGATGTGCGAGGCTATCGGATGCGGTGGCTGCGGGGGTGGGTCTGGCGGAAGGCTCCGCATGGGCGGCAGTCGCCGGTGTAGGACGAGCAGGTGACGCCGGCGATCAGCCGGACCGGTTGGCCGACGGCCGGGTTGAGGGGGCGGTGGCTTTCACGGCTCTTGACTTTCCCGGGTTCACAATCGCGCCCGTTTCCGGAAAAAATGTCGAGGAGGCCGTTGCCCGAGGGTAGCGACGTGCCGTCACGGTATCTCCTTCGGTTGCCACGAAAAGCGGAGCCCGGTCCCGGCGCCTCGAAAGGCGACGGGGACCGGGTTTGCCGTCTGTGGCCGGGAGCGCCGGTTCAGCGCACGAAGAAGGTGACCGTGTCGCTCGCGCGGTGGCAGAAGCCCCGGTCACTGTCGAAAGTGGCTCGCACCATGTGCCTGCCGGGGCTGTAGATCCTGGTCCCGATGGTCGCGTGCCGGTGCCGGTCGACGTGGTCCCTGCCGAGCAGCCGGTGATCGCGCAGGTCGTAGAAGGTCACCGTGCCGCGGAAGTCGGCGCGGTCGCAATGGACCCTCGCGTCGAAGCGGACGAACTGTCCACGGTGTACGTCTCTGGGGAAGTAGTTGAGGTTGATCCCGGACCGGTGCTGGACCAGGCGGCCCTCCGCCGCCACGGCCTGCGAGCCGAAGGCCAGTAGGGCGCCGAAGGTGGCCAGCAGCATGACCAGGATTCGGCGGACCTTCCGCTTTGGTGATCCTTTCATGCGGATCTCCTCCTTGTGTTTCGCGGTTTCCGGACAACTCATTTCCTAGGGAACCGGAATCGCGACCACAAGGATAATCGGGCCGTTTCACGTGGAGTGGGGTATTTTTCCGCTCGTTTTCTCCACTGGTGGCCCGGCGAATGAATGTCTTCACCCGGCTCGGGTGAAAAGGGCATCAGCGCAACCGGTCGACCTCTTCGACCAGCGCGCGGATCTCTTCGTCGGTGTTGTAGTAGTGCACCGACGCTCGCACCAATTCCGGAAGCGACCGGGAGCTGAAGTCGTACTGCGCGGACGTGCGGTTGGTGACCGAGGTGTTGATCCTGGCCTCGCCCAGCCGTTGCTTCACCTGGCCCGAAGGCACCCCCTCGACGGTGAAGGTCACGATGCCGCACCGGCGCTTGCCCTGGTCGTGCACCGTGACCCCGGGCACCTGCCCGAGGTCGGCGCGCAGCCGTTCCGCCAGTGCGGTCACCCGTTCCTCGATCGCGGGCAGCCCGATCGCCAGTGCGTAGTCGACAGCCGCGCCGAGCCCCAGTAGCAGCGCCTGGCTGCGCTCCCAGGCCTCGAACCGCTTGGCGGACGCCTCCACCCGGTAGGTTGTCGGCGAGGTCCAGGTGGCCGAGTGCAGGTCGAGCATCGCCGGTTCCAGCCGCTCCCTCAGTCGTGGATGCACGTACAGCAGGCCG
This sequence comes from Amycolatopsis rhizosphaerae, assembly GCF_007713715.1. Lineage (GTDB taxonomy): Bacteria > Actinomycetota > Actinomycetes > Mycobacteriales > Pseudonocardiaceae > Amycolatopsis_E > Amycolatopsis_E rhizosphaerae. Next base: position 7,867 of record NZ_VJWX01000297.1, read on the forward strand.
GTGCCGCGGGGACCGCGCAGGTACTTGCGGCCGGTGCCGGTCAGCGCGTCGCACCGCAGCCGCGTCACGTCGAGATCGAGCTGGCCGATCGCCTGGCAGGCATCCAGCAGGAACGGGATGCCCGCCTCCCCGGCGACCGCGCCCACCTCCTCGGCCGGGTTGACCAGGCCGCCGTGCGTGGGCACGTGGTTCATCGAGATCAGTTTCACGCGGTCGTCGATGCGGCGGGCCAGGTCGGCGACGTCGACCTGACCGTTCTCGTCGTCGTCGACGACCTCGACGTCGGCGCCGCTCTGCAGATAGGCGATGGCATTGCTGGCGTACTCGGACCGGCAGGTGAGGATCCGGTCGCCGGGGCCGAGGCGCAGCGCGTAGAAGACGGCCTGCCAGGACCGGGTGGCGCTGTCGGTGAAGGCGATGTCGTCGTCGGCGGCACCGAGCAGGCGCGCGGTGGACGTGTACGCGGCGGAAATCCGGTCGGCGGCCGCGTCGGCCGCTTCGTACCCGCCTTGCCGGGCTTCGTCCCGCAGGTAGCCGAGCACGGTGTCGGTCACCGGGGCCGGTGGCAGCGACGAACCCGCGTTGTTGAAGTGGATCACCTCGGCGCAGCCCGGGGTTTCGTCCCGGAACCGGCGTACGTCTTCAGCTCGCATGGCCCGACACTATGGGCGCCCTTGGCCGTTACGCCAGGGGTTTCCGGCCACCCTCCGGTCACACGGTCTTGATCACACCCCCGTCGGCGAGGTAGTCGGCTCCGGTGAGGTTGCCCGACAGCGGCGAGGCGAGGAAGGCGACCAGTGCCGCGGTCTCCTCCGGTTCCGTGAGCCGTCCCGTGGTGATCCCCATGCGGGCGGGGACGTGCGCGAGGAACTCGTCGAGGCGCATGCCCGCCTCCTCGGCGAGCTGCCCGGCGTACCCGCCGGGGTCGCCCCAGTTC
>NZ_VJWX01000298.1 GCF_007713715.1 Amycolatopsis rhizosphaerae
CCGTACCACCGGCGGTGGCCTACGCCGTGCTGCCCAACGGGTCGGGTTTCGTCAGCGGGCCCGAATCCGCCCTGGCGTATCTGGACAAGGTGATCCGGATCGTGCAGTGGGCCGAGGGCACCCGCCATCCGCCGGAGGAGCAGCAGATGGCGGCCCCGCCGCCCGCCGTGCCGGAGCCGAACCCGCTGCTGCTGTTCACCGGCCCCGCGCGCAGCGGCCATCGCCGCCTGTGGCGGGCGGTGCGGGACGAGCTCAAGGCCCGCAACCTCACCTTCAACGTCATCACCACCTGGTCGGGAACGGAACTGGTGCAGCGCGCCGAGCGGGCCGGGCAGACCTTGAACGCCATGCTGCGCTCCGAAATGGAAGCGGTCGAACGGGACGCGAGCCCCGGCCTGTTCTTCATCGAGGAACTGGATGTGCTGCTCGAAGGGGATGCGGCGGGCGTGGCGAAGCTCCTGGACGAGTTGGCCCACGACCAGAACAGCTGCCGCCTGGTGGTGCTCAGCGGCGGGGAAAAGGTCCTGGACAGGTTGGCCGCCGAGTCGTCGCGCCTCGGTGCGCGCGTGATCGGTTACCGGATGCCGGACCTCAGCGAGCCCGCGGCCGCGACCATGCTGCTCGACGTGCTGCTGGCCGAACGCAACGCCATGGTATCCCCTGGCGCCCGTGAACGGCTCGGCACGCTGGTGGGCGAGCTGCGGACCGCCGACGCGCGGGAGGTCGAGGCACTGGTCGGCGCCGCGATCACCAGCGCCATCGGGCGCGGTGCAATGGTGGGGGACCGGCCGCAGGTCGATCTGCCGGACGTGGAGCAACTGGCCGTCGCGCGCCGCGAACAGGGGCAGCCGGTCGAGGAGCTGCTGGCCGAACTCGACGCGATGATCGGGCTCGGCGCGGTGAAACAGCGGGTGCGGGCGCTGGTGGCGGAAATGGACGTGGACGCCCAGCGGCGGGCCGCCGGGATGAAGGTGGCCTCGCGCAGCAGGCATCTGGTCTTCACGGGAAACCCCGGCACGGCCAAGACCACCGTGGCCCGGCTGGTCGCCAAGATCTACCACGCGCTCGGTGTGCTGCCCAAGGGCCACGTGATCGAGGCGGGCCGCCCCGACCTGGTGTCGGAGTGGATCGGGAAGACCGCGGGCAAGACGCGCGAGGTGTGCCAGCAGGCGATGGGCGGCGTGCTGTTCATCGACGAGGCCTACAACGTCGTGCAGGACGGCGAGAGCGACCACGGCCGGGAAGCCGTGGCGGAACTGCTGGTGCAGATGGAAAACCACCGCGAGGACTTCGTGGTGTTCGCGGCGGGCTATCCCAAGGAGATGGACGAGTTCCTGGAGGCGAACCCGGGCCTGCGCTCGCGGTTCGCCGGCCGGGTGGACTTCCCCGACTACACCAACGAAGAGCTCGCCGCGATCTTCGAGCTGATCGCCAAGCAGCAGGGTTACCGGCTCGCGCCGGACCTCGTCCAGGCGCTGCCGGAGGCGATCCGGCGGATCCCGAGGGGCCGCGGTTTCGCCAACGGGCGTTCGGCGCGCGGCCTGCTGGAGGCCACCATCAGCAGGCAGTCGACGCGGATCGCGAACGAGGCACCGTCCGAACCGGACGCGCTGGCCCTGCTGGTCGCCGCCGACCTGCCGCGCGAGGCCGCGGTCGGCCAGTCCGACGACGCCGGTCCGCGCCGCGACCTGGCCGAACTGCTGTCCGATCTGGACGAAATGATCGGGTTGGCCCCGGTCAAGCGGCGGGTTCGCGCGCTCGTGGACGAGACCAAGGTGGACGCGCAGCGCCGCGAGGCGGGGATGAAGGTCGCCACGCGCAGCCGCCATCTGGTGTTCACCGGCAATCCCGGTACCGCGAAGACCACGGTGGCCCGCCTGATGGGTCAGATCTACCGGGAGCTCGGCGTGCTGCCTTCGGGACACCTGGTGGAGGTGGCCCGCCCCGATCTGGTGGGCGAGGCCATCGGGATGACCGCGCCCAAGACCCGGGACGTGTGCGAGCGCGCGGTCGGCGGGGTGCTGTTCATCGACGAGGCCTACAACCTCGTCCAGGACGCCGAGAACGACTTCGGCAAGGAGGCCGTCGCGGAACTGCTGGTGCAGATGGAAAACCACCGCGACGACATGCTGGTGATCGTGGCAGGCTACCCCAGGGAGATGGACGAGTTCATGGAGTCCAACCCCGGGTTGCGCTCGCGCTTCGCCGGCCGCGTCGAGTTCCCGGACTACGACAACGGCGAACTCGCCGCGATCTTCGAGGTCATGGCCGAGAAACAGGGGTACCGGCTCGACCCGGACATGGAGCGGGCCCTGCCGGAGGCGGTCCGGCGCATCCCGCGCGGCCGCGGCTTCGCCAACGGGCGCTCGGCACGGGGGCTGCTGGAAACCACGATCGGAAAGCAGTCCAGCAGGCTGGCGAGCGCGCCGCAGGCCGATCGCGCCGCGCTGGCCCTGCTCACCGCGGCCGACCTGCCCACCGAGTCGGGGGTGGCGGTGGCCGACGACGCGGGTCCGCGCCGCAGCCTCGAAGAGCTGATGGGCGAGCTGGACGGCATGATCGGCCTCGAACCGGTCAAGCAGCGCGTGCGCGCGCTGGTCGCCGAAACCCGGCTCGACGCCCGGCGCCGGACGGCGGGGCTGCCGGTGGGGGCGCGCAGCCGCCATCTGGTGTTCACCGGCAATCCCGGTACCGCGAAGACCACGGTGGCCCGGCTGATGGGGCAGCTCTACCGCGAACTCGGGGTACTGCCGTCCGGGCACCTGGTGGAGGTGGCCCGGCCGGACCTGGTGGGCGAGTACATCGGGCAGACCGCGCCGAAGACGCGCGAGGTGTGCGAGCGCGCCGTGGGTGGGGTGCTGTTCATCGACGAGGCCTACAACCTGGTCCAGGGCTACGCCAACGGCGCCGACTTCGGCAAGGAGGCCGTGGCGGAACTGCTGGTGCAGATGGAGAACCACCGCGAGGACATGATCGTCATCGCGGCGGGCTACCCCGGGGACATGGACCGCTTCCTCGACAGCAACGCCGGGCTGCGCTCCCGCTTCGGCGGCACCGTGGATTTCCCGGACTACACCGACTCCGAGCTCGCCGCGATCTTCACTGCGATGGCCACCAAGCAGGGCTACCGCCTCGCACCGGACCTCGCCGAGGCGCTGCCCGCGATGATGGCGGGTATCGACCGGGGCGAGGGCTTCGCCAACGGCCGGTCCGCGCGCGGGCTGCTGGAGCAGGCGATCGGCGCGCAGGCGTTGCGCCTGGCGGGGCCGGAAGCGGACCTGGAGGGCCTCGCCGACGAGGAGTTGACCCTGCTGACGTTGGCCGACCTGCCCCGGCAGCTACCCTGATTGGGTGTCTTCCACCGATTCGACCGCCGCTCGACGCGTCTCGCTACTGACCCTCGGTTGTGCCCGCAACGAGGTCGATTCCGAGGAGCTGGCCGGCCGCCTCGCGGCCGGGGGCTGGGAGCTGACCGACGATCCGGAGTCCTCCGAGGTGATCGTGGTCAACACGTGCGGTTTCGTCGAATCGGCGAAGAAGGATTCGGTGGACACCCTGCTGGCGGCGGCGGACACCGGCGCGAAGGTGGTGGCGGTCGGCTGCATGGCCGAGCGGTACGGCGCGGAGCTGGCCGAGAGCCTGCCCGAGGCCGACGCGGTCCTGGGGTTCGACCACTACCCGGACCTGGCGGAGAAGCTGGGCGCGATCGTGTCCGGGCACCGGATCGCCTCGCACGTGCCCGCGGACCGGCGCACCCTCCTGCCGATCAGCCCGGTCCAGCGCCCGGCCGCGGCCGCCGCGGTCACGGTGCCCGGCCACGGCGGGACCGGCGCGGGGGAGCAGGCGGGCTGGGGGCCGCGCGTGCTGCGCAGGCGGCTGGACTCCTCCCCGGTGGCGGCGCTGAAGATCGCCTCCGGGTGTGACCGCCGCTGCTCGTTCTGCGCCATCCCGTCGTTCCGGGGCTCGTTCGTCTCCCGCCACCCCGACGAGGTCGTGGCCGAGGCCGAATGGCTGGCCGCCTCCGGGGTCAAGGAGCTCTACCTGGTCAGCGAGAACTCGACCTCCTACGGCAAGGACCTCCCCCGCGCCGAGGGCGGCACCCGGGCGCTGGAGCGGCTGCTGCCGCGGCTGGCCGCCGTCGAGGGCATCGAGCGGGTGCGGGTGTCCTACCTGCAGCCCGCGGAAACCCGGCCGGACCTGGTCCGGGTCATCGCCACCACGCCGGGGGTCGCCGACTACTTCGACCTGTCGTTCCAGCACTCCAGCGAACCCGTGCTGCGGCGCATGCGCCGGTTCGGTTCCACCGGCTCGTTCCTGGAGCTGATCGGCCAGATCCGCGGGTATTCGCCCGCCGCGGGCATCCGCACCAACGTCATCGTCGGCTTCCCCGGCGAGACCGAGGACGACGTCGCCGAGCTGGAACGCTTCCTCACCGCGGCCCGCCTCGACGCGGTCGGGGTGTTCGGCTACTCCGACGAGGACGGCACGGAGGCCGAGACCTTCGACGGCAAGGTGGACCCCGAGCTGGTGACCGAGCGGGTCGCGAAGATCTCCGCCCTGGTCGAGGAGCTCACCGCGCAGCGCGCCGAAGAACGCGTCGGTGAAGTGGTCGACGTGCTCATCGACGAGACCGAGGACGAGGTGGTCGGACGGGCGGCCCACCAGGCGCCCGAGGTCGACGGTGCCTGTGTGGTGCTCGACGGCGACGGGCTCGAGGTGGGGCAGCTGGTCCGCTGCCGCGTGGTCGACAGCGAAGGCGTGGACCTCATCGTCCGGCCGGACGTGGACTGATGAGTGCGGGCGCCGACGAGACCGCGGCCACCGGCGAAGGCGCCGGTGGCCTGCCGCGCAGACGCGTGTCCAACATCAACGTCGCCAACCTCCTGACGCTGGCCCGCCTGGTGCTGGTGCCGGTGTTCGTCGTCGCCCTGTTCGCCGGCGGCGGGCACGACACCACCTGGCGCGCGGTCGCCACGGCGCTGTTCGCCCTCGCCTCGCTGACCGACCAGGTCGACGGCTGGGTGGCCCGCCGGTACGGGCTGATCACCGATCTCGGCAAGATCGCCGACCCGATCGCGGACAAGGCGCTGACCGGCGCGGCGCTGGTCGGGCTGAGCGTGCTCGCCGAGCTGCCCTGGTGGGTGACGATCGTCATAGCGGTCCGGGAGCTCGGGGTCACCCTCCTGCGGTTCTGGGTGATCCGGTTCGGGGTGATCGCGGCCAGCCGCGGGGGCAAGGCCAAGACGCTGTCCCAGATCGCGGCGATCGTGGCCTATCTGCTGCCGCTGCCCGACGGGCTGACGGCACTACGCTGGATCCTGATGGGGCTCGCGCTGGTGCTCACCGTGGTGACCGGGGCCGACTACGTCCTGCGCGCGATCCGGCTGCGGGCCGCGGGACTGCGGGCGGTGACGGGGGAGTGACGGGAGAAGAAGCGGCCCTCGCCCGCCCGCTGATCCTCCGGCTCACCGAGCGCGGCGAGACCGTCGCCACGGCCGAATCGCTGACCGCCGGCCTGGTCTGCGCGACGCTGACCGAGGTGCCGGGTGCCAGCGCGGTGGTCCGGGGCGGTCTGGTGGTCTACGCCACCGATCTCAAGGCCAAACTGGCCGGGGTGGACGAGGCCCTGCTGGCCGAGCACGGAGCGGTGCACCCCGAGGTGGCCGCCCAGCTCGCGGCGGGGGCGCGGGAACGCTGCGGGGCGGACTGGGGCCTGGGCCTGACCGGGGTCGCCGGACCCGACCCGCAGGACGGAGTGGCGCCCGGAACGGTGCACGTCGCGCTGGCCGGTGCCGGGTCCTGCCGGGTCCGCACCCACCGGTTCGAGGGCGGCCGCGCTTCGGTCCGGACCAATTCGGTGCGGGCCGCGCTGGAGCTGCTGGGCGCCGCGCTCGGCCCCCTGGCGGCCCGCTGAGGCCTTCCGAGGCCCCCTGACCAGGCCCTGGACGGGGCGGCCGGGGAAACGGCGCGGGAACAACGGGCTTCGCCCAGGCGTTCGCCCTTGGCGTACGGCCGTGTCAACCGCTGCGCCGAAGGGCTCGGTCTGGGTAACGTGGTCGGTATCAGGAAGGGAGGCGCGTGATGACCGTGCTGTTGCGTGAGGCGATCGGTGATCGGCTCCGTCATGCCCGCACCAACCAGCGTCGCACGCTGCGCGACATCTCCCGCGCCGCCAAGGTGAGCCTCGGTTACCTGTCCGAGGTCGAGCGGGGGCAGAAGGAAGCGTCGAGCGAGCTGCTGGCGTCCATCTGCGAGGCACTCGAACTGCCGCTCGCCGAACTGCTGCACAACGTGGCTGCCGACATCTCCGCGCTCGACCACGTCGACGTCGCGCCGATGCCCGCCGAGACGGAGCGTCAGGAGGAGCGCGCCGACCGGTCCGAGCGCCGGGAGCCCGCGGGCCGCCTCGAAGGCGGTCACCTGGTGGACGGCGTGCTCGGCAACGAAATGGCGGACCTGCGGGTTTCCACCCAGCGCAGGGGGCCTGCCCTGCGCACCACGATCAGCGCACCGAAGATGGTCGCGGCCTGACCCGGGACCACGGCCGGCTTCGGAAGGCCACCGTCACCGCCCGCCCGGCGCCGACGGTGGCCTTCGCCACATCCGGCGGCCGGCGGGAGAAGGTGATGACGATCCGGTGACGATCAGGGTCGTCCCTGAAATCCCCCGGGGTCGCCTGGATCACGGGGCGGTGACCTGACACGATGGAACCCACGCCGAGGTCGGGTCGTTGCTCGGGCAGGGGAGAGCGGCGCCCCACGTGATCGTCGGGAAAACTTGGACAGTGGGACGTAAGAAGGCAGGCGGAGCAGATGGCCAACCCGTTCGTAAAGGCCTGGAAGTACCTCATGGCGGCGTTCTCGTCGAAGATCGACGAGCACGCCGACCCGAAGGTGCAGATCCAGCAGGCCATCGAGGAGGCGCAGCGTAACCACCAGGCGCTCTCCCAGCAGGCCGCGGCGGTGATCGGGAACCAGCGCCAGCTGGAGATGAAGCTCAACCGGCAGCTCGGCGAGGTGGAGAAGCTGCAGGCCTCGGCCCGGCAGGCCCTGGTGCTGGCCGACGAGGCGCGCGCCAAGGGGGACAACGAGAAGGCCACCCAGTACGAGAACGCCGCCGAGGCCTTCGCCACCCAGCTGGTCACCGCCGAGCAGAGCATCGAGGACCTCAAGACCCTGCACGACCAGTCGCTGCAGGCGGCGGCCCAGGCCAAGCAGGCCGTGGAGCGCAACGCCACGATGCTGCAGCAGAAGCTGGCCGAGCGCACCAAGCTGCTTTCGCAGCTGGAGCAGGCCAAGATGCAGGAGAAGGTCTCGGCCTCGCTCAACCAGATGTCCGAGCTGGCGGCGCCGGGCAACACCCCTTCGCTGGACGAGGTGCGCGAGAAGATCGAGCGCCGCTACACCACCGCGCTGGGCCAGGCCGAGCTGGCGCAGAACTCCGTGCAGGGCCGGATGATGGAGGTCCAGGCGGCCACCACGCAGCTGGCCGGGCACTCGCGGCTGGAGCAGATCCGCGCCTCGCTCAAGGGCGGGCCGGTGGCGCAGGTGACCGATGGCGCCGAAGCGGCGAAGCCGGCCGGCTCGGCCGCCGACATCCAGCGCGAAATCCAGCAGCGCGTGCAGGCCGAGCAGCAGAAGAACCAGGCCTGACCGGAGGTCGTGATGGGGTCGGGCAGGCGCGACTTCGGCCAGTTCGGGGAGAAGCTCGAAAGGCATATCGAGCGGCTGCCCGACTACGCACAGCGGGCCCAGGAGGCGTTCCAGCGGTACTTCCCGGCGGACCGGACGCCGGGATCGGCGGGCTCCGCGCCGAACCCGCTGCGACGGCCCGCGCCGCCACGGCCCCCTTCGGTGGCCGATGTGCCGGTTTTCGCCGAGGTCCGCGCCCGGTGGGCGCGCTGGAACGAACCGGCCGCGAAGCTCCAGCGGCGCAAGCGCCGCACTTCCCGCCTGCTGACGCTGTGGATCGTGCTGACCCTCCTGAGCGGGCTGTACGCCTTCGCCCTTGGCATGGGCCTGATCGGCGCGGGCGGGCTCGGCGCCGCCGCGGAGGGGATCGTGGGGGCGATCGTGTTCGGCGCGCTGGGCGTGCGGTCGGGCCTGCACCTGTACCGGCTGAGCCGGGTCGAATTGCCGGCGAGCACGGCGCCACCGCCGCTGCCCTCGCCCCGCTCCGCCGCCCGTGAGCCGATGGAACGGCTGGCCGAGGGCGAATCCTCGCTCACCGAGCTGCTGCGCCAGCTGAACGCCTCCTCCTCGGTACCGGACGAGTCGGTCGAGGACGCCCGCGAGACCGCCGCGAAGGCCGCCAAGGCACTGCGCGCCCTCGCCGCCCGTATCGAGGCCATCGAGCGCGCGCAGGCCGCCGCCCCGGCCGGGGAACGGAAGGCGCTCGCCACGGCCGTCGGCACCCTGCGGGAGCAGCTCGACGAGGGGCTGGACGACTACGGCACACTCGTCGCGGCGGCAGGCCGTGCCGTGGCGGCTAGCGGTTCCGGCCTCACAAGTTCCAAGGACGCGCTCATTGACGCCACCGACCGGCTCGCCGGCCTCGCCATCGCCCTGCACGAACTCTCCTGACCCCGCCGCCGGGCCCGGAGCGGCCTCATGAAGGGCCCCAGCCGCGCGAGTCCCACCTTCGTGCGCTTGTGTCCCACGCTCGTGCCCGGCAGGGCGGACTGACCGGGCCGCGCGAGAGGCTGCGTTCCGTTTTCGAGTGAGACCAGTGCGTAACGCGAGAGGGCTGGTGAGCGGAATATGGGGTGCTTACCGTCGGTGG
>NZ_VJWX01000299.1 GCF_007713715.1 Amycolatopsis rhizosphaerae
TCCCAGAGCAGGCGCATGGCCGCCGTGACCAGATCTTCGCGGGGCAGTCCCGGATGCCGGGCCCACCACTGGGCCATCCCGTCGAGGCCGGTGATGAGCAGTTCGACCATGGCCTCGGCGGTGGCGTCGTCCGGATCGAGCGCGATCCGCCGCAGGTCGGGAGCCAGCAGGGCGGTCACCGTGCGGGTGCGCGACTCCCGGATGCCCCACCGGACGGCCTGGATCTCCGCGTCGTCCTCGTCGGTCCGGTCGAACAGCAGGCGACGTGCGGCGGGCCTGCTCTCGGCGAAACTGAAATAGGCGTCGATGGTGCCGCGCATCCGCTCCCGCGCGTCGCCCCCGCCGGTGATCCGGGCGCCGACATGCTCGATGAGCGCGGCGTTCTGCTCCTGCAGCACGGAAATCAGCAGCACCCGCTTGTTGGGGAAGTGGTCGTAGAGCACGGAACGGGTGACGCCACTGGCCGAGGCGATCGCGCTCATCGCGGTGGCGTGGTAGCCGGAGGCGGCGAACACCACCAGCGCCGCCTGGAGGATCTTGGTGCGGCGCGCGCGCCCGCTCAGCCGCGTCCGCGGTCCGTCGGCCATCGCGCCTCCCTCACCGCTCGTCCGGTCGGCGCCAGCCTAACCGACACTCACGTCGGTGAGCAGTTTCGGCCCGGGACACGGCCTGCGCCGGCGCCGGGTGTGTACCCGGTCCAGCGTTTGAAGGCGTGACTGAAGCTGGAGGCGTGCGCGTAGCCGAGCGCGGCGGCGACCGATTCCACCGTGTGCCCGTCGGCGAGCAGCTCCTCGGCGAACTCGCTCGCCACCTCGGCGGTCAGCGTGGCGAACGTGGTGCCCTCCGCGCCGAGTGCGCGCCGGACTGAACGCTCGCTGACCCCGAGTGCCTCCGCGACCCGCCGCTGGTCCGCCAGTCCCCGCCCTCGCTCCAGCTCGCGCCGGAGCCGGGACCGCACGGTCTCGCTGGTCCCCGCCTCGGTGCGCGCGGGTGCGCGCAGCCGTCGCCTGCGCTGTTCGCAGTGGCGGCGCATCAGTTCGGCGGTGCGGGGTTCCGCCTGCGGCAACGGCATGCGCAGCGCCTCGGCCGGGATGACGCCCTCGGTCGCCGGCCCGCCGAAGGACGGCACCACGCCCAGCAGGCGCGGATAGAGCGCGGCGTAGGACGGTTCCGGGTGACGGAACCCGACCCGCGCGATCGCCCGCTGCGTGCCCACCAGGTCGCGGACGAAGGTCACGATCGCGGCCACGTCGCGTTCCACCAGGAACCGGACGACCTCGGCAGGGGTGGCGGCGGACAGCGTCTGTTCGCCGAGCACCGCGCGGATGCCGTGCGGCGACTGGTGGATCACGAACGGCATGAACGTGAACGTCAGGTCGAGGTAGTTCAGGCCGACCTCGATCGCCTGCCCCAGGGTGGCGCTGCTGATCGCGGCGAATCCCAGCTGCCCGTAGGAGGTCAGGTGGTAGCGCCGTCCCGCCTGCAGCCCCAGCCCCGGCACGGCCGCCAGTTCGGCGACGACGTTGCCCACCACGAGCAGTTCCTGCTCGGAGTCGATCTCGATGTCCGGGTCGGCGAGGTGTTCCAGCGTCAGCCCGGTGCCGTGCAGGCACCGGCGCGCCGCCATCCCGTTCTCTCCCGCGATCCGGGTCAGCAGCGCCACACTCGCCACGCCCCGGCGGCGCCCGGCCGGAACTCGCATGGCTGTGTCCGCTTCGAACATGGTTCCACCCCGCCTCGGCTTCCTACGGTGCGATCGCCAGGTTGACCACACGGTGAGTAGGAGAGCACGAGCATGGGCGAGCACGCCAGGCCGTTGATCGCGATCGTCGGCAGCGGTTTCAGCGGCATCGGTCTCGCGATCAGGCTCCGGCAGGCCGGGCTGACCAGACCTGCCGCCGGAAGCCGCTTCCCGGTCCGGCCGGTCCCGTGAGGGACTCCGGCAAAGTCGCGTGAGTGTTGGCCGTGAAGGGCCCCTTCACAGTCGATTTGACTGTGAAGGGACCCTTCACGGCTTGCCCCAGCCCCTCCGGCCGGGGGCGTTGACCTCTGCCACGGAATCGGTGCGTCCTTGGCGTGGCGGCCGACGGCCGCCTCGCCTGTGACGGGTGAGTGCACGGAGACCGCCGTGCGCTGCCGGGCAGGCCGGGTCGCTTTGCCAGCGGACCGGCGCGATTGTGCGTAGGTTCCGGGTATGGCGGGTGGGATGGCCGTCGAGGCGACGATCAACCAGGTGACGCGCTACCTGGACCTGGCCGGAGTGTTCGCGTGCGCGATCCTGGGTGGGGCCGTGGCCCGCACCGAGCGGCTGGACTTGTTCGGGTTCCTCGTGGTGGGCGTCGTGTCGGGGCTTGGCGGTGGTGTCATCCGCGACACGCTGCTGCAGCACGGCACTCCGGTCGCGCTGACCGACTACGCCTACCTGCCGACCGCACTGGCCGGTGCACTGCTGTCGTTCGTCATCTCGATCAGTGAGAGTGCCTGGGACCGGCTGTTCACCGCGCTGGACGCGGCGGTCATCGGGTTCTGGGCCATCGCCGGGGCGCAGAAGACCCTGGCCGTGGGGCTGGGCTGGTTGCCCGCGATCCTGCTGGGCACGACCACCGCTGTCGGCGGTGGCGCGCTGCGGGACGTCCTGTTGCGCCGCGTCCCGGCCGTTTTCGGCGGCAACGGGCTTTATGCCACGGTCGCGGCGGCCGTCGCCGCCACGATGGTCATCTGCACCGCCCTGGGGGCCCCGTTGGCCGGGATCGTCGTCGGCGTCGTCGGCGCACTGCTGTTCCGGGTTGCCGCGGTCAAGTTCGGCTGGAACCTGCCCAGCGGGCTGGACTGGCAGCCGCAGTCCCGGCTCGCCGCTGCCTGGCGCAAGCACCGTCGTCGGCGCAACCCGCGCGAGGAGGAAGGAGACTGATCATGGAGTCCGGCGTCGGCACCGTCCTCGGGCCGCTCGGCGAGATCCGGGCCGGGATCGAGGAGTTCTACCGGGACCTGCACGCCCATCCGGAACTCGGCCTGCGGGAGTACCGCACGGCGGGCAAGGTCGCGCAGCGGCTGCGCGACCAGGGTTACGACGTGATCGAGGGCGTCGGCGGTACCGGGGTGATCGGTGTCCTGGTCAACGGGACGGGGCCGACGGTGATGCTGCGCGCGGACATGGACGCGCTGCCGGTGCGGGAACGGACCGGGCTGCCCTACGCCTCGGAGGTGACCGTGCCCGGTCCCGAAGGAGGCAGGCAACCGGTCATGCACGCCTGCGGGCACGATGTGCACGTCTCCTGCCTGACCGGGTTCGCCGCTCTGATGGCTCGCGCCAGAAGTGCCTGGAGTGGAACGGTCGTGGCGCTGTTCCAGCCGTCGGAAGAGAACGGGGACGGCGCCGACGCGATGATCCAGGATGGGCTCACCGAGCGCGTGCCGAAGCCGGATGTGGTGCTGGCACAGCACGTTCTGCCCTATCCGGCCGGTTATGTCGGCACTCGGGCGGGGCCGTTCCTGTCCGCCGCGGACAGCCTCCGGGTGACGCTGCACGGGCGTGGCGCGCACGGCTCGGCTCCGCAGGCGGCGATCGATCCGGTGGTCATGGCGGCGATGACGGTGGTGCGGCTGCAGACCATCGTCTCCCGCGAACTGGCGGCCACCGCCCCCGCGGTGCTCACCGTGGGCAGCATCCAGTCCGGCAGCGGGCCGAACGTCATTCCGGACCGGGCGGTGCTGCAACTCAACGTGCGCACCTACGATCCTGCCGTCAGGGAGCACGTGCTCGCCTCGATCGAACGCATCGTGCGCGCCGAGGCCCAGGCCACGGGTGCGGTGCGCGAGCCGGAGTTCGAAACCCTCGCGGCGTTCCCGCCCACGATCAACGACGAGGCCGCCACGGACGAGGTCGCCCGGGCCTTCGCCGCGCATTTCGGGGCAGACGCGCACACCATCGACGTGCAAACCGCCAGCGAGGACATGAGCCGGATTCCGGGGGCGTTCGGGGTTCCCTTCACCTACTGGGGCATCGGCGGGGCCGATCCCGGCCGCTACGCCGAAGCCGAGCGAAAAGGCACGGTGGCGCAGGACATCCCGGTCAACCACAGTCCGGAGTTCGCTCCGGTTCCGCAGCCCACGCTCGACACCGGGATCAAGGCCCTCGCCATCGCCGCACTGGCCTGGCTCGGCCCCGGTCCGCGGACCGGGTAGCCGGGCACCAAACCCCGCCGACCGCCGACGAGCACGTTCACGACCGGTCCCCATGGAGGCGCTCGGTCAGGAAGGCGAGGATTTCGTCCCTGGCCGTCCGCGTGGGATGGCCGTCCTCGTCGACGAAGTGGGCGGTGACGACGCTGTGGGGAGTGCCGACCACGTCGCGGAAGAACGGGGGCGAGCCGGTGTTGGCGGTACTGCCCGGAAGGACGCGGCCGTCGAAGGCATCGCCGAGGAGGGTTCGATAGGCGGCGAAGCGTTGACCGGTGCACCAGCGGTCGTTGTCGAAGCGGTAGGCGAGCACCTTCAGTCCGTCGCGCGCGATGCGGTCGCGGACCGCGCGCGCGTCCTCGTCGCCGATCTCGAGTCCGGCGGGGTCGTCCAGTGGCAGCGACGGATGGTTGACCACCGGAGCGATGACGGCCGGTTCGAGCGCCATGGTGAGGGCGAAGTTGCCGGTGAAGCACAACCCGATCGCGCCGACTCCCGGACCGCCGCATTCGGCGTGGGCCTGGCGCGCGAGCCCACGCAGCCACACCGTGACGGGGCTGGTGCCGCCCCCGGCGAAGGCACGGAACTCGGCACTGACACACGCGCGCCGGACCACCTCCCGTCCCCCCTCGACCGTGGGATAGGCGCCGTCGGTCCCGAACAGTGAGGGAACGTGGACGGTGAAGCCCGCGTCCCGCACCCACCTCGCCAGCCGGAGGACGTCGGGGCTGATGCCGGGCATCTCCGGCATCAGCACCACGGCCGGTCCGGCACCGGCGACGAGCACCGTCTTCCCCACCCCGTCCACGGTCACGACCCGTCGCGAGAAGTCCGTGATCGCGTCGTCGTGGCCTTCGCTGGCAGCTCTCATACCGAGAGCCTGGACCTCCGTGCCCCGGCACGGGATAGGCCAGATCGCCAGGTGTCAGGGTAATCTCGCCACTGCTTGGAGGTGAGCACGACCATGCTGCGAGTCGGTGTCCTGGCCTACCCGGGCTGCTTCGCGTCCGAGGTGTTCGGCGTCCCCGATCTGTTGACGATGGCTACGCACGTCGCCGGTCCGGACAACGCCGGATACGAGGTGTCGATCATTTCGCCTCGGCGTCGCGTCGTCGCGTCGGGCGGTACCGCGCTGGCCGTCTCCTCGCTGCGCGAGGTCGACATCCTCGTCGTGCCGGGATTCGAGTTCTCACCCAGACTCGACGTGGACGCCAAACTCGCGTCACTTTCCCCCGAAATCGCGGCGATCCGCTCGCACACCGCCGCGGGCAACGTCGTCGTCTCGATCTGTGTCGGCGCGTTCCTGCTCGCCGAGGCGGGGCTTCTGCACCGGCGCCGGGCCACCACGTCCTGGCTCTTCGCGGACGAACTCGCCCGGCGCTGTCCCGGCGCCGATGTCCGGCCGGAACGGATCGTCGTCACCGACAGAGGGGTGACGACTACGGCCGCCTTCACCGCCATGTACGACTTCGCGCTGGAACTGATCCGCGAACACAGCGGCGCCCGCGTGGCGCGGACGACCGCGCGGGTCGCGCTCGTCGACGACGCGCGATCATCCCAGGTACCCTACGTCGACGCGCGTCTTCTTCCGCAGCCCGGAAACGAGTTCTCCCGCAGGGTCATGCGACGGCTCGACCAGAACCTCGCGGCCCGCTACAACCTCGCCGCGCTGGCCGCCGCCTTCAACGTCAGCACTCGCACACTGCTGCGCCGCTTCGCGGACGAGACTGGTCAGAGCCCGCTCGACTACCTGCGGTCGTCGCGGGTCCGCCGCGCCCGCCACCTCCTGGAAACGACGGAGCGAACGGTCGCCGGCATCTCCGCCGCGGTCGGTTACCGGGATGCCGGCACCTTCGCCGCCCTCTTCGCCCAGCACACCGGATGCCGCCCGAGCGATTACCGAGCGGCCTTCCGGCGCGGTGTCCGCTGAGTGTTCGGCCAGACCTGGGAAACCGGTTACCCTGCCTGGCCCACGGCTGCCGCCGAAGTCCCGGGTGTCCTCTGTGGACGATCGTCGCGGATGCCGAGGACGGCGGCGGCGCCGAGCAGGGGCCCGGCGGCGAGGAGGGCGAAGGCGGCGTAGAACGAGCCGGTGGCGCGGAAGACGGGACCGACCGCGGCGGGGACGAGCACGCTGCCGAGTTGCCAGACGGCGTTGACGGCGCCTGCCGCGGAGCCCGCGAGGCGGCCGCCCGCGAGCTTCGGGATCATCGCGGCGGTGAGCGGGCTGTAGGCGTAGGCCGCGATCCCGAGCACGGGCGCGACGGCGAGGAAGGCGCCGTAGCTGCGCATCGCGCCGAAGACCAGCAGCGAGGCGGTGAACAGCAGCAGGATCGCCATGATCGGCAGGCGCATGCCGAGGCCGAGGCGGTCGGTGACCCAGCCGACGAGCGGCTTCACGGCCACGGCGACCCCGGAGAAGATCACCACGACGAGGCCGGCGTCGACGCCGGAGAGGTGGCTGCCCTTCATCATGAGGGTGTTGGACCACGTGACGAACCCGTAGGTGCCCCACAGGCCGCCGAACCCGGCGAGACCGAGCAGCAGGAGATCCCTGTTCCGCAGCAGCGGCCGGAGGTCGGGCAGAGCACGCCTGGCGTCTCCGCGGACCGCTGTGCCGTTGCGCAGGAAGACGGTGCACAGCACGGCGAGCACGACGGTGACGCCGCCGAAGAGGTGGTAGGAGGCGCCCCAGTTGCCGTGCTTGATCAGCGTCGGCACGACGGCGTTGGCGATGACGGTGCCGAGTGAGGTGGCCGTCATGAAGATCCCGCTCGCCAGGCCGATTTCCCGCTCCGGTAGCCAGGTGGTGATGAGCTTCATGCCTGCGGAGAACTCGACACCGGCGAACAGGCCGACCAGTCCCTGCACGGTGATGCCGACGGGGATCGACGTGGTCGAGCCGAACACGATCATCAGCGAGCCCGCGACCAGCAGGCTGAGGCCGAGCACGAGGCGGCTGCCGACCCAGTCGGTGAGGAACCCGCCCGCCGCGTTGGAGAGGACGTAGCCGATGTAGTAGCAGGTGGCGAAGATCCCGAGCGCGGCGAGGGGGACGTGCCAGGAGTCGCTGACCGCGGCGGCGGCGGGTCCCCAGGTCGAGCGGTCGACCGAGGTCATGGTGAAGGCGGCCCAGCACAACAGCAGTACGACCCACCGGTAGGGCGTAGGTTTGGCACTCATCGTCGAGGCTCCAATCGGATGAAGGCGGGTCAGATGATCGCGTCCTGGCGCAAGAGCCGGGTACGGATCGCGGCCACGTCGTGCCTGGTTCCGCCGGCGTACTGGGCGGCGGCGACACCGGCGGCGTGCCCGGTGGCGAAAGCGGTTCCCATGACGCGGATCGAGGCGTAGGCCTCGGGATCGGAACTCGTCAGCCGCCCCACGCCCCACAAGTTCTCGGTGTCGGCCGAGCGGATCGCGTCGTAGGGGACGTCGTACCAGCCGCGGCCCGCGATGGGGACGTAGCGGGTCACGCCGGGACCGGCGTGGTCCTCGACGGGCCAGCCGCAGCGGGCGATCGAGGACTCCGGACGTTTGCGCGCGCCGAGCACGTCGGCGCCGGTGACGGTGTCCCGGCCGAGCAGGTGCCTGCCTTCCCGGATACCCAGCTGCGGGCCGGTCTCGATCAGGCAGGCCCTTGACCAGCCGGGAAGGTGCTTGCGCAGCGCGTCGAGATACCGCCAGGCCTGACGGCGCGCGCTGGCCTCGTCACGGCTGAACGTGGCCGCGTCCAGCACGTCGGCCTGCTCGTCGACCAGCAGCGCGATGACCTCCCTGGTGAGCGGGAGGTGCACCGCGATTCCGTAGTCGCGGGCCAGTTCGATGCCGGTGTCGTGGCGGTAGGCGCCGACGGCCGCGCGCAGCCCCTCCCGGGACAGGTCGGCATCCTCGGCCACCCCGCCGAAGCGGCAGACGAGCGTACTGGTCTGGCGGCGCTCGACCGGCTCCACCCGTACCCCGGCGCCCGCCGCGGCCAGCAGCGCCCCGTCGCCGCTGGCGTCGACGAAGGCCGCGGCGGTGACGGTCTCGCGTCCGCCGCGATGGTGCAGTTCGATTTCGGCCGCCAGGCCGCCGTCCCGGCGCGCGCCGATGAGGGTGGTGTGCAGGCGGACGTCGACACCCGCTTCCGCGGTGACCGTGTCGCAGGCGAGCTTCGTGGCCTCGGCGTCGAGCAGGACGATCCGGTTCCCCGTCCAGCCCATGACTTTTTCCTCGTACGCGCCGAGATCGCGCAGCTCCCGCAGCACCCGTTCACCGACCCCGGCCACGACGCGTTCGCCGCGCTGGTCGAAGAAACCGCAATAGGTCAGTACCGAGCTGATGGTGGCCGCGCCGCCGAGAAACGGGTACTGCTCCACCAGCAGGACCCGCGCCCCCGACCACGCGGCGCCGACCGCCGCTCCGATGCCACCGGCGCCACCACCGACGACCACGACGTCGTACGAGTCGCTCATCGCCCGCCCTTCTTCCGAGTCCAGCCAGTACACGACGCGCGGCGGGACGGCGCCAATATCATTCAGGCACCTGGGGCATAAGGCAAAGGTATGGAGCATGGAGCTACGGCAGCTTCGCCTCGCTTGTGCGCTTGTGTCC
>NZ_VJWX01000029.1 GCF_007713715.1 Amycolatopsis rhizosphaerae
GTGATGCCCCGCTCGTCGGTGATCAGCCGCTCGCCGTCCTGCGTGCCGGGGCAGGCCAGCTCGCCCAGGGCCTCGGCCGCCCCCCGGCCGAGGCCCCGCACCACGATCCGCACCCCCATCGCGCACAGCTCCCGCGCCAGGGCGCGGGCACGGCGGCGGTCGCCGAGGTCCCCGTCACCGAAGAGGCACACCACGCGGTCCCCGCGCATCCCGCCGAACAGCTTCTTCGCCACTTCGAGCGCGGGCACGACGTTCGTGCCGCCGCTGCCGATCCGCCCGCGCAGGCCGTCGAGCACCTCGTTCCGCGGCGCGTCCGGCGGCACGTACCGTTCGATCGAACTGTGCCACAGCACGATGCCGCACCGGTAGTGGTTCTCCCAGGCCTGGCTGAGGAACTCCTCGCCGCCCTGCAGGGCCTTCTTCAGCGGTTTGCCCTGCATGGACCCGCTCACGTCGATGCACAGCAGCACGGTGCCGCCGTAGCGCTCCTGCAGCGCGGCCAGATGCGGTCCCGGCGGGGACTGGGTGAGCCCGATGCCGTCGAAGTTCCTGCGCAGCCACGAAGTCATTGCCGCCCCTCACTGCCGGATGGTCAGCCCGCGCAACGCCCCGTCGAGCGTGCGGGTGGACTCGGCGTCGAGCACACCGTCCATATAGGCCGAAAGTTCCAGTTTGGTCCCGCTGCCCGGCTCCACCGCGGTCACGCTGAGCAGCCCGTCCGCGCTGACACGCGAGGTGATTTCGACCGGTGATCCCGCGGGCAGCGGCGGGATGCCTGCCAGTTCGC
This sequence comes from Amycolatopsis rhizosphaerae, assembly GCF_007713715.1. Lineage (GTDB taxonomy): Bacteria > Actinomycetota > Actinomycetes > Mycobacteriales > Pseudonocardiaceae > Amycolatopsis_E > Amycolatopsis_E rhizosphaerae. The sequence continues at coordinate 788 of NZ_VJWX01000029.1, forward strand.
CGTCGAGCACCCGACGGTTGTCCTCGACCTCCTCGGAGGGCACGTCTCCCGCCTGCTCGAAGACCTGGACGCGTACCCGGTCCTGACCGTCCACAATGGTGCAGAACGTGGTGGTCGCGGCGGCGGGGAGCGGATCGTCGCGGTGCACGGTGTGCACCACGATGCGGCGCTGTCCCGAAGGATCGTGGCTGTCGTCGACCAGGATGCCGAAGCTGCGCGGCACCACCGAGGCGGTGGCCTTCCTGCTCGCGCCGGAGGGGTCCCCGGCGAGCTGGTGCGCCCGCAGCGCCGCACCGTAGGCCACCGCGAAGTCCGGTTCCGCGAGCCTGGGCACCACACGCAGCCGGGTGCGCAGCGCCTCGGCCACGGCGGGGATCTTCGACGAGCCGCCGACGAGGATCACCTGCCCGATCCGGGGCACTCCCCTGGCGCGCGCGCTGCCCAGCACCCGATCCACGATCGCCATCGTCCGGCCCAGCAGATCCGCCCCGAGCCCCTCCAGGGTCTTCCGGTCGAACGGGACGGTCACGCTGGTCCCGCCACGGCGCAGGACCACGGGCCTGCTGGTCTTGCTGCTCAGTTCCCGCTTCGCCGTTTCCGCGACCCTGCCCACGTCCTGGAGAAACGCGTCGTCGGCGTAGAAGTCCTCTTCGCCCGCCGCGTGGGCGTAGTTTTCCAGCAGGAAACCGGTGATCCGCTCGTCCCAGTCCGCCCCGCCGAGCCTGCTGTCGCCGTCGGTGGCGATCACCTTCGCGCCGGTACCGTTGGCCCTGAGCACGGTGGTGTCGAAGGTGCCGCCGCCGAGGTCGTAGACCAGGATCGCCCCGCCGGGGTCCGCGCTCGCCCGGTAGTGCAGCGCCGCCGCGACGGGCTCGGCCAGCAGCTCCAGCACCTCGATCCCGGCGAGCCGGGCCGCCTGGTGGGTGGCTTCCCGTTCGCGCAGGCCGAAATACGCGGGCACGGTGATCACCGCCCGCACCGGCTCCTCCCCCGCGCCGAGCTGGGCCCGTGCGTCCTCGGCCAGGGTGCGCAGGATCAGGGCGGACACCGATTCCGGGGTGTGCCGGACCCCGTGGAACAGCAGCTCGAACTCCGTGCCCATCCGCCGTTTGATCAGCGCCACCGTGTTGTCCGGATCGATCGCGGCGGCCTCCCGCGCGGCCGAACCGACCCGCACCGCCCCGGGGGATTCGAACGACACCACCGAAGGCGTGACGCGCTCGCCCAGCCGGTTGGGCAGGATCACCGGGTTTCCCCGCTCGTCCACCGTCGCGACGGCGGAGTACGTGGTGCCGAGGTCGATGCCGAGGATCACCAGAGGTGCCATCCCATCGCCGTCCATGTGTCCCGCACGTGCTGCGCCCGCGCCAGCAGCCACGGCCACGCGTCCGGCACCAGCCGGAGCACCCCCAGGGCGAACAGGACGAACAGCACCGCCAGGACGAGCAGCAGCAGACCCCGGCAGACGCGGTGCGCCGGTGGCAGACTCGTCGCGCTCATACCGTTTCCTCGACTTCCCGCGAGCCGTCACGCCCGCTCGGTTCGGGCAGCATCACCGCTCCCGCGCCCGCGGCCAGCCAGGCGAGGGGGTTCGCCGGGGACAGTCCGCTCCCGGCCCGTTTCCCGGCCACCGAGGCCACCACGAAGTAGCGGACCTCGCCGAAATCACGCTCCGCGGACAGCACGAGGTTGTCCAGACCGGCGCGCATGAGCCAGTCCCGGCCGCCATCGGGGGCCGGCGCCGCGTCCCCGGACACCCCGTCGAGCAGGTCGGCCTTGACGATGGTCATGGCCAGTTTCCGTTTCCGGGTCCGCACGCCGTAGTCCCGCAGACGCTGGGCGGTCACGTGGTACACGCGCTCGGGATCCTCCACGGCCGGATTCGCACGGGCCAGCACCTCCGCCGTACCGGCCTGGTCGCGCACCCACGGCACGGAGAACGGGTCCACCACGAACACCAGTCCCTGGGCGTGGTCGAGGAATTCCAGCATGGTGTTGTCGTCGCGGTCGGCATAGAACTCACCCGCCGCGTCGAACAGGTGCAGCAGCGCGCTGCGGCGGCCCTGGCCATAGCGCACGGTGAGCGCGGTGGGCAGCTCGCCCGCCGGGGTCTTCACCGTGTCCCCGCCGCTGGTGATGATCGCCGCGCCGTGGTCGAAGGCCGCCCTGCTTTCGTCGTCGACGAAACCGAGCGTGCCGCCCGCCGCCGCCACCGCGTCGCGCAGGGCGACCAGCCCGGCGTAGACCAGCCGGGTCTTGCCCGCGGACACCGGCCCGAACACCGGAATCCGGATGTCGGTGAGCACCGCGGCCCCGTCCCGGAGCCGCAGTTCACAGCGCGGGCACTGCGGGGAGGCGATCCGCGCCATCCGCAGGACCGTGGTCGGCAGCCTGCGCCCGCAGTCGCACCGGCGCCACACCGCGCCCAGCCGTCCGGGCCGGACGTCCCGGTGCAGCCGCCCGCAGCCGGGGCAGGCGAAGGCGGGCAGGGAGTCCACGTGGTAGCAGCGCGGGCAGCTCCCGCTGGCGCCGCGCAGCCGCCGCACGAGCTGGTCGGTGCCGCGCAGGAAACCGGCGGTGAGCACCCACGGGACCCAGAGCGCGAACAGCACCAGTGCGCCCGCCGCCAGGACGGCCGCACCCCCTGCCAACGCGCCGATGCTCACCGAAAGCCACAGTGGACAGACGACGACCAGGCCCGGAATCCAGCCGTAGCCGCGGTAATGGAAGACAGGTCCGATCTTGACCCAGCCCCGCCGCACCGCGCCGCGGATCTCCCGCCACACCTGGCCGAGATCGGTCCGCGCCTGTGCCGCGAAATAGACCGGCCACGCCCGGTCCCGGCCGAACGCGCCGGGGTGGCGGGGTTCGGGCAAACCCGCCTTCCCCTTCGCGACGAGCCGGGGCGTGATGACCTCCGGGGCGGTCAGCCCCCGGGTCACCAGCGTGCGGGCGGCGACCACCAGCGCGAGCAGCACGCCGCACACCGCGAGCGCGGGCAGGACGACGACCAGTGCCGGTACCAGCAGCCAGAGGAACCCGGCCACCGTGAGCCACAGCGCGACGTAGATCCCGACCAGCGCGGCCGCTATCCCCAGCAGATAGACCATGGCTCACCTTCCCCGGGTCCAGCGGCCGAGCCACTTGCCGGACTTCGGCGGGTTTTCGGTCTTCTGTTCGCGTTTCTCCCGCGCACGCTTGGCGCGCTCGGTCTGGCCGGACAGCACGGCGCGGCGGCGGGTGAACTCGTGCCAGTCCTCGGCCACCTCGGCACCCAGCGTCCGCAGACGGCGGCCCGCGGCGCCCAGCCGCTCCGCGTCCGTGGTGCGCGCCCAGGTCCGGAGCTTCTTCTCGAACGGCACGGCCACCGCGTCCGAGCACTGTCCTATCGCGACATACGCCAGCGCCGCCGCGGCCTCGCCGCGCGAATCCTGCGCGTGCCAGGCCAGGGGCAGCTCGCGGGCCAGCACGGCGAGCAGGACTTCGTCACCGGCCGCCACGATCGCCGCCGCGTCGGGGAACGGCAGGCCGAGCAGCGCGGCGGTGAACTGCTCCCCGCGGGCCGACAGGACCGGCCCGCCCACCGGCGGCGGCACCGGGATCCGGGACGGGTCCGGCCGCGGAGGCGTGCCCACGGCGGCGAACCAGTGCTGGAGCGCCTGATCCTGCCGGGCGAACTCGGCCAGGTCCGGCATCCGGGCGAGCACGCCGCGGGACGCCAGCAGGCGGATCACGTCGAGTTCGCCGGCGGAGGGGGCCCGTGACATGAGCCTTCCCGCCGCGCCGCCGATCTCCTTGGCATGCCATTCCGCGGTGAACTCGCCGGGCGGGACCGTCAGCAGGTACCGCTTCAGCTCCTCCAGCGCCGGCTCGGCGAAGGAGAACAGCGCACGCCAGAGCAGCACCGGGTAGTCCTCCGCCGGGGCGCGAAGGAGGGCATAGACCATTTCGATGGTGTCGCGCCGGGTCGCCGGTCCGCCCTTCTCGACGGCCGCGGCGGTGGTGGTGGCATCGATCATCGCCGCCGGATCCGTGACCCCGGGCAGCAGCAGGCGCCACCACCGCTCGCGGATGTCCGCGACGGTCCGGTGCTCCTCCGGGGAGCCCCGCCTCTCCAGCGAGGCCGCCAGCGCCGACCGGAGCAGGACGAGGAGTTCCGCCCCGCAGGACCACGCGCCCGGGTCGATCGGCTCCCGGGGATGCGCGGCCCACCACCGCACGAACCGGTCCGCGCCGCCGGGAAACTCGGCCGGACGCGGTGCCACGCCGAAGCGCGTGACCGTGCGCAGCAGCGCGTCCATCCGTTCGGGCGCGACCACCTCGGCCGCCGCCTCGGCCAGGTCCCGCAGCGACGCCGCCTCGTCGGCCGCGATGCGGCCCCCCGTACACGGTTCCAGCTCGGCCACGAACAGGGCGCGCCGCACCCGGGCCGTCAGCGCGGCGTCGAGCACGTCCCCGCGCGGCGAGCGCACGGCCTCGTCGAGCCTGCGCAGTTCCGTCAGCCCCAGCGGGAACGGCAGCACCGCATCCAGCACCGACGGCACCGGGATGTCCTCACTGGACTGTCCTATCCGGTCTGCCAGCCAGGCGGCCAGTCCCTTCGCCTCGGCCGCGTCGCGGGGCCGTCTGCCCAGGGTCACCACCTCGGCGGCGAGCCGGTCCGCCGCGGCGGCCCGCGCCTGGCCGCCGCCCGCGAACTGATGCGCCAGTTCGATCGCGTCCACCACGTCGTAGGGGTCTTCGCGCAGGAACCGCGCGACCCAGTGCCGCGCCGACTCGGTCGGCTCCACCTCGGAACGGCGCCCGGTCGCCAGGTTGAACACGCAGAAGCCGTGGTCGCGCTCCGGCTCGGCGAGCTGCCCCGCCCACTCGGTGTGCAGCGCGAGCACGTCGTGCTGGCTGGCCCGCGGATTCGTGGCGAACACGCGGAAACCGACCCGCAGCGCCCGCGACTGGGGCAGCAGCAGCGTCCCGGCCGCGATCCAGGCGAGCACCGGCTCCGGGTCGTCGGCGACGAAGACCACCCGCCGTCCGCCGTCGGTGTGCAGCCGGTCGAACGCGGAGTGCACCGCGAGCAGCCAGTCCTCGCCGCCGGGCCGCCCGAGGACCCACTCGCGGACGGAGTCCACACTCCACGGTCCCGCGTCCGGTTCGGCGGGCAGCGGGGCGCATTCGGTGCCCGGTGCCGGTTCCTCCGACCAGAACGGCGCGCCCCACAACTGCGCCGGGCGGGTGAAGCCGTACGCCCCGGGATCGGCGGTGGCGATGGCGTGGGTGAACTGGTTGCCCTCGCGGACCCCGTTGGCCTCGGCCCCGAGATACACCCCGCGCGCCGTCACGTACAGCCCGTCGTAGAGGTGCGTCAGCGACGGCGGGTACTCCTCCACCGGGCGCTGCTGCCGCATCCACGCCACCGGTGCCTCGTACAGCGAAGTCCGTTGCACCAGCGACATTTCTTCGTGCCCGGTCCCGGCCGAGACGGCCTGGAACTGGAAGCCCGCGCCCCCGCGCAGGCCCTGCCCCGGCAGGCAGTCGGTGTAGTACAGCGTCCGGAACCCGCTCATGCGATTCTCCGCGAGACGACCTTGAACAACCCGAGCAGCCACAGCAGCGGCTCGTCGACCCGGAACGGCCGCACCCCGCCGACGTCGACCCGGTTCGCCGAGTAGTCCGGTTCGGCACCGAGCGAGGACACCGCGAAGTACCGGAAGGTCTTGTAGTGCGCCCGCAGGTGCGCGTCGATGTCGTCGGCGTCGAGCTCGGCCAGCAGGGCACGCAGGTGCTCGTCGGTGTCGCGCCCGTGCGCCTCGTCGTAGCAGGGCCCGGGTTCGGGCGCCCGCAGCAGCGGGTGCCCGTCACCGAGCATCGGGAAGAAGGCGTCGATCTTGGAGAACACCACGGCGACCGGCACGGAGATCTTGCGCCGGGCGCTGACCGCGTGGCTGGTGCGCAGCAGCTCCGTGATCCGGGTCAGCACGTTGATCGGCGGTTCGGTGTCGCGGCGGCTCGCGTCCGGCACCTTGATCCGGTCGTGGGCGCCCTTGAGCTGGAACGGGTCGAGCAGCACGATCAGCGCGTCCGCCGAGGTGAGGTAGGCCTGGGCGTTGACGAACTCCTGGGTCGTCATGTCCTCACCCGCGGCGTCGTAGAACGACAGCGTCGTGGTGCTGTGCACCTCGCGGCCCAGACTGCGTCTCGCCTGCCGCCACTGCAGGACCAGCGGCACCTTGATACCGCCCGCGGCGCTCGCGGTGGATTCGAACAGCCTCCGGTCGGCGAACAACGCCTGCTCGTAGTCGGCCAGCCAGTCGCTCACCGAGCCGGTGCCGCCCTGCTGGTCCCCGGCGAACCAGATGTCGGCGGCGAACCGGCGGCGGATGTTGTGCCGCAGCTCGTGGGCCAGCACGGTGGTGTAGACCGTCTTGCCCGCGTTCTTGCCGCCCACCATGCCGATCAGCGGGCTGCGGCTGTCGGAGAAGTTCGCCGGCAGCGGCGTGTGGCAGACCGGGCAGGCGCGGATCCCGGTGCTGCTCCCGCAGTCCGGGCACGATTCCAGCCTGCCCCGGCGATTGGACGGGCGCGGGAAGGTCGGCCAGGACGGCGAGGCGTAGCCGGTGAGCCGCTTGCGGTCCTCGTCGACGGATTTGGTGCACTGCGGTTTGCCCGGCGAGGGCCGGCCGGTGCACTGGAAGTGCAGCGTCCACAGATCGACACGGTGGTAGCAGTACGGGCAGGCTGCGTTGGCGGGCATCAGGGCACCTTCAGCTGGGTGACGGGGGGATCGGTGAGCCGGATGGAGTCGTCGCCGGGAAAGCAACGCACCCAGAACGGCCGTTTCAGCCGGGGCAGCTCGGCGACGAGTTCGACGTCTTCGCCGGGGCGCACCGCGGGCTCCGCGCGCAGCAGCACCTGCCCGTCGCCGGGCCCGCGCGGCATGACCCGGCCGGGCGCGGCGACCACCAGCACCGGGCAGCGCGGCAGCGGCTGGTCGGTGCTCAGCCGCACCCGCACGGTTCCCCCGCCGACCAGCGGTTTCCGCGTCATGGACACCTGGTAGCGCAGGGCGGGCGCGCTACCGGGGACGACCAGCCGCACCCCGGCCGAGGTGCTTTCGCCGCCGGCGCCGGGCTGGACCGTGCGCACCACCACCTCGACCTCACCCGGTCCACAGTGGACCCGGCAGCCGCCGCCGGAGCGGTACTGCTGGCGGGTCAGCCGCTGCCGCCCGGACTCCCCGGCCGCCTTCCAGCGGACGTCGGCGATGCCCGTGTCCTCGGGCCACTCCCACGACAGGGCCAGCTCGTCGCCGAACCGCTGGTACCGCAGGCCGCGCACGTCGAGCGCGACGGCCAGGGCCGCGTCGTGCCCGCGCAGGGCGCCGCCGGACACGAGCGTGAACGTCACGTAGTGGAAAAGGCCGGTCGGCACCGCGGCGGTGAGCACCTGCCAGCCGTCGCGTTCGGACCGTCCGCCGGTGACCTCCTCGCCGTAGCCCGTGAGCGCGGACGAAGGCACCAGCTCGCCGAACTCCCACGGACAGGGCAGCGGCGACCGCCGCACGACGACCTCGGTGTCGGCCTGCTGCTGCCAGCTGATCTCGACGCGGGGCCCGGTCCCGCCGGGGACCGGGGCGAGGGTGAGCGCCCGCACCGGCCTCGGGCGGGCCCGAGTGGAGGTCTTTTCCACCACGGGAAGGGAAAGCGCCTCACCGCCGTCCGGGCGGCGATAGCGGGCGGTCAAGGTGTAGACCACCTCCGCGCCGTCGGTCACCCCCTGGTCACGGAACACCGTCCGCGCCGATTCGGCGATCACCGGCCCGTCACCGCGCTGGACGCGCACCCCCACCGCGTCCGGATGCACGCTCCAGCGGCCCTCCACCGCTCCGTTCTCCACGGTGAGCCGCACATCGCGCACCTCGGGCAGCGATTCGGCGGTGACCCCCGCGGGCCGGGACCAGACCCCGCCGCCCGACGCGGCGAACACCGCGTACCCGAGCGGCACCGCGGCCGGCGGGGTCCGGTCCAGCGTCACGGTGCCGTCCCCGTTCCCGTCCTCACTGCTCCGGGAGGCCACGACGACCGTGCCGTCGTCCGGGTCGGCCGGAATCCGCCCCTCCCGGCGCACCACGCGGTACCGCGTGTCCTCGCCGTGGGTGGGCGCGGCGCGCCAGGACACCCGCACCCCGGTGGCCTCGGCCGCGGCGGCCACCCCGAGCACCGGTTCCGGCGGGATGCGCCGGATCTGCGCGGCGAGCTCCTCGTCATCCCCCGCGAGCGCGACCGCCTGCCGCAGCCGGTGCAGCGCGTCGGCCTCGGCGCCTTCCCGCAACGCGCGTTGCGCTCCCTCGCGCAGCTCGCGCACCTTCGCGAGCTGCCGCTCGACGAGTGCCGTCGCCGCGGCCGCGTCCTCGGTGCCGGTGACCGCCGCCAGCGCCTGCTGGGCGGCGACCAGCCTGCCCTGCTCGAGCAGTTCGCGGATCTGGTCCAGTCCGGTGACCCTGGCGGCGCGCCCCGTCTCGTTGAGCACACCGAACACCGCCTGGCACGCCTCGTCCCGGTCGAGCTTCGCCCGCACCAGCCTGCCCAGCAGCGCACTGGCGGGCACCCCCTGCGCGTGGTCGCGGCGCACCTCGTCGAGCAGGTGGTAGAGCGCCAGCTTCTCCAGGTCCACCCCGTCCCTGGCGGCGGTGGCGAGAATGCCGAGCGCCTGCCGGGCAGGCTGGTTGCCCGAGCGGCGGTCCTCCCGCAGCGCCGCCGCCCGCACCGCCTCACCGGTCAGGCCCAGCGGCGCGGGCGGGCGCGCGCTGAAGCCGTCGAGGATCCGGAAACCGCCGATCTCCCCGTGCAGCAGCTCCACCACGCTCGCGGCCTCCGCCTCCACCAGCTGCTCGGCCAGGATCCGGTAGGTCGCGTCGATCAGGCCGCTCGCCTTCGGCAGGTCCCGCGGCGCGCTGCGCGTGATCCCGGCGGTGGCCAGCGCCTCGTCGACCTCGTTCGGCGACAGCACGGCGTAGGCCGCCCGCACCGTCGCCTCCAGCTGCCCCGGCGTGATCAAGCCCAGTTCCCCGAAGTGGGCGCGCAGGGTCTTCGCCAGCTCGTCGATCTGCCCCTGACGCGCACCGGCGCGCCGCTTTGCGTACTCGCGCCACCACGCGGCCGTGCCCAGCCCGGCGCCATGCTGCCGCCGCAGGCCCTCGTCGGCGCGGAGGAACGCCTTGTAGATCCGCTGCGCGTAGCCGGGGCGGGTGATGCCCTTGTTCCACTTCGACCGGACCTCGGTGAGCCGCCGCGCGACCTCCGCGTCGGACATGGCCAGATCGATGGCGTACCGGGACACCAGATCGTCCGGCAGTTCGCGGCCCGACCACCGCCGCAACGGCTTGACGACCGTCTCCTCGTAGGCCTTGGCGTCGAAGGGAAGCATGGTCAGCTCGACACGGTGAGCGCGGAAACCCGGTTCGTGGCTTCGACGACCTCCTCGCTGGACAGCACACTCACCCGCACCTGGATGTGCAGGCTCTTCCCGGTGGAGGGTTCGGTGGCGTCCACGGTGAGCAGGCCCTCGTTGTCCACGGTCATCTCGATGTGCACCGGAGAACCGATCGGCAGCGGCGGCAGCCCGTCGATCACGCCGGCCCCGTCGGTGAGCGGCTTGTTCTCGTCCAGCTCCCGTCCCGCACGGGCACCGGACTGCTCGTACAGCTCGATGTCGATCGAGCGCTGGCCCTCGGCGACGGTCTCCGCCTCGAGCGTGCGGATTCCCGTGGGCAGCGTGTCGTTGGCGGCCACCAGGTGCTCGACGTAGAAGCGCGGAGGCTGGTCCTGCCAGTCCGGTGCCGCGGTGTCCTGCAGCTTGACGCCGAAGGCCTTGGGCAGCACGTTGCGGGTTTCCTTCTCCGCCAGGCTGCGCAGCTGCTTCGCGGAGATCCCGTGCCGGGCCGCGACCTCGTCCACCACCTCGGCCGCGCGGGATTCGGCCTCCGCCTCGGAAACGGCCTGTCCGCGCGCCTCTTCCTGTTCCTTGTGGACGACGCGGCCGAGCGCGTAGAGCGCCGCACCCCTGGCGACGGCCAGGTGCGGATCGTGCAGGCGCGGTTCCCAGCCGAACTCCTCCTTCAGGCGCCGCGCCACCGCGGGCATGCTCGTGGAGCCGCCGACCAGCAGCACCTCGTCGATCGTGGTGCCCGGCCGCTTGGCCTCCAGCGTCTCCAGCGTGCGGCGCACGATGTCGATCGTCTGGTCCAGCAGGTCCCGGGTCAGCCGCTCGAACTGCTCCCGCGTCACTTCGACGCGCGCCGCGGCGCCCGCCCCGCGCAGCGCCACCGGGCGGGAATCCACTTTGGACAGCTGCTTCTTGGTGTTCTCCGCGATGGTGGCCAGCGAGCTCACGAACTCGCCGTCCTCCTCGACGTCGGTCCCGGGCGGCACCTGCGCGGTGAACTCGGCCAGCAGGTGCTGCTCGAGGCGCTCGTCCCAGTCGGCTCCGCCCAGCCGGTCGTGGCCGTCGGTGCACACCACCTCGATCTCGGTCTCCGACACCTTGATGACCGTGGTGTCGAAGGTGCCGCCGCCGAGGTCGTAGACGAGGATCGTCCTGTCCTGGGCGCCCGTGGTCGCCTCGTAGTGCAACGCCGCCGCCACCGGCTCCGGGATGATGCCGATCACGTCCAGCCCGGCGATCTTCCCGGCGTTGCGGGTCGCGTCGCGCTCGAGCATCCCGAAGTAGGCGGGCACCGTGATGACCGCGCTGGTCACCTCGCCTCCGGTGTAGGCCGCCGCGTCCTGCGCGAGCTGCTTGAGGATCAGCGCCGAGATCGACTCGGGGGTGTAGGTCTCGCCGTCGAACTCGCGGACCGACTTCGTGCCCATCTCGCGCTTGATCAGCCTGACCACCCGGTCGGGCTCGGTGACCGCGGACTCCTTGGCCACCGAACCGACCACCACGTTGCTCTCGTTCTCGAAGTACACCACCGAAGGGATGGTTTCGAGGTTGTCGGTGTTGCGGCACACCGTGGGCCGGCCCGTCTCGTCCACGTACGCGATCGCCGAGTAGGTCGTGCCAAGATCGATGCCGAAGACCCTGCTCTTCCGGTCAGACATCCGTGTTCCCTCCGGTTTCCGCGTTCTGCTGCTGCTCTTCGGCCGGGGCGGGCCGTGTGGTCTGTGTTGACTGTGTGGTCTGTGTGGTCCGTGGAGTCCAGCGCCGGACGTGCACGCGGGCGGGCACGGTGACCCGGCCGGTGGCAGTGTCGCGGTACCCGTCCGCGACGACCTCGGCGAGCGTGCCGTCCTCCTCGGGCGTGGCGGCCTCGACGACCTTGGCCGCGCGGTGCTCGCGCGGGGAGAACGCCGTACCCGGCTCGGGCCGAACGGGCACGCTCCCGCACCGCTCCAGCGCCAGTTCCACGCTCAGCGCGAAGGATTCGAGCAGTTTCACCGCCTGGTCCGCGTCCAGCGGTCCGGGCAGGGTGCGTGCCTGGTGCAGCAGATCGGCGCGCAGATGCTGAAGGTCGGTGACCACCGGCCGCAGCAGCACCGCGTCGGCACCGGCCCGCAGGCGCTCGACCTCCGCGTGCAACTGGTCGATGACCCGCTCCCGTGCCTGTGCCCTCGCGTGATGGGCCTGGATCTGCCCGGTCAGCCCGGCGATCGCCTCGGCCAGTTCCCGCGGTTGCCCGTTCCCGGGTTCGGCGGGAGAGTCCGCCGCCGCGCCGTCCACCACCGCGTCACCCACGACACCAGCTCCTCGGTTCTTCTGTTGTGCGTTCGCCACCGTTTGTGATCTAGACGTCACCGCGTTCCGGACGGTTCCCGCGTCTTCGCCCCGGAGAAAGCGGCGACAGGATGCCGTCATCGAACGGTTCCCGCCCTTGGCGCGAGCGCCCGGCTCTGGTAGCGACCGTAACGGGGGCGGCCCGCGTGTTCCGCCGGTTTCCCGTTGCCCGGCCGCACAGGCGACGGGAAACGTGGCGCCTCCCGCCCCGCGGCTGCCGCATGCTGAAGGCATGGCCGAGCCCCCTGGAATCCGGCCGCTGGCGGGCCTGGTCAGTCCCGCCGCGGAAGCGCTGTTCCTGCGACTGACCCGGAACCCCGCCGAACAACCGGGCGGCGGGGACCAGCGCGCACTGAACGAACTGCTCGGCCTCGGGCTCCTGCGCCGCCACGGCGACCGGGTCCGCGGCGCGGGCCAGGCAGCCGCGCTGCGGTCGGTGCTCGAACGGCGGCAGCGGGAAGTTTTCGAGGCGCAGCAACGCATCCTCGACGGCTGGAGCCGTCTCGCCGCGCTGCTGCCCGCCGCGGGCGAACCGGGGGAACCGGACGGGATCGACACGCTGACCGGGCACGCCGAGGTGCGCGCGCACGCCGTCGAGCTGGCCGCTTCGGCGAAACACCGGTTGCGGGCCACCGGTTCCCTCCTCGACTCCGCGGGCTGGACCGCCGGACCGGTCCTTCCCGAGATCCGGTTGCTGGTCGAATCGGAGGAGGCCGAGAGCGCTTTCTCCGGCGGTGAAGTGCGGCTGCGGCCCACCGTGCCGGTCTCCCTGCTGCACGCCGACGACAGCGTAGCGCTGGTCGCACTGGAGAAGTCCGCCGACACCGCGCTGCTGGTGTGGGCCCCGGGCCTGCTGGCCGTGTTCGCCTGCTGGTTCGACCTGCTCTGGGACGATCCGGCGACCATCCGGCCGGAGGCCGGGCCGCGGGGCGAGCTCACCGGGTTCCAGCGCCGCGTGCTCGAACTGATGGCCACCGGCGGGGACGAGACGATCGCCCGGCGGCTCAAGGTCAGCACCACGACCGTGCGGCGGCACATCAAGGTCATCTACACGGCGCTGGGCGTGGACAACCGGTTCGCGGCCGGGGTGGCCGCCGTCCGGCGAGGCTGGCTGTGAACCGGCCGGTGAGTTCGGCGGTGGGGGCAGCCCGCTCAGGACCAGGCCTGCGGCGCCCGCAGCGCCGCCAGCAGCCGCTGCCGCAGCTCGCGCGCCGGCCGGTGGGTGTGCCACCGGGCCAGCACGCGGGTCAGTTCCCGGAGATCGTGCCGGATGGTGGCCGAGTCCAGTGCCGTGACCTCGTCGAGCACCAGGTTCATCAGCGCGCACGCCCGGTCGAGTTCCCCGGCGGCGCCGTGGGCCAGCGCCGCGCGCGTGACGTAGCGGCCCCGGGCCCGGTGCGAGCCGGGCGCGAACCCGGTGATCCCGTTGTCGAGGATCTCCGCCGCCTCGTCCGGCCTGCCCAGGTCGTAGGCGCACCAGCCGCCGATCAGACTCGCGAGATCCGGGGTGTTCGTGCTGCCCAGCGCCGGCACCACCGGGTCCGTCTCGGCCGCCGCGAGCAGCGCCACGGACCGGTCCAGCGCCCGCAGGCAGGCGTCGTGATCCCCGGCGAGCGCGTGTCCCTGCGCCTCCCGCTGCGCGGCGAGGCCCCGCACCCGGTCGGTCGCGTGCTCGGCCTGCTGGGCCCGCTGGGCGAACGTGATGGTGGACAGCGCGTCGTCGTGGTAGAGCGCCACATCGGCGCGGCGCACCAGCGCGTACGGCTCGAGGGTGACGTCACCGCCGAGCCCGGCGAGCCGCACCGCCACGTCGGTCCACCACAGGGCCATCCGGTCGTCACCGGCCTCCTGCGTCATCCAGCCGGCGTACTCCGCGTACCGGGCGGCCAGTCGCCACAGGGCCGGGCGTTCCGGCGCGGCCGCGGTCGCGGCCAGTGCCCGCAGGGTCTGCGCATCGGCGATGAGCCCCGGCAGCACCGCGGCGGGCCCGGCGACCTGCCCCAGTGCGCGGGCGGAGGCGAAGCGCAGCCGGAAGGCGTCGAGCAGCGCGGGCGTTCCGGTGGCCGCCCCGGGCACCCCGAAGGACATGCGCGACAGCCCTTCGGCGGCGCTCCCGTCACCGGGCGCGAAAAACCCCGCGCCTCCGGGCCCCACCCCGACACTCCACACCAGACCGTCCACATCGGAGGGTTCCGGTTCGTCGCCGCCGGGGCCGTCGGGCCCGGCGAGCCGGACCAGGGCACCGCCCGCGCCCACCGCGGCGTCGCAGAGCCGGGCCAGCTGCGCGCTCGGCGGCTTCTGCCCGGACTCCACCTTGCTCAGATGTCCCTTGCTGTAGTGGACCTGCTGCGCGAGCGCGGCCAGGGACAGGCCCGCCTCTTCCCGGAGCCGGCGCAGTGTCGCACCGAAGTCGGCGCTCATGGCGATTCCCCCCGCACGGCCCGGCGTTCGGCGTGGGCCTTGGCGAGCACCGGCACCTCGTCGAACAGCTTGTCCACCAGCCGCGCCACATCCTGCCGGTCCGCCCGTTCCACCAGCTGCAGTGTCTGGAGCCCGGCCAGCTTCCGGATGTCGGCGGGCAGCTCGTCCGGGTCCAGCCGGGACCGCACCCCGAGGATCACCGGGACCACGCACACCCCGTGCGCCAGCGCCTCGGCGATCTCCCGCCGCACCCAGTCGCCGCCCTGGTCCAGGAGACGGCCGCCGCGCTCGTCGTAGGAGGCGTCCCAGCGCGCGCCGATCACCGACAGCATGACCTTCACGCCGCGGGCGTTGCGGAGCAGCACCTCGGCGAAATCGTCGCCCGCGCGCAGGCTCCGGTGGTCCCGGAACACCGCGTCGTCGCCGAGCCGCCTCCGCAGTTCCTCGTCCAGCAGGAACACTTCGAGGGTGCCGCCCGCGGTGCGGTAGTTGAGGAACACCAGCGGCAGGCCCGCCCGTTCCGCCTCGGCCACCCGCACCCGGTACGGCGCCAGCAACTGCGTCAGGCGGTGCACCCCGTCGGCGTCGTCAAGGCGGGCGGACAGCCTGGGCACCGGGCGCAGCACGTCCGCCGGGCAGCGGTCGCGGAACAGCAGCAGCGTCTCGCGCGGAAAGTCCAGATCCGACGTCCAGCGCAGACCCTGCACACCGGGAACGTCGTCCGGGGCCACGGCGGCCCTGTCCTCCCCCGGCTCCAGGTGCGCCACGAGCAGTTCCGAAGTCGTGCGGACCGCGGACAGGACCCGGCCTTCGAGACGGGCGGGCGTCAGCACGCGCAGCCCCGCCGGGGTGAACACCCGGGAATCGGGCAGGAGCGCTTCGAGCAGCGCCGTCTCCTCGTGCGGCGACAAGGGGAGCGCGGCGCTCTCGGCCTGGGGATGCACATGCCACAGCAGGCTGTCCGGCGGGATCACCTGACGAGTGGCCATGCCCAGCACTCCTCCCGTTCGTCACCGGGGCCTCACGGCGGACCTCCCGGGAGGACACCGGGCAGCAGGAGGAAAACCGCGATTGTCGCCCCAGGACGGAAACGTTTCCCGTCCACTCTAGCAAGGAAACGGAAAACCCCGCCTCGTTTCGCGCAGCGCCATGCTGAGCACGGCGTGGGCGCTGCCCGCGTGCGGCATGCGGCCGGAGACGACGAGTTCGAGGGTTTCGGCGAACGAGCGGCGGCACACCGTCAGGTCGGCCTCCCCCTGCCCGAGCGCCGGGGTGTGCATCGTCAGGCCGGTGGCGAGGAAGATCCGCTCGGTGTGGTTGCTCAGGCTGTCCGCGCCGTGGATGAGGCCGAGCTGCTCCCATTCCGTGGCGTGCAGGCCGGTTTCCTCGGCGAGCTCGCGCTGTGCGGCGTGCAGCGGATCCGGGTCGCACGGGTCGACCCCGCCGCCCGGCAGCCGCCATTGCACCGAACCGTGCGTGTAGATCCATTGCCTGGTCAGGAAGACGTGCCGCGACTCGTCCATCGCCAGCACGGTGACCGAACCCGGTGCGACCACATGGGCGTACACGTCCCGCCCGCCGTCCGGGCGGATCACCGCGTCCTGCCGCACTTCGAACCAGGGGTTCTTGTGCACCACCCGGGTGCCGAGACGCTGCCACGCGGCCCGGTCCGGCCGGGCACCCCCACCCTCAGGTCCCACAATGCCAGCCTAACCGAGCGCGAGAGCCCACGCATGCACCGCGCACGACCACTTCCTGCCGCCCCCGGCTACTGTCCACAGTAGACCAGGGCGTTGAAGCGAGCGGCCCGCTGGGGCTGGGGCGAGCCCGGCTGGGGCTGGAGCGAGCCGTGAAGGGTCCCTTCACAGCCGAATAGACCGTGAAGGGACCCTTCACGGCAACGCGCAGCGGAGCCGGGGCCATCGAGAGCGTCAGGGCAGGGTGAAGACGCGGCGGGGAGCCGCGTAGTCGACCGGGCCCGCGAAGCGCGCCGAAGCCCGCGACACCGCATCCTCCGGGGTGAGGAACGGGCCGACGTGCGTGACGATCAAGCGCCCGGCACCGGCCGCGGCGGCCGTCTCACCGGCCTGCTCGGGCGTGTGGTGCACCGGGTCCTCCCCGGCGGGCACCTCCGGCCAGTCGGCCTCGCACAGCAACGTGCCGCACCCTCCGGCCAGAGCGGTCAGGTTCGCGCAGGGCCCGGTGTCGCCCGAGTAGACCAGTGACGCCGTATCCGAGCGGATCCGGACGGCGAAGGCGGGCATGCCGTGGGACACCGCCCGTGTGGTCAGGTGCAGCCCGCCGACCTCGGCCGTGTGCCCGTCGTGCAGTTCCGTGACGGCGAAGGCGGACTCGATGGGGCTGCGGACCGCCGAGTTGGTCAGGAAGTGCGCCAGCCGGTCGGCGATGCCCGGCGGCCCGAACAGCGGGATCGGCGCCGGCAGCGTCAGGCCGGCGTGGCGCGCGCCGTAGTAGGCGGTGAGGAGGTCGGCGGAGTGGTCGGCGTGCAGGTGCGAGATCCAGATCGCGTCCAGCTCGTCCAGCCGCGTGTACCGCCGCAGCTCCCCCAGCGTGCCCGTCCCCGCGTCCAGCCAGATCCGGGCGCCGCCACCCTCGACGAGATAACCGGAGCAGGGATTGCCCACTTCCGGATACGGGGTCGCGGAGCCGAGGACGGTCAGCCGGAGCGGATCGCTCATCCCGGGAGCTTATCCGGCTCCCCGGCCACCGGAACCGAGGACTCGTCCCGGGGACCGGGCACCGCCAGTGGCCGCACGGCGAGCCGGATCAGCACGGCCACGGCGATCAGCACGTACGACGAGCCCAGCAGATGCTGCCACCACGTCCAGTGGAGCTCGAGACCGTGCAGCTGCGGCAGGAACGAGTGCGGGCCCAGCGCGAAGACCCCGGCCATGAGGACCGCCGCGATCCGGACGGCGGCACCGCCGCGCCGGGCGACGTCGAACGCCACCACCGCGGCGGGCAGCACCCACACCCAGTGGTGCGACCAGCTGACCGGCGACGCGAGCAGGCCCCCGGTGGCGATCAGCAGCAGCGCGGTCACCTCGTCCCCGGCCCGGTACGCGCGCCGCGCGCCCACGACGGCCAGCGCCATCGCCGCCGCGGCCAGCCCGGCCCACAGCAGCGACCGGCCCGGCCCGGCGGGAAGCAGGCGCACCAGGATCGCCTGGATGTTCTGGTTGAACGCGTAGGCGGTGCCGCCGATCCGGGCCGGGTCGAACAGAGTGGACGTCCAGTACTCGATGCTGTCCTTCGGCGCGAGCGCGAAGGCCAGCAGTGCGCAGGCGGCGAACGCGGCCACACTCACCGCGGCCGCACGGAACTGGCGCCGTACGAGGAAGAAGAGCACGAAGACCGCGGGGGTCAGTTTGACCGCCGCCGCGATGCCCACCAGCACGCCCCGTGGCCACCGGGGCCGCGGCAGCAGGCAGTCCGCGGCGACCAGTGCCATCAGGATCAGATTGACCTGTCCCAAGAGGACGGTCTGCCGGACCGGTTCGAAGGCGAACCACAGCACGGACACGCCCAGCGCCATGGCCGGGGCGGCCTTCCCCCGGCCGTGACGCCTGCCCGCCGCGATCAGCGCGGTCAGCACGATCGAGGCCGCGGCGAGCAGGCCCATCACGGCCCTGACGGCGGGCCAGGGAAGCCAGGACACCGGGGCGAACACGATCGCCGCGAACGGCGGGTAGGTGAACGGCAGCGGCTCGCCCGGCACGAGGAGACCGAACTCGGGCGCGTAGAGGCTGATCCCCTTCAGCCACGCCGTTCCGCCCGTGCGGTAGACCTGCAGGTCCGACGCCCGGCCCACGATGCAGGCCAGCACGGCCATCGGAACGAGGATCGCGACGAGCACGGCGGGCACGCCCCGGCGGTAGCGGGCCGGAACGATCCGCGCCCACAGCGCCGCCGCCCGGCCGGTCAAGGCGGAACCCGGCACCGCGCCTCCCCACGTCGTCTCCACGCCGCGATCCCCCCGGCGGCACCGCGGGCCATTCTGGCATGGGCGCCGTGAGGGGTCCCCTCACGGCGATCCGCAGCCGGCTCAGGGCGTGAGGAAGTCGCCGACGATCTTGACGAATTCGCCGGGCTTTTCGAAGAAGGCCACGTGCCCGGTGTCCATTTCGGCGTAGCTGCTGCCAGGGATGGCCTCGTGCAGCGCGCGGCTGTTGGCGACGGGGACGGTGAGGTCCTGGGCGCAGCCGAGCACCAGTGTGGGCGCCTCGATGCGGGGCAGCAGCTCCCGGATGTCCACGCGCCGGTCCAGATCGACGTGCCGGAGCGTGCCGGGCGTGGGCGGCATGTTCGGGATCAGCGCGTCCACCTCCGCGCGCCCGATCGCGTTGAGGAAGCCGTGGCTGAACCCGGTGATGGTGACCAGGCGCCCGAACGCCCCGGCGTCGGCCGCCGCCAGGCTCTCCCACGTCTTCAGCAGGTTGCGCAGGTACTCGTCGCCGTCGGTCCAGGCCCAGCCCGCCACCACGATCAGCCGCCGGACGAGGTCCGGGCGGAGCGCGGCCACCGCGCAGACCACGGTGGCCCCCATCGAGAACCCGAGCAGGTCCACCGGGCCGGTGCCCGCGTCCTCGATCACCGCGATCACCTGCCCGGCCAGGCCCTCGACGGTCAGTGGCCCGCCCTCGTCGGTGGTCTCGCCGGAGCCGGAGAGATCGGGGGTGAGGACGGTGTGGTGCCCGGCGAAGCGGGGAGCCACCTGCCCCCAGGTCAGCGCGGCGCCGAGGGAACCGGTGCCGTGCACCAGCACCAGCGCCGGGCCCGACCCGGTGCGTTCGTAGCGGACCCGCGCGCCGGCGACGGAAACGGTGGGCATGGGATCGTCCTCTCTCGAAGCTTGTCCGGGCCACTCGGCCCGTGAGCCACTCGGCCCGTGAGCCACTCTGCGACCGGTGCGGCGGCGGCGGGAGAGGCCCGTCGGACCGTGGGATCGGCGATCCCTGGTTCCCGTGCCCGTGGCCCGGGAGAATGGCGCCATGACGATCAACCGCCCCGAACTGGCCGACTTCCTGCGCCGCAGCAGGCACCGGGTGCGGCCGCAGGACGTGGGCCTGCCCGCCGGGCCCCGGCGCCGCACTCCGGGGCTGCGCCGGGAGGAGGTCGTCACGCTGGCCGGCATGTCCGCCGACTACTACATCCGGCTGGAGCAGGGCCGGGGCCCGCAGCCCTCCCCGCAACTGCTCGCCGCGCTCGCCCGCGCGCTGCGGCTGAGCGCCGACGAGCGCGATCACCTCTACCTGCTCGCCGGCCACCAGCCGCCCCCGGCCGCCACGGACTCCGAGCACGTCGCCCCCGGCCTGCTGCATCTGCTCGACCAGCTTCCGGCCACCCCCGCCCAGGTCCTCGGCGATCTCGGCGACGTGCTGGCCCAGAACGAGGTGGCCGGCGCCCTGCTCGGCGGGGTGTGCACGGTGTCGGAGAACGGCCGCAACGTGGTGTGGCGCTGGTTCACCGATCCCGCCGTCCGCGCGGCCTACCCGGAAGAGGAGCACGAGTACCAGAGCCGCCTGCACGTCGCCGACCTCCGGGCGGCCGTCGCGCGCCGCGGCCGGGACGCCACCGCCGAGCGCCTCGTCGCCCGGCTGACGGCGGCGAGCGAGGAGTTCGCGGCGCTGTGGGAGCGGCACGAAGTGGCGGTGCGGCGGCACAACCGCGTCCGCATCCTGCACGCGCTGATCGGCCCGGTGGATCTGGACTGCCAGACGCTGTTCGCCCCGGAAGGCGATCAACGGCTGGTCCTCTACACGCCCCCGCCGGGCAGCGACACCGCCGAGCGGCTGGCGCTGCTGCGCGTGGTCGGCACCGGGCAGTTCACTTCCGCGGGCTGACCGCGCCCCAAGGCCGACCCGCAGCCCGGAAAACGCCGTTTGACGGTTTCTTTCCCCCGGATGGCCGCCGTCTTCTCGTTGCTTGGTCACCGAGACCTAGGTTACGGTGACTTAGGTGTGGACCGAGGTGCTCCTCCTGGCCAAGCTGGCCCAGCGCCCGTTCCACGGCTACGAACTCCGCCGGGAGATCGAAGAGTCGACGGGACGGACCCTGTCCAACAATTCGCTGTATCCCACGTTGCGCCGCTTCGCCGACGCGGGCGCGGTGATCCGCAGCGCGGAGGAGCAGGAAGGCAAACCGCCCCGGCACGTCTACGAGATCACCGCGGTGGGCCGGGAACTCCTGCACGACATGCTGGCCGAACTGCCGGAAGAACTGGCCGCCGACGAATCCGAATTCCTGGCCCGGCTGGCGAACTTCCACCGGCTCGGCCCGCCCGAACGGCTCCGGGTGCTCGACGCGCGTGATCGCGCGCTCGACCGGATCGGGATCCGGATCGCCAAGCTCGCCTCCGCCCAGGAGGAAACCTGGAGCCGCCTGGTGCTGGACCGGGTACTCCACAAGGTGAGCGAGGAACGCGCCTGGCTGGCCGGCCTCCGGGCCGCCGCGACCGACACACAAGCACGACCGGAAGGGGAAACCCGATGACCACCGCACTGCCCCCCGCTCCGCAGCTGCCCTTCGACCGTCCGAACGTCCTCGAAATCGCCCCGCTGTACCGGGTGCTGCGCCGGGAAGGACCGGTGGTGCGGGTGAAGACCCCGGCCGGTGACCCGGCCTGGCTGGTGACCGCGTTCCGCCAGGCCAGGGAGATCTTCTCCGATCCCCGGTTCGGCCGCTCCCATCCGGACCCGGACTCGGCGCCGAAGATGTCCTCCGCGGCCATCCTCGGCGGCCCCAGCGGCGACCACGAAACCGAGGCACGGGACCACGCCCGGCTGCGCCGGATGCTGGTGCCCGCCTTCTCCGCCAAGCGGATGCGCCTGCTGGGCGACCGCATCCAGGAGCTGACCGACGGGCGCCTCGACGCGATGCGGGAGGCGCACGACGCCGCCCCCGGCGAACCGGTCGACCTGCACGAACTGCTGTCGTTCCCGCTGCCGGTGCTGGTGATCTGCGAACTGCTCGGCGTGCCCTACGCCGACCACGCCTACTTCCGCGGGCTTTCCGACCGGGTGGGGCGGCTCGACAGCGGCGACGACGCCGAGCGCGCCATGGACGAGTTCTCCGCCTACATGGGCGGGCTCGCCGCCGCGAAGCGGAAGAACCCGGCCGCGGACGTGGTCTCGGACATGGTCGCCGCCCAGGCCGATGACCCGGACTTCACCGACGACGACCTCGCCCGCCTGGCCGCCGGACTGCTGTTCGCCGGGCACGAAACCACCTCGAACCGGATCGACCTCGGCGTGCTGTTCCTGCTCACCGACACCGCCAGGGCCGACCGGTTCGTGGCGGACCCGGAAGGGCTGGCCCAGCCGACGGTGGAGGAGATCCTGCGCCTGTCCTCCCCCGGCGGCCTCGGTCTGCTGCGGTACGCCCGCGAAGACGTCGAGATCGGCGGCGTCACCATCAACCGGGGCGACGCCGTGGTGGTCTCGGTCGCCGCCGCGAACCGCGACGACAGCGTCTTCGACGAGCCCGACGCGTTCGACCCGGGGCGCAAGCCCAACACCCACGTCGCGTTCGGGCACGGCGGGTACTTCTGCATCGGCGCGAGCCTGGCTCGCACCGAGCTCCGGATCGTGTTCGCCTCGCTGTTCCGCCGGTTCCCCGGGCTGCGACTGGCCGCCGACGTGAACGAACTCGGCGTGCGCGCCAACCGCGTCACCGGCGGGGTGGACCGGGTGCCGGTCCTCTGGTGATCAGGCGCGCTCCCGCGCGCGGGCGACCGCCTCGCGCACCGGGCCGCGGTGCAGCGGCCCGTGCCCGGGAAGCAGGAGGTCGGCGTCGAGCGCGGTGAGGGCGTCCAGGGAGGCCGCGGCCAGCGCGTTGTCGTGGCTGAAGAAGGGCATCAGCAGTTGCGGGCCCGCGGCCGGGGAGGTCGGGTGTCCGGTGACGAGCGCGTCCCCGGACACCACCGCGCCGAGGTCCGGCAGGTGGTAGGCGCTGTGCCCGGAGGTGTGGCCGGGGGTGGGCACCGGCACCGGGCGCCCGGGCAGGTCCAGCGGGCCCGGACCGGGAAACGGCCGTGCGTCCGGCAGTGTCACGTGCCGGAGCGCACCGGCCCGCAGGATGGACAGCGCCCACCCGGGGAAGCCGGGGCGCCACAGGCGGCCCAGCACGTCCGCCGGGCCCGCGGACTGCCGGTATTCGCCTCGGGCGTGGTGCACCTCCCGCTCGCTGAGGTACACGGGGAACCGGGCGCGGCCGAGCAGCCCGGACAGGCCGCCGACGTGGTCGATGTGGGCGTGGGTGACCAGCACCGCCTCGACCTGCCCGATCCGGTACCCGATGCCCTCCAGCACGGCCTCGACGGCGCCCGCGTCACCGGGGTAGCCGGCGTCGATCAGGGTCACCGCGTCGCCGTCGGTGAGCACCACCCAGTTCACCGCGGTTCCCGCGACCAGGTACGCGCCGTCGGCCACGCGCGTCACCACCGGCCTGCTCGCCATCCACCCGCCTTCCCTCGCGCGCCCGGGGCGCGATCGTCAACCGCCCGGTCTTCAGGCGCGGATCTCGTTGAGATAGTTGTAGATCGTGTAGCGGGTGACCTTCAGTTCGGCGGCCAGGAAGTCCACCGCGTCCTTGATGAGGAAGAACCCGGCCTCGTCCAGTTCCCGTACCACCGCGGCCTTGTGCTGTTTCTTCATCAGCTCGACCGGGATGCCGGTCTCCCGCACCGCCCGGTCCACCAGGAACCGCTGCAGACTGTCCACATCGGGCGGGAAGGTCTCCCGCCGCGTCGACTCCGCGGGCAGGTCGGTGCGTTCGCTGTTCACGCACAGGCAGCCGATCGCCACCCCTTCGGCGTCGCGCAGGAAGAGGGTGGAGGAGCGGATCGGGGTGCCGTCCGGCGTGTGCGTCTCGTAGTTGGTGAGGTCCTGCGTGGTACCCCGCCGCACCAGCCCCAGCAGCGGGTCGGTCATCGGGCCGCCCGCGGCCCGGCCGGTCACCGAACCGGCGATGGCGACGATCGAATCGGGTAGTTTGCCCAGGTCGTGCAGCACCACCTCGTTGCCGGGCCCGAGCATGGCGGCCAGTCCGCGGACGGCGGGGATCAGCGCGGTCAGCACCGAACGGGCCGCCTCCGGTGCGGTGGTGACCGGGATCGGGGCCGGTTCGGTGCCGCGGCCGGGGCGGGCGAAGGACGCCAGCACGGACCGGAGCCGCTCCACGGTCGCCGATGAGGTGGACGCGTGCGGCGAGAGCCGGATGTGGTCGGTGCGCACAGTGGCCGCGATGCCTTCCGCCGCCAGGACCGCGCCGAGGTGTTCGGCGGGATGCTCCGGCAGGGCGAAGGCCACGATCCCGGCCCGCCGGTCCACGGCCGACACGATCCGCGCGCCCGCCGAGCGCAGCACCTCGTCCAGTTCCCCGACCCGCTCGGCGATCCGCGCCTCGATCGCGGCGACCCCGGCCTCCTCCACCAGTTCGAGCGCGGCGGCGAAGGCGCCGGAGGTCACCGGGCTGAGGTTGCTGATCGACCAGGAGGCCGCGGTACCGGCCACGGGATGGATTTCGTCGTCGAACAGGCCGGGGTCGTGGGCGCCGGTCCATCCGGACAGCACCGGCCTGGCCCGGTCCAGCGCCCGGTCCGACAGCACCGCGAACCCGGTTCCCCACCCGGCGCGCAACCATTTCTGGCCCCCCACCACGAGCACGTCGGCGGTCTCCCACGGGAGGTCGATCGCACCGAAGCCCTGGATGCCGTCGACCACCAGCAGCCGGTCCCCGGCGACCTCCCGCAGTGCGGAGAGGTCGGCCCGGTAGCCGGTGCGGAAGTCCACCGCGCTCACCGAGACGACGGTGGTGTCCCCGGTCAGCGCGGCGCGGACCGCCTCCGGCGTGACCCGGCCGTCCGGGGGACGCAGGCGCCGCACCCGCAGGCGCCCGGTCTCCTCGGCGCGTGCCCAGGGATAGGTGTTGGCCGGGAACTCGGAGGCCGAGACCAGCACCTCACCGCCGGGCCCGTTGAACGCGGCCTGGAACAGGCCCTGGCTGGTGGTGGGCACCAGCACCACGTGGTCGGTGTCGGTGCGGCACAACCGGGCCACGGCGGCCTTGGCGCGCACCTCCTGGCGCATCAATTCGTCCACAGTGGAGGGTCCGGCCCGGACCGTCCGTTCCAGGAGCCGGGCGGTGGTGTCCAGCACGGCGTGGGACGGCGGACCGAACCGGGCGAAGTCGAGGTAGCCCGCCGGCTCGTCGAACTGCAGCAGGTAGCGGGGCGAGATCCTGGCCATTACAGGATGCGCGCCAGGAACTGGCGGGTGCGCTCGTGCCGCGGCGCGGTGAGCACCTCGTCGGGCGGCCCGGTCTCCACCACGGCCCCGTCCGCCATGAAGACGATCTCGTCCGCCACTTCGCGGGCGAATCCCATTTCGTGTGTCACGACCACCATTGTCATCCCTTCGGCCGCGAGCGCGGTCATCACCTCCAGCACCTCGCCGACCAGTTCCGGGTCCAGCGCGGAAGTCGGCTCGTCGAACAGCATCAGCTTCGGTTTCATCGCCAGCGCCCGCGCGATCGCCACGCGCTGCTGCTGGCCGCCGGAAAGCCGGCCGGGACGGTCGCCGGCGCGGTCCGCGAGCCCCACCCTGGCCAGCAGGGACATCGCGGTCTCGGTGGCTTCCCCGGCACCGATCCCGCGCACCCTGACCGGTCCCTCGATGACGTTCTCCAGCACGGTCCGGTGGGCGAAGAGGTTGAACCGCTGGAACACCATGCCGATGTCCCGGCGCTGCCCGGCCACCTCACGCTCGCTCAACTCGTGCAGTTTTCCCTTGTGCAGCCGGAAACCGATCGGTTCCCCGTCGACCCACACCTGCCCGCCGTCGATGGTCTCCAGCCGGTTGACGCACCGCAGGAAGGTGCTCTTCCCGGCGCCCGAAGGGCCGAGCAGGCACACGACCTGTCCCTTCCGGACGGACAGGTCGATCCCCCGGAGCACCTCGGTGGACCCGAAACGCTTGCGGACGCCCACGGCCCGCAGCAGAGGCTCCGACATCTCACGCCCTCCTCAGCGGGACGGCGCGCAGTGCCCTGCCCACCCGCGACCACGCGCCGGTCCTGGCGTCGGCCCCGAACGCCCGTTCCAGGTAGTGCTGGCCGACGCTGGCGACGGTGACCACGACCATGTACCAGATCGCCGCGGCCAGCAGCGTCTCCATGACCAGCAGGTTGTTCGACGAGATGTTGTTGGCGGCATGGATCAGCTCGGTCACCCCGATCACCGACGCCATCGACGTTCCCTTGAGCATGTTGATGAAGTCGTTGCCGGTGGGCGGGATGATCACCCGCATCGCCTGCGGCAGCACCACGCGGCGCAGCGCCGCCGCCGGGGTCATGCCGATCGCCTTGGCCGCCTCGACCTGCCCGGCGTCGACGCTGCCGAGCCCGGCGCGGACGATCTCGGCCATGTAGGCGCTCTCGTTCAATGCGAGACCGAGCAGGGCCGCGACGAACGCGCTGACCAGTACGTTCGTCGGCTCGTGCACCAGGTAGCCGCCGAAGGGCAGCGGGATCGAGACGAACTCGAACACCAGCGCCAGGTTGAACCAGATCAGGATCTGCAGCAGCACCGGCAGCCCGCGGAACAACCACACGTACACCGCGGCCACGACCCTGGCGACCGGGTTGGCCGACCGGCGCAGCAGTGCGACCACCACCCCGAGGACGATCGCGACCGCCTGCGCGACCACCGCGAGCACCACGGTGTTGAGCAGGCCGGTGAGCATGACGCGGTACCAGAGGAAGGCGGGCACCTGGTCGTAGGCGATCTTCGCCCGCGCCAGCAGCAGGCCGAGGCCCGCCAGCAGCGCGAGGATCATCACCGCGCTGATCCAGCGGCCCCAGTGCCGCCGCCGCACGATCGGCAGCACCGCGCCGGCCACCGTGCCGCCGGTGGGGGCGGACAGCTCAGTTTCCGGCATTGACGGTCACCTTCGAGAGCGCACCCTGCCGGACGCCCCACGCGTCGAGGATCCGGCCGTAGGTGCCGTCCTCGACGAGCGCGGTCAGTGCCTTCGACAGCGCGTCGGTCAGCTGCGGGACGGACTTGTGCACGCCGATGCCGTAGGGTCCGCCGTCGATCGGCTGCCCCGGGACGACCTCGAAGAACGTCCCGTTGCCCGCGTTCTTCGAGATGTAGGCGGCCGAGGGCAGGTCGTTGAGCAGCGCGGCGACCCGTCCGGTGCGCAACTGGTTCTGGTTCTGGGAGTCGCTGTCGGTCGCGGTCACCGTCACCGCGGGCTTGCCCGCCTGGGTGCACTTCGTGCTCTGCCCGGCCGCGAAGGTCTGGTGGCTGGTGCCCTGCACGACGGCGACGGCCTTGCCGCACAAGGAGTCCGGACCGGTGATCCCGTCCGGGTTGCCCTTGCGAACCATGATCGTGATACCGGACTGGAAGTAGTCCACGAAGTCGATCTGCTGCTCGCGGGTCTTGGTGTCGTTCATCCCGGCGATGGTCGCGTCGAGCCGCCCGGACTGCAGGCTGGTGATCAGCGAGCCGAAGGGCATGTCCTGGTAGTGCACGGTCAGGCCGAGCTTCGCGGCGACCGCGGTGATCAGGTCGGCCTCGAAGCCGACCGGGGTCTTGCCGTCGGCGGCGTAGAAGTTGTTGGGCGGGGACTGGACGTTCGACCCGACCTGGAGCACCCCGGCCTGGGCGATCTTCGCGGGCAGCACCGCGGCGAGCTGCGGATCCTTGGTCACGGCCCGCACGATGGCGGCGGTGTCCGGTGCCCCGCCGCCGCCCGCCGGGCCTCCCGCGGACCCGCCCGAGCCGTCCTGTCCGCCCCCGCAGGCGGCCGTGAACAGCAGAGAACCGGCAACGAGCGCGGCCCAGCGCGCCCCTCGTGACCTGGCCGACATGGCATCTCCTCGCTTCTGCGCCCCGACGCTGGCCCAGGACGCTACAACCACCTGTTGAAGTGGTCAACTGTCAGTTGAAATCCACCTTTCGTGGGTGTGCAGCGGGGCCTGTTCGCTCCGAATGATTCGCCGCGAACAGGCCCCGCTCCAACGCTCGGGCGCCGCCCCGGTCAGCGCCGGGTGGTGAGGCCGTACCCGTAGGGGAACAGCGGGTCGTACCCGGGGTCGCCGACGTTGACCGGCTCCTGGGCGGCGCTGCGCGGCCAGCTCACCGGCAGCTTCCCGCCGAACGGGGTGCGGCCGAAGAGCACGTCCGCCACCCCGGCCCCCTCGCCGCCGGGCAGCCACGACATCACGAAAGCGTCCATCTTGGACAGTTCATCGGTGACGATCTGGGGCCGTCCCGCCACATCGAGCACCACGCAGGTCCGGATCGTGCCGCACACCCGGTCGATGGCCGCCCGGTCCGCGGCCGAGATCTCCAGTGTGTGCCCGTTGTTGCCGACATCGCCCATGCCTTCGGCGTAGGGCGTTTCGCCGATCACCACGATGCCCACGTCCGCCCCGGCCATCGGCGCCGACGCGTCCGGGCTGTAGGTGACGTTCGCCGCCTGCGCGCGGATGCCCTGCAGGATCGTGGTGCCGGGGAAGGCGCCGTTGCCGGACTGCCCCTGCCAGGTCACCGTCCAGCCGCCGGCCTGGTTGCCGAGGTCGTCGGCGTTGACCCCGGCCACATAGATGTGCTGGGACGGTTTCAGGGGCAGCGCACCCCCGGAGTTCTTCAGCAGTACCTGCGATTCCGCGACCGCCTGCCGGGCCACCGCACGGTGGGCGGGCGAGCCGACGGCGCCCAGGTTCGTCCGGTCGGTGTAGGGGTGTTCGAACAGGCCGAGCTCGAACTTCGCCTTGAGAATGCGGCTCACCGCGTCGTCGATCCGGGCCGTGCTCACCCGCCCGGCGTTCACCTCCGCGAGGAGGGTCTGCTCGAACTGCGCGGCGCTGTAGGGCTCCATGAACATGTCGATCCCGGCGTTGACCGCGGTGCGGACCTGCGTGGCGTAGTCGCCGGGCAACTGGTGGATCGCCTCCCAGTCGCTGATCACGAACCCGCCGAACCCGATCTTCTGCTTGAGCACCGAGGTGATCAGTTCCCGGTTGGCGCTCATCTTGACCGGTGTGCTGCCCGGCCGGTCGGTCCACTGCACGCTCGAAAAGGACGGCATGACGCTGCCGATGTGGTGCTGCCGGACGGCGGTGACGTACGGCGCGAGGTCGACGCGCCGGAAGTGCGGCCAGTCGGTGACGGTCACGCCCTGGTCGATGGTGTACGTCCCGGTCGTGGAGGTGCCGTAGGTGGTGTCGCCGTCCCCCGCGTAGTGCTTGGCGGTCGCGAGCACGTGGTCGGGCCGGGCCAACTCCTCCGGGCTCGTGCCCTGGAACCCGTCGATCGCGGTTTCCATGGCGGACACCAGAGCCGGGTCCTCGCCGAAGCTCTCGTAGGTGCGGCCCCACCGCTCGTCGCGTGTCACGCACACGCACGGCGCGAAGACCCACTGCGGTCCGGTGGCCCGGGTTTCGGTGGCCGTGACGTGTTCGACCTCGCGCACCAGCGCGGGATCGCGGGTCGCGCCGAGCCCGATGTCGTGCGGGAAGACCGTCGCGCCGACGAGGTTGTTGTCCCCGTGCACGGAGTCGATGCCGTACAGCAGGGGGATGTGCAGCCGGGTCGCGAGCGCGTGCGACTGGTAGCCGTCCACCATGTCGGCCCACGCCCGCGGGGTGTTGGGGG
>NZ_VJWX01000002.1 GCF_007713715.1 Amycolatopsis rhizosphaerae
CGATGGACGGGGTCGCGGTGCTGGGGGAGGTCATGGCGACATCGAGCGCGCTGGGATCGAGGGTGCCGTAGGACGCGGGCAGGCCCGAGGCGTGGGTGGACGACGTGTCCGTCCAGGTATTCATCACGTCGACATTCGCCTGCGCGGCCTTGTTCGCGGCGGCGACCTTGTCCTCGTAATTTGCTTTCGCTGAGCCGAGCGTGACAAAGTTTTCGAGGGTGGACGGCGCCTCGGGGATTGCCGGCACCGGCTGGACCTTGTTTTTCGTGTCGTAGAACGCCTGGGACTGGTTCGCGATCATCGCCGACGCGATGGACATGTGGGAGGCCGCGTCGGCGTGCGCGATCGCGAGCGGCCCGGCGCTCCGTTGTGCGGCATCCCCGGCCGCGCCGGTCCAGCCCTCCTCCATCGAAGAGGCGAGGTGCTTGATCTGGTCGACTCTGTCCTGGTACTGCGACATGACCAGTGACAGTTGAGTGCCCGCCTGCTCGAGCTTCGCCGGGCCTTCCGCGTTCCGGAAATTCTCGTAGATCTGTTGTCCGGACATCGACGACAAGGGGGCGAAGACCTCCGTGAACACGTCACTCATTGTGCCCCCTTGACAGTCTCCACCACAGCATTTGCCACTTTGGCCACGGACGAACAGGGATCCTTGCCGGCGGACCCGATGAGCTGCAGATCTATGATGTGAGTCGCGTCGACGCCAAGCGCCAGTTGGCAGCGACCAGTCCGTCGGTCATCTCTGATCGAGGCGTACGCAGCGGGGTAGCCATCGATCGTGGTCGCCTCGAAGTAGCCATCCTTGAACCAGCCTGTCGGGTTCAGGTCATAGAGGTTTTGCAGACCGTTCTTGCTGTCCGGGACAAGATAAGAAACCGATACCGAATAGTCGAGGTTCGGGCCGTACTTCCAGGTACACATCTTGTCGTTGCCGGTCGGGCTTGACGTGCCTTGCGGGTTGATGGTCAGGTCGCTGGCCTGCTGTGCAGCGATGCTGAGGCACGGATCGGCCGCGAACCTGGACACGTCCAGGAGTTTGGGGATTGTGGGCATCTTGTTCGCGCCGTTGCCGACCGTGCTGGAGATCGAGGTTCCGGGCGCGGTTGTGCCAGTGGCCGGGCTGGGATTGCCGTCGCTGGGCTGCGTGCACCCGCTTGCCGTCAGCATCGCCAGGCAGGCGAGCGCCGCGGTGATGCCGGTCTTTCCTTTGAGCACTGTTCTCCTCTTCCGGTCAGAGCGCGCTGCCGTCCGTCTTGGGGGCTCCGCTGTTCAGGCCCTTGCCGGTGTCCTCGTCCTGCTGGACGTAAGTACCGTTCGCCTTGCGAAGCGCATAAACGTAGGCCTGACAGTACTGTTGCATCGCCTGGTTCTGATCAATCGCCGCAACAATCGACTTTCTTGTGGCCTCGGCGTTCCGGGTTGCCGGATGATCTGGCGACGGTGGCCACGCCTTGAGAGCGGCATCTTTCAGGTTGCGTTCGTCGTCTCGAAGAACGTCGCGGAGCTTCTCCCACTCCGTGATCAGGTCGGCAATCTTCTCGGGGCTGAAGTGGTAGCCGCCGGAGCCGGGTGTGGCGGTCGCGACCTGTTGCGCGCCGGTCGGGGCCAGCCCGACGGACTGGGTCTGGATCTCGGCGTTCAGGCGATCTATGGCGATCTGGGTGTCGATCGCCTGCTCGGCGGCCGAAGGTGGAGCAACGGTCGACGGATCGACGTGACCGTCGAGCACTCCCTGGATCTGACTGCTTCCCTCACCGGCCATGTTCGCTACTCTCCGTAGTTTCTAAGGCACCCTGGGAGAGCATAGCGAGCCAGGCCGCGGCGGACAGCGGTTTCCGGCAAATCGGCATTATCGTGAGCGTCCGCCGCGCCGCGGGCAAGGGGCGAGGTGCGGGCGTGGGGGCCGGCGGGCTCACTGCATCAGTGCTTGCCGTGCCGGGGCGGGCACTGGGAATCGCCACCCCGGCACGGCCGCACGCAGTGGTCTAGACGAACTTCCCCGCGAGGGCCGCCAGTTGCGAGGCGCGCTTGCCCAACTCGTCCAGCCGCCCCCCGATGATCGCGTCGCCGATGACCGGCTCCCCGGCCGCGACCGCGAACGCGCCCGCGCCGAGGTAGGACTCCACCTCCGCGAGGGTTACGCCGCCGGTGGGTACCAGCGGGATCTCCGGCAGCGGCACACGCACCGCCTGGATGTAGTCCGGCCCGCCCAGCGGTGCCACGGGGAACACCTGCACCACCGCGGCGCCGTGACGCCAGGCGGCCTCGATCTCGGTCGGCGTCAGCGCCCCGCACACCACCGGCAGCCCGTACTGCTGCGCCCGGTCCAGCACCTCCCGTGAGAAACCCGGCGTGGCAAGGAAATCCGCGCCCACCGCCGCGCATGCGTCCACATCGGACACCGTGCGGACGGCGCCGGCACCGACCATGGTGTCCGGGCCGAGTTCGATCTGCATGACCGAGATCGCGTCCAGCGCACCCGGGGTGGTCAGCGCGGTCTCGATCACGCGGATGCCCGAGTCGTAGAGCACCTGCGCCACGTCCGGGAAGTAGTCGGTGTCGTCGGCGCGCAGAACCGTGATGACCCTGCTCGCGGCCAGCCGCTCACGGAACCGGATGTTCTGCTTCTTCAACGTCGCGCGCATCAGCCGACCCGAGGGGTTCCGGTGAGGGCCACACCCGCGGCGGACAGTTCCGCCAGTGCCCGCTCGACGGTGTCCGCGGCGACGCCCGCGGTCAGATCCAGCAACACCCGCACCGAAAAACCGGCGCGCGCGGCGTCCAGTGCGGTCGCCCGCACACAGTGGTCGGTCGCGATGCCCACCACGTCCACGGCGCTCACCTCCCTGGAGCGCAACCATGCTTCGAGCGTCTCACCACTGTCGGTGGCGCCTTCGAACCCCGAGTAGCCGTCGCTGTACTGGCCTTTGTCGAACACCGCGGCGAGCGCCGAGGTGTCCAGTGCCGGGTGGAAGTCCGCGCCCGGCGTGCCCGCCACGCAGTGGCGCGGCCACGAACGCACGAAGTCCGGCTCGTCGCTGAAGTGGTCACCGGGATCGATGTGGTGGTCACGCGTGGCCACCACGTACTCGTACCCGCCCGCGGTGAGGTACCCGGTGATCTTCTCCGCGGTCGCCGCGCCACCGGCCACGGCGAGGGAACCGCCTTCGCAGAAGTCGTTCTGCACGTCCACCACGATCAGTGCCTTGCTCACTTCTTCTCCTCGAGGAACACGGTGGGGATCGCGGGTTCGCCGTGGGACAGCTTCAGTCCCTCCCACGGCAGGCTCACCAGGCCGCGCCGCAGCCGCCGGCGGGCATCATCCAGCGTAGGCAGGTTCTCCACCGGCTGTCCCGCCTTCAGCAGCGGAATCTGCAGGATGCGGTCGTGCGCACCGGGCTCCGGTGGCGCCGCGGTGGGGAAGACGACCTCCTCGATCGCGGTGCCGGTCGCCTTGTGGCGTCGCAGCGCGCCCTTCTGACCACCCCGGGAAGCCTTGTTCTCACTGCGTTTCGCCACCGGTCTGCCGTCGACTTCGACCAGTTTGTAGACCATCCCGGCGGTGGGCGCGCCGGATCCGGTGACCACGGAGGTGCCGACGCCGTAGGCGTCCACCGGTTCGGCGCGCAGCGCGGCGATCGCGTGCTCGTCGAGATCGCCCGACACCACGATCCGGGTGTCCTTGGCGCCCAAGGCATCGAGCTGTTCCCGCGCCTTGCGGGCGAGGACCCCGACATCCCCGGAGTCGATGCGGATCGCGCCCAGTTCCGGGCCCGCCACCCGCACCGCCGTTTCGATCCCCGCCGTGATGTCGTAGGTGTCGACGAGCAACGTGGTGTCCGTGCCCATCTTTTCCACCTGGGCGCGGAAAGCATCCTCTTCGCTGTCGTGCAGCAACATGAAGGCGTGCGCGACGGTGCCGCGCGTGGGAATGCCGTACCGCCGCCCCGCCTCCAGGTTGGAGGTGGTCGCGAAGCCGGCCAGATAGGCGGCTCGCGCCGCGGCCACGGCCGCGTACTCGTGGGTGCGGCGGCTGCCCATCTCGATGATCGGCCTGCCGTGTGCGGCGGCCGACATGCGCGCCGCGGCGGAGGCGATGGCGCTGTCGTGGTTGAGGATCGACAGGATCAGCGTTTCGAGCACGACGGCTTCCACGAAGCTGGCGCGCACGGTCAGGATGGGCGAGCCGGGGAAGTACAGCTCACCCTCGGGGTAACCCTCGACGTCGCCGGTGAACTCGTAGTCCGCCAGCCACGAAAGGGTCTGGTCGTCCACCACAGAGGTGGCGGAAAGCTGGGCGATTTCCGCATCCGTGAAGCGGAAATCGGCGATCGCGTCGAGCACTCTGCCGGTGCCGGCGACGACGCCGTAACGGCGCCCGTCGGGCAGGCGGCGGGCGAAGACCTCGAACACGCACGGGCGGTCGCCGGTGCCATCGGAAAGGGCGCTGGCCAGCATGGTGAGCTCGTAGTGGTCGGTGAGCAGTGCCGTGCTACCCGGCGTCTCGGGGAAAGCCATGGCGATCAGCCTATGAGGTAGCCCTAGCGCACCCCGAGTCACCCGAACGGACCGACCACCGATCCACGGCCCCGGAGATCCGTGACACCATGGACCCATGACCACGCCTGTCTTAGCCGAACAGACGCAGGTTGATCCCACCGGGGCCGAACTCGGTGCCGAGGACAGACCGTGGCAGACCGTCGTGTGGAACGACCCCGTCAACCTGATGTCCTACGTGACCTACGTCTTCCAGAAGCTGTTCGGGTACACCCGCGACCACGCGACGAAGCTGATGCTGGACGTCCACCACAAGGGCAGGGCGATCGTCTCGTCGGGGACAAAGGAAAAGGTCGAAGGTGACGTGACCCGGCTGCACGCGGCCGGCCTGTGGGCGACGATGGAGCATTCTTCGTGAAGACCTGGACGCGGCAGGGCGGCCGGCTGCTCGCCGGATTCGAACAGCAGGAGGCGGCCGTGCTGCGCGGGCTGGTCAGCCAGCTCGAGGACATGCTGCAGGCCCGTGCCGAGGAAGCCCCACAGGATCCCCTGTCCGAACTGACCGGGATCCGCA
The DNA here is from genome assembly GCF_007713715.1 of Amycolatopsis rhizosphaerae. Taxonomy (GTDB): domain Bacteria; phylum Actinomycetota; class Actinomycetes; order Mycobacteriales; family Pseudonocardiaceae; genus Amycolatopsis_E; species Amycolatopsis_E rhizosphaerae. Next base: position 5,072 of record NZ_VJWX01000002.1, read on the forward strand.
CCGGCCCGTCGGCTTCACCGGACGACCCGGTGCTGTCACGGCTGCTGCCCGACTACCACCGGCTCGACCCGGACAACCCGACCAAGGAGGATCTCGACTCCGCCGGGGCGTTGCGGTCGCTGCACGAGCCCGAACTGGTGGACGCGAAGGTCGGGGTCGCCAAAGTGGTGATGCAGACCCTGCCCCGCGACGGCGGGGACGTGCAGCTCACCCTGGAGGAGGCCGACGCCTGGCTGTCCGCGCTCAACGACGTCCGGCTGGCACTGGGGACCGCGCTGGACGTCACCGAGGACATGCCCGACGAACTGCCCGAGGAAGATCCACGCTCGCCGCACCTGGGTGTGTACCACTGGCTGACCTGGGTACAGGAGAGCCTCGTCCAGGCGATCACCGCGTGATCACCGACGTACCGGGGGTGCTCGTCGGCCACCACCACCGGATCGGACCGGGCTGGGCGACGGGCACCACGGTGGTCCTGACGCCCGAGGGCGCGACGGGCGCCGTGGACCAGCGCGGCGGCGCGCCCGGCACCCGGGAAACCAATCTGCTGGAGCCGGAAAACCTCGTGCAGCGGGTGCACGCGATCTGCCTGTCCGGCGGCAGCGCCTACGGGCTGGCCGCGGCGGACGGGGTCATGCGCTGGCTGTCCGAACGCAACCTGGGGCTGCCGGTGGGGACCGAGCCCCACCAGGTGGTGCCGATCGTGCCGGGCGCGGTGATCTTCGATCTGCCGCGCGGCGACTGGGGAAACCGGCCCGACGCCTCGTTCGGGTACCGGGCCTGCGAAGCGGCCACGGCCGGCCCGGTGCCGCAGGGCACCGTCGGGGCCGGCGCCGGTGCTCAGGTCGGTTCCCTCAAGGGCGGGATCGGCACGGCGAGCGAAGTGGTCGACGGGTTCACCGTCGGCGCGCTCGCGGTGGTGAACGCGGCCGGTGAGGCGGTGCGGTTCGACACCGGCCTGCCCTACGCGGCCGATCACGAGGTGGACGGCGAGTTCGGCGTCACCTGGCCGGACCGGCCGGGCCAGGCTTCGGCACCCGGCACCGATCTGAACACGACCATCGGTGTGGTCGCGGTGGATGCCGCGTTGTCCAAGGCGGAATGCCGCCGCATCGCCGTGGCCGGGCAGGACGGTTTGGCGCGGGCGGTCCGCCCCGCGCACACCATGTTCGACGGCGACACCGTGTTCGCACTGGCCACCGGAGCCCGTGAACTGCCCGCCGGACAGGGACCGTTCGGCGAACGGTCCCGCGCGCTCGCGCTCGACGCGCTCTGCTCCGCCGCGGCACGGGTCTTCGCCCGCGCGATGGTGCACGGACTGCTCAATGCCGAGCAGGCGGGCGGCGTCCCCGCTTACCGCGATGTGTGGCCGGAGGCGTTGCCCGCGTAACCGGCGCGAGCGGTAACGGCGGGACGCGCAAAAGGGATCTCATCGCCGTGGAAGATGAGCGGCCCTGGGCGGTCGTGGTGCACAACGACGACGTGAACACCCACATCGGGGTGGCTTACGCCGTCCGTGAGGCCTATGGCCTCCCCGCGGAACGCGGACTGATGCTGGCCGATGACGTGCACAACGCCGGCGAGGCGGAGCTGACCTGGTGCTCCGGCCGGGAACAGGCGGAAGAGACGGTCCGGCAGCTGCAACTGCTCGGGCTGCGGGCCACCGTGCGCGGAACATCTCGTGGCTGACTTCGTCAACGCCTGGCCGACCGGTGACGGCGGCGCCACGATCGTCATGTCGGACAACGCCGCACTGAGCCTGCGCTCGCTCGTCACCCGGTTGCGCACCGCGCTGGAACCCGGCCGGAAGTCGCTTCCGGATCATCGGCTGTTCCCGGACGCCTACGCCGGCAAGCGCGAAAGCGAAGACTTCCGCGCTCGCCACGGAGCCGAGATGCGCGCCGAGGTCATCGCGGCGGCCGACCGGGTGCTGGCCCACTGGGCGGGCGAGCCGCAGGTGACGCTGGACCCTGGCAGGCTGCGGGACTGGTTCCTCGTGATGGGGCATGCGCAGAGCCTGTTCCGCAAGCCGAACCGCTGGCACCGGCGCCGCCTCGACCGGCTGTTCTCCGACCCTCGTACTGGCGAAGGCATGGAGGTGTTGTGGCTGCAGCGGGTGCAGTACCTGCTCGCCACGGCCGCGACGGGAACCCCAGCTCCGCCGTGCTGAGTCTCACTCTGTGAACACCCTGTGTCCGGCACGTAGGATATCGCTCGTGCTTCGGATCCGCCGTGAACTGGTTGACGAGATCGTCGCGCACGCGCGCCGGGACCATCCGGACGAGGCGTGCGGGGTGATCGCTGGGCCCGAGGGCACCGACCGGCCCGAGCGCCACATCCCGATGCTCAACGCCGCGCGCTCCCCGACGTTCTACGAGTTCGACTCCGGTGACCTGCTCAAGCTCTACCGCGAGATGGACGCCAACGGTGAGGTACCGGTGGTCATCTACCACTCCCACACCGCGACCGAGGCCTACCCCTCGCGGACCGACGTGTCCTACGCCTCCGAGCCGGAGGCGCACTACGTGCTCGTGTCCACCCGCGACACCGACACCGAGGAGTTCCGCTCCTACCGGATCGTCGACGGCGTGATCACCGAGGAGCCCGTCGAGATCGTGGACGGCACTGTCGACGGCACTGTCGACACTACGGAATAACGCGACCGTTCCCAGCGTCTGCCCTTACAGAAACCAAGCGGAGGTAACCCATGGCCGTGACCGTGTCCATCCCGACCATCCTGCGTACGCACACCGACGGCCAGAAGTCCGTCGAGGCGTCCGGCAAGACGGTGCTCGAGGTGATCGACGACATCGAGTCCAGGCACGGCGGTCTCAAGGCTCGCCTGGTCAAGGAGGACAAGCTGCACCGCTTCGTCAACGTCTACGTCAACGACGAGGACGTGCGCTTCGCGGGCGGCTTGGACGCCGAGGTCAAGGACGGCGACACCGTGACGATCCTGCCCGCGGTGGCCGGCGGATCGCGCTGAGCAACGAATCTCCATGGCTCGCTACGAATCGCTGCTGGACGCCCTCGGCGGCACCCCGCTGGTAGGTCTGCCCCGGCTGTCGCCGGGGCCCGACGTACGCCTGTGGGCCAAGCTCGAGGACCGCAACCCGACCGGCTCCGTCAAGGACCGCCCGGCACTGGCGATGATCGAGGCCGCGGAGCGGGAGGGCAGGCTCCGCCGCGGTTCGACGATCCTCGAGCCCACCTCCGGCAACACGGGCATCTCCCTGGCGATGGCCGCGAAGCTCAAGGGCTACGGCCTGGTGTGCGTCATGCCGGAGAACACCTCCGCCGAGCGCAAGCAACTGCTGCAGGCCTACGGCGCCCGGATCGTGTTCTCGCCGGCCGCGGGCGGCTCCAACGAGGCGGTGCGCCTGGCCAAGGAACTGGCCGAGAAGAACCCCGAGTGGGTGATGCTCTACCAGTACGGCAACCCGGCCAACCCGGACGCGCACTACCGCACCACCGGACCCGAACTGCTCAAGGACCTCCCCACGATCACGCATTTCGTCGGCGGTCTCGGCACCACCGGCACCCTGGTGGGGGTCGGCCGGTACCTGCACGAGCAGAAGCCGGACGTGCAGATCATCGCGGCCGAGCCGCGCTACGGAGAACTGGTCTACGGGCTGCGCAACCTCGACGAGGGGTTCGTGCCCGAGCTGTACGACCCCGAAGTGCTCAACGGCCGCTACTCCGTGGGCGCCTATGACGCACTGCGCCGCACCCGCGATCTTCTGGAGCAGGAGGGCATCTTCGCCGGTATTTCCACCGGCGCGGTGCTGCATGCCGCGCTCGCCGTCGCGGAAAAGGCCATGGCCAGGGGAGAGCGCGCGGATATCGCGTTCATCGTGGCGGACGCGGGCTGGAAGTACCTGTCGACCGGCGCCTACAGCGGCACGCTGGACGAGGCCGCGGAACGGCTCGACGGCCAGCTCTGGGCCTGACGCGCCGGCTGCCCCTCGAACGACGCCAGGACGAGACTGCCGGAAGGGTTCCCCGGGCGGGGCCGCCGCGGGGAACCCTTCACGGTTTCAGGCGGCCGACGAAACGATGTCGCCCGACAACGGGGCCACCGCGCCGATGATCGCGTCGACCAGGTCCTGCGGGACCCCAGCGGCGATCAGCGACTCCGTCAGGTACTTCGCGACCAGGTCGAACTCGTGCCGACCGATGCCCCGGCCGCGGTGGACGTCCTTCATCGACAGACCCGTGTAGGGCTCCGGGCCGCCCAGCGCCGCCGCGAAGAACTCGACCTGCTTGCCCTTCAGGCGCGACATGTTCGAGCCGGTGAAGAACACCGCCAGTTCCGGATCCGCGAGCACGCGCTCGTAGAAGTCGTCGACAACGGCGATCAGGGCTTCCTGCCCGCCGATCTGCTCGTAAATACTTGCCACGCTGGCCTCCGGTTCGTGCTGGGATGCCCCTTCAGGGAACCGCCGGCGTGTTTCCCGTAAGTAAGCGCGGCGTCAACGGTTTGCAAGCGAGTTCTCACCGGGAGTTATTTGCTTTGCCGCGCGAGGTGAGCTTCGTGCTGGTCCACCGCCTTCCGCCACAGCTCGTCACGCTGTTCCGGCCGGTAGGAAGCCGAGGACAGGCCGAACACGTCGGTGAGCGCCGACCACCACTGCTCGGGCGACTCCAGCACCGTGCGTGACGTTCCCGACGCCTCGATGCGGGTCAGCGTCAGTGCCCGGACCAGGTTGATGCTGTCGGCATCGCGCCGCTGCACCGTGAGGGTCCGGAGGAAGGGGGACTCCGGGGACCGCGACAGGTGCTCGTGCTTCTCGGCGAACACACTCATCCCGACCGGTTCGGGGGCGAAGTCCATCGCCGTGAAACTGCCGTTCTCGTCGTGTTCGAAACGCCAGCCACCCGGCGCGACAGGGGAGTGGCGCAGCCCGAACCGATAGGGCCCCTGCTGGTAACTCCCCTCGACCAGCGGCAGGGGCGCGTACAGCCCGTCACCCAACCCCACGTCGACGAACCAGCCCTCGTCCCCGAGCCCGGTGACGGTGAGCGCGAGGTGATTGCCGTGCACGCCCGGCTCGTCCCCCGGGTTGTGTGCGCCTCCGCGATGCCGCGTCACCTGATAGCCGAGCGCGGCGAGCAGCGCGGCGAAGGCGCCGTTGAGGTGAAAGCAGTAGCCCGTGCGACCGTCTCGGACGATCCTGGCCGCGGACTCGGCCGGATCAAGCCCGCCGGGCTGCCCCAGCTGGATGTCGAGCGAGTCGTAGGGCACGCGGGCGATGTGCGCGGTGTGCAGCCGGTGCAATGCCCCGGCACTCGGCGGCTCGGGGTCGGTGATGCCGAGCCGGGCGAGGTAGCCCTTCATGTCGAGTTCGATCACGATCCGGAACGGTAACGGAACCCACCGACATTTCCGGCCCGCTTTTTCCGGCCCCGAGGCCAAGGAGTCGAAGTCAGGGTTTTCACCCGAGGCCGCTGACCTCGAAGTTCGTCTACCGTCTTCAGATATGAGCAGCCTGCCAACGCCCCCCACGCCTCCGGCTCCGGCACCCACCGGGCAGCGCAAGAGGATCCTGCCCGCGCAGCCGAAGGCGGCGGCCCTCGTCATGCTCTCCTTCACGGCGTTGCTGTACGTCATCGAACTGGTCGACGTCGCCCTCGGTGGGCGGATGAACGGCGAGGGCGTCGTACCGCGCACGCTGTCGGGGCTCGACGGGGTGGTGTGGGCCCCGCTGCTGCACGCGAGCTGGTCGCACCTCGCGGCCAACACCGTGCCGGTGCTGGTGTTCGGGTTCCTCGCCATGGCCACCGGGCTGACGCGCTGGATCGTGGTGACCGCGCTCATCTGGGTGATCAGCGGGCTCGGCGTGTGGCTGACCGGCCCCGCGGACACCTCCACCATCGGCGCCTCCGGGCTGGCCTTCGGCTGGCTGGCGTACCTGCTGGTGCGTGGCCTGTTCAACCGCGCGATCGGCCAGCTCCTCGTGGCCGCGGTGCTGCTGGCGCTGTGGGGCGGCACGCTGTGGGGGCTGCTGCCAGGAGCTGACGGCATCTCGTGGCAGGCGCACCTGTTCGGCGCGCTGGGCGGGATCCTGGCCGCATGGCTGGCCGCCCGCGCCGACCGGAGCCGGGCCGGAAAGGCCGCCAAGGCCCCCGGTAGCCTCGAGGCGTGAGCAGTCGCGAGGCCCCGATCGGCGTATTCGATTCCGGCGTCGGGGGGCTGACGGTCGCCCGCGCCATCCTCGACCAGCTTCCTCAGGAACAACTGCGCTACGTCGGTGACACCGCGCACAACCCGTACGGTCCGCTGCCCATCGCCCGGGTCCGCGAACTGGCGCTCGCCGCGCTCGACGAGCTGGCCGAAGGCGGGGCCAAAGCACTGGTCATCGCCTGCAACACCGCCTCCGCCGCCTGCCTTCGCGACGCGCGGGAACGCTACGACGTGCCCGTGATCGAGGTCGTGCTGCCCGCCGTCCGCCGGGCGGTCGCGGCCACCCACACCGGGCGGATCGGCGTCATCGGAACCGAGGGCACCATCCGGTCCCGTGCCTACGACGACGCGTTCGCCGCCGCCCGCGACACCGAGATCAACAGCGTCGCCTGCCCGCGTTTCGTGGACTTCGTCGAGCGGGGGATCACCTCGGGCAGGCAGGTGCTGGGACTCGCACAGGGCTACCTGGAACCGCTGCTGCGCGCCGGGGTGGACACCCTGGTGCTCGGCTGCACGCACTATCCGCTGCTCACCGGGGTCCTGCAGATCGTGATGGGCCCGGAAGTCACCCTCGTGTCCAGCGCGGAGGAGACGGCGAAGGACGTGGTGCGCGTGCTCACCGAGCTGGACCTGCTCGCCGAGCGGGACACCCCGCCCGAACACGAGTTCATCGCCACCGGCTCACCGGAACCGTTCACCCGGCTCGCCCAGCGGTTCATGGGTTTCGCCCCGGGCGTGCTCACGCCCGTGAGCCGCTGAGAGGCGAACGGCCGAACCACGCCCGCCGTTCGTACCCATCACCACACTTGCTGGCACCTTAGCGGAGCGTGACGTGGCAGGGTGTCGCTCGTGCGATTGACGATCCTCGGCTGCTCCGGCAGCGTTCCTGGCCCGGGCAAGGCCGCATCGGGATACCTGCTGGAGGCGGACGGCTTCCTGCTCGCGCTCGATTTCGGCAACGGGACCTTCGCCGAACTCCAGGCCAGGCACAACCCGTTCGACCTCGGCGCGCTCCTGCTCACCCACCTCCACCCGGATCACTGCGCCGACTTCAGTGCGCTGACCGTGCTCCGCCGCTACCACCCGGCGCCCCCGTACGACGTGCTGAAGCGTCCGCTGCCGGTGTACGCGCCGGAAAACGCCGCGGTCCGGCTGGCGAAGGCCTACGCACCGAACGACACGGAGCTGGCCGAGACCGATCTTTCGGACATCTACCGGTTCCAGGTACTGGACAACGACGAGGTGCGGGTCGGGCCGTTCGAGGTCCGCGCTCTTCCGGTGGACCATCCGACCGAGGCGTTCGGGCTGCGGATCCGCCACGGCGGCCTGACGTTCGTCTACACCGGCGATACCGGCCCTTGCGGCGCACTCGACGAGTTGACCCGCGGTGCGGATGTGCTGCTCTCGGAGGCGACATGGACGGACTCGCCGGAGCGGCCGCCGGGGGTGCACCTGTCGGGGCGGCAGGCAGGCGCGCTTGCTCGGCGCAGCGGCGTGGGACGGCTGCTGCTCACCCATGTCGCCCCGTGGAACGACCGGGAGGCCATCCTCGCCGAAGCCGTGGCCGAGTTCCCTGGCGCCGTGCTAGTCGAGCAAGGCATGAGCTTCGACCTTTGAGCGCGTGTGGAGCAGCAGCCAGCACAGCAGGCCGACGGGGATGATCAGCCAGCACGACAACATCCGGTAGGCCAGCACGGTGGCCGTCCCGGTGGACTCGGCCGCTCCCGCCGACGCCAGCCCGGCCAGCAGGCTGACTTCGATCACCCCGATACCGCCGGGGGTGAGTGGCACCTGCCGCACGATCTGCACCGTCAAGTACACGGCGGCGAGGGCGATCAGGCTGGTGCCGAGGCCGAACGCCCGGGCCGTCGCGACCAGGCACAGCAGGTCGGTGAGCCAGTTGGCCACGGCGGAGCCGAGCGCGAGCACCCAATGCCGCGTCTCCACGGAACGCGCGGTTTCCAGGGTGCCTGCCAGCGAGGCCAGCAGGCGCGACCCGGGCAGGCGCCGTGGCAACCACCGCACCGTCAGGACCAGCAGGACCAGCGTGGCCGGCACGGCGAGCGCGCCGACCGCGGTCAACACCGGATGCGCATGCCAGGCGCCGGGCAGGTGCGGGGCGCCCCAGGCGAGCGCGCCGGCGGCGTAGAGGAGGACGAGACCGAGGGCCGACAGCAGTCCGGACAGCACCATCACGGCCATCGCGGCGGAACGGTTCGCGCCGTCGGCACGGAACTGGCGGAAGGCATAACCGGCGGAGACGGCCGCGCCGGCCGGAAGGCTGATCGACAGGGCGGACCTGCTGTAGGAGACGGCCAGCATCCGGTGCCGGGGCACGGTCACGCCGAACGCGATGAGCAGGCGCCGCTGCTGGCGGGAGAAGGCGGCCATGGAGGCGAACTGCGCGAGCGCGGCGAGGGTCAGCCAGCGGCTGTCGGCCCGTTCGAGCGCATGAAGAAGGTCGGACGGAGCGGGAAAACGGTGGCGGAGGGTCAGCAGCATCACGGCGAGCGCGACCAGCACACCCGCGATCTTCGCGGCTCGCTTCATCGCGCCCCCTCCGTTTCCCGCCGTCCATGATGCCCCGGCGGTGGCGTATTGAGTCAACGTGTGTTGAATTACAGGACGGGTGACGCCAGGGTGCCGTGCGTGACGCGCGAGTCCTGCGGGGATCTAGGCTGCACGCGTGGTACGTAAAGATGGCAGGAACGACGACCAGCTCCGCGAAGTCAAGATCACCCGTGGTTTCCAGGACTGGCCCGCCGGCTCGGTGCTGATCGAGTTCGGCAAGACCAGGGTCCTCTGCGCCGCGAGCGTCACCGAAGGAGTGCCGCGCTGGCGGGCAGGTTCCGGGCTCGGCTGGGTGACCGCCGAGTACGCGATGCTGCCCTCGGCCACCCACGACCGCGGCGACCGCGAGTCGGTCAAGGGCCGGATCGGCGGGCGCACACACGAGATCAGCCGGCTCATCGGGCGGTCCCTGCGTGCCTGCATCGATCTGTCCGCACTGGGCGAGAACACCATCCACCTCGACTGCGACGTCATCCAGGCCGACGGAGGCACCCGCACCGCCGCGATCACCGGCGGCTACGTCGCCCTCCACGACGCGGTGACCTGGCTGGCCGCAGCCGGACGGCTCGCCGATCCGAAACCACTGTCCGCCGGGGTGTCCGCGGTCAGCGTCGGCGTGGTCGACGGCCGGGTGCGGCTGGACCTTCCCTATGAAGAGGACTCCCGGGCCGAGGTCGACCTGAACGTGGTCGCCACCGACGCCGGTACGCTGATCGAGGTGCAGGGCACGGGCGAGGGCGCCACCTTCACCCGGTCCACTCTGGACAGCATGCTGGACATGGCGCTCGCCGGCTGTGAGGAGCTCAGTCGCAAGCAGGCCGCTGCCCTCAAGGAACCCTACCCGGGAGAGCTGCCGGAGCCGCAGACCGCCAAGAAGACCAAGGGCGCGAAGTGACCAGGCTCTTGCTGGCCACCCGCAACGCCAAGAAACTCGGGGAACTGCGACGCATCCTCGAGGCCGAAGGCCTCGGCGGGATCGAGGTGGTCGGACTGGCCGATGTCGAGGAGTTCGACGAGGCTCCCGAGACCGGTGCGACCTTCGAGGAAAATGCTCTCGCCAAGGCTCGGGACGCTGCCGCCGCCACCCGCCTGCCGTCCGTGGCCGACGATTCCGGCCTCACCGTCGACGCACTGAACGGCATGCCGGGGGTGTTGTCCGCCCGCTGGGCCGGGCGGCACGGCGACGACCAGGCCAACCTGGAACTCGTGCTGGCCCAAACGTCCGACACCCCGGACGAGCGCCGCGGCGCCGCCTTCGTCTGCGCGGCCGCCCTGGTCGTGCCCGGCGCAACGGAGGCCGTGGTCCGCGGCGAATGGCGCGGCACCCTCGCCCGGAAACCTCGCGGCACCAACGGTTTCGGCTACGACCCGATCTTCCTCCCGGAGGGGGAGGCCAGGACCTCGGCCGAACTCGACCCGGCGGAGAAAGACGCCGCCTCCCATCGCGGGCGCGCCCTTCGCGCGCTGCTGCCGCATCTGCGCGGACTCTGAGACCCTAACCTTCGCCGGAGACCGGGCCACGGTCTCCGGCGAAGGTGGATCCGCGACCCTCCTGGAAAGTCGCCCACGGCGTCCACGCCGGAGAGAAGCCTCAGGAGGCGAGCGAAAGGTCCTTCATGAGCTTGGCGACGTGACCGGTCGCCCGCACGTTGTACCACGCCTTCGCGATCTTGCCCTCCGGGTCGACCACGAACGTCGAGCGGATGACCCCCTGCACCACGCGGCCGTAGTTCTTCTTCTCCCCGAAGGCTCCCCACGCGGTGAGGACGGACCTGTCGGGGTCGGAGAGCAACGGGAAGGTCAGCTGCTCGGATTCGACGAACTTCGCCAGTTTTTCCGGCTTGTCGGGCGAGATGCCCAGCACCTGGTAGCCCGCGCCGTTCAGTTCGGCGAGGTTGTCGCGGAAGTCGCACGCCTGCTTCGTGCAGCCAGGGGTGCCCGCGGCCGGATAGAAGTACACGACGACGTGCCGGCCTCGGAAATCCGACAGCGAGACCTTGTTGCCCTCGCTGTCCACGAGTGTGAAGTCGGGGGCGGTGTCGCCGGGGGAGAGTCGCTGCTGGTCGCTCATGTGCCGAGCGTATCCCGCCGCCTCAGGCGGAGCCGTGATAGACGGCGACGACGGGACTCGTGGCGGTCGGCCGAAGGGACAACGCCATCTCGACAGGCTGGTCGGGGACCGCGAACGCCAGCGTCACCTGCACGTCATGGGCGGGCTGAACGTCCTTGCCCGCGTCCACGATCCCGCTGTAGCCCTGGGGCGAGTCCACCACCTGCTTGGCGGCCCCGCCTGCCACGTTCGCCGAGACGATCAGGCCCGACAACTTGTACGGCTGAGCACTGTCGTTGCGGATGGTGAGTTCGAAGGCCACCGCCCGGTCACTGTGCGGATAGGCGCTCACACTCGGCCGGAACGACTTCGGGGCAGAGACCGAGATGGTGATCCCGTCGGTGAACCGGTATTGCTCGCCGAAACCGACGGTCTGCTGCTGTGGGGTGGCGGCCTGTACCGCCGGGGAGCCGCCGTCCGGAAGTGCCCCGCTGCCGACCTGCGTGGGCGCGCCGCACGCGGTGAGCCCGAAGAGGGCAGCCGCGATCAGGACGTGCCGTCGGGTGCGCACAGGGGAAACTTCCTTCGCTCGTCGGGTGGGAAGCCGGCTGGTCCGTTCGGGGTAGTTACTTATGCCGGGCCGGACCTACTGTGGCGGGAACCGGGCGCCGGGGCGAGCGACTCGAGGCGGTTGACGCGGACCTGGTGTAGCCCCGTGGCCGATCCGTGACCGGAACGCTGAACCCGCGTGACGGCCGTCACTCGCTGTTCGCTAATGCCGATTGCCGGTTTTTCCCGCAGTTCACGAAGCGAGGGCGAGGAACAAGATGAAGGCGCCGACGGCGATCACCCACATCACGATGAGCCAGCCGAAGTCACGCCACGGGTCGATGGTGTGGTTGTCCTCGCCGGGAACGTAGACACCGCGCTGCTCGAACCAATCGGCCCACCGGCCCATCCTCTGCAAACGGTTGTGACTCGGCATCGCTCCACCCCCTCCCGCGTCACCGTACGGCCGGAAGCCCCGCCTGTCCCTCCGCTACCTCGACGTTACGCAGTGTGGAAAGTTGCCCCAGATAGATGTGATCCCAGACACTAATATCGCAACGAACAGGTAACGGCGGTTCAGTATGTTGCCGTCAGTGACGAGCGAAGGGATGTGAGGGTGGCCAGCAACGAGATGGATCCCCGAGCGGGTGAGGCCTGGGAGCCGGTGACCGTTGCCGAACTGTTGCGACGCGAAGGCCTGACCCAGGAACTGCCAGTGGTGAAGGACCCACTCGCGGACGCGCCCACCGAGCGCATCCCGGTTGGCGAACTGCTGCGCCGCGAAGGTCGCTGGGACCGGCGCAAAGCGGGCAAGGTCGGGGCGGTCGCCGCCGGCGTCGCCGCACTGGCCGGCCTGGCGGTCACCGCCTTGACAGCCAGTCACCTGCACGAGACGGCGGCGTCCACCATGGGTGGTAGCGGCGGCCCGTCCATCGGACCGGACCCGAGCACCACGCAGGTCACCACATCGACCGTGCTCGTCGCCAGCACCAGTCAGACCGCCGAGAATGCTGCCGGCGCACAGACACAGACCGGCCATGCCTCGCCCAGTAGTTCGGCAGAAACCAGCCGCCATGCGAGCGCCACGACCAGCCAGCCTGCCTCCTCGTCCGCTCAGTCGACGGCAGGGAAGCCGGTCATCGTGCAGCCATTGACGACCACCCAGTCCGCCGTCCCGTCCACCGAAACCTCCCCGTCCGGCACCGCTCCCACAACGGCGAATTCGTCCCCGGCGGCGACGTCGACATCCCACACGCCGCGCTCGCCGTCCTCCAGTGCCACTGGACAACCCATTCCAGGCTTGCTGAACTCGGTCACCGGGCTTCTTGGCGGGCTCCTCGGCGGCTGACCGCTACCGGCCCGCTCAGGACCAGGGCAGGCAGTCGGCGGCAGTCGATCAGCGGGGCAACCTGCGCCAGACGGCTCGGGGGAGCAGGCGCATGAGGAAGAATACGGGGCGGAGCACTGCCGGAACCCACACTTCACTCCTACCCCTCTTCAGCGCCGCCACGGTCGCGTCGGCCACCTGGTCGGGTGTGCTGGAAAACGGAGCGGGAGACATGCCCTCGGTCATCCTGCCGATCACGAATCCGGGGCGCACGAGCAGTAGGTGCACGCCGCTGCCATGCAGAGCGTCGGCCAGACCGCATGCGAACCCGTCCAGCCCGGCCTTTGCCGATCCGTACACGTAGTTCGCCCGCCGGACCCGGACTCCCGCCACCGAGGAAAACACCACCAGCCGGCCGTTTCCCTGCTGGCGCAGCAGTGTGGCCAGTTCGGTCAGGATGTGCACGTGCGCGATGTAGTCGGTATGTGCGATGGACACCGCGTGGGCAGCCTCTCGTTCGGCGCGCTGCTGATCGCCCAGCAGACCGAAGGCGACCACCACGACGTCGAGAGGCCCATGCTGCGCCACGATCGCGTCCAGCATCGGACGATGGCCGGACAGGCCGTCGGCATCGAACTCCACCCGGATCACGTCGGTCGCACCAGCTTCACGCAGCAGGCCCTCCTCATCGGAGAGTTCGCCACTCCGCCGCGCCGCCAGCACCACCTTCTTGCTTCCGCCGGCGACGAGCCTCCGGGCGACCGCGAGCCCGATTTCGCTACGACCGCCGAGTACCAATACCGTTCCGCTCACGGTCAGCAGTCTGCCCGAAGCCTGCCACGCTCACCCCGACGACCATGATGTCCCCGGATGTTCCGGCAGCGTGCTGGACTGAGGCCCTGGTCAGGGTGCGGCCGTATGCCGGCGATGGAACCAGGAGCCGCGCCGACGTCGCTGCGAATCGTCGGCGCTCGGCACGGCGGTAGTTCCATAGGTGCCGGGGGGCAGGTGCGAACTCGGCGGCATTGGCCCAGCCGCCGTCGGGACGTGAATCGCCTTGCGCGCCGGCACGATCGCCATGACGAGGCCGAGAAGCGCCGTCGCGATGTGCAGCCAGTTGTCCGCCGCGTTGAGGTTCAAGGGGTTGCCGAGGCCTGCCACCGGGTTTCTTGTGATCACCCCCGTGATCATCAACCCCCATGCCGACAGCAGCCCGTACCCGATGAACAGAAGCCAGCCGAAGGTGCGGGACAGGACGGACGTGGTCGTGCAGAGGAGGCCGATGAAGCCGACCACCACGTGCACCAGATTGTGCAAGGGGTTGATCATGAACCCGATCAGCATCACATGCTGATTCCCGGTGAACGCGGTGAACCCAGTGCGGAGGAACCCGAGGATCCCGCCCACCAGGTACACAAGCCCGACCAGGGCGGCGAGCACTTGTGTCGGCTGGACACCGTGAACACGGATGTGTGCCTCTTCCGAACGAGTCATCTCCTCGTCCCCCTTGCTCCGACGAGTACCGCGTTTCCGCAGCGCTGTGCCGCGATCCGGGTACCCGGGCGCTCAAGGGGCAAACTGGCGCGCCCTCGTGGCGAGGAGGCGATCGTCAGGTTCGTAGGTGCGTCCACCATAACGCCATTACCCGGGGCGCCGAGACTTGCTGCGAAGGATGGCGTGCCGGGCTCTCGGCGTCGGGCTTCCCCGAGGAGTTGCGCCGGCACCTGGCACTGGCACCCCGTACTCGGCGTGGCGTCCGCAGGCGAGCCCTGGGCCGCCCGGGTGGTCGGCTGCGAGCTCGTCCTGTGTTGATTCGCTCTAACGGGCGATTGGCCGAGATTATCTTTCGACCCGGTGCGGTCTCGATGAGGCATGCTGGTGTGCGATGGAAGTCATGAATGGACCGTTCACTTGTATGCGAGTGGAGGAATCTGTCTGAATAACTTGCTGTTATGGTGCTCTGGCCCGAAATGACTCTGGTGTTGTAGGCCTCATTCGGATAGCATCTCGTGAATTTTATTCATATCTGTCGTTGTTGAGATTTTCGGTGTTGATTCGTCGCGGTGGAGGTCTCTAGCTTCGAGGTATGTACAGACCAATGCACCTCAGTGCTGATCAACCGAAACCCATAGTGCTGACTCCGCTGTCCTCGGTGTCGGCGCCGGTCGGCAACCTCGACCGGCAAGGGCTGTTAGCGGAGATCGTGGAAGCGCGTCGTCATGTGAACCGGTGGCAGGCTCGGGAGCTGGCCGCGATCGAGGCCTTTGCCGCCTCGGCCGAAGGAGCCAGGGGCGTGGCCAAGGAATTGGCCCTCGAGCTACGGATGAGCGAGCGTCAGGCTGCGCGGCAGATAGCGCTTGCGAGCGCACTGGCGACCCGGCTCCCCGAGAGCTTCAAGGCGATGTTCCGGGGCGATCTCGACCCCCACCGGGCCTCGAAGATCGCCGAACCGACCGCGATGCTCAGCGATGACCTTGCGCGAAAGGTGGATTTGCTCGTTGCGGACCGGATCTGCGAGAAGGATGCGTACGCGGTTCGTCGTTGCGTCAACAGGGTTGTCGCGAACGTGGACCCCAACGGGTACGCCAAGCGTTCACGGGAACGACGACGAACCCGTCGTGTCGAACTTCGGCACGAGGAGGACGGGATGTCCTCGCTGCGTGCTTCCTTGCCTGCGGAGGTTGCCTCGTCGATCTATGCGCGAGTCGACCGTGTCGCCCGGCGTTTACGCGGCAAGAGGGACCACCGGACCCTGGACGCGATCCGGGCCGACGTCTTTGCCGACCTGTGCCTTGGCGATCACAAGGGACGCAAGGTGGATCCGAGGGCCGAGGTGTTCATCTACCTGGACTTCTTCACCTGGCTCAAACTGCGCGACAAGCCCGCCGAGATGGCCGGGCACGGGCAGATCCCCGCTTGGCTGGCGCGCCGGATCGCCAAGGCGCCGGGCAGCGTCGTGCGCCGGATCCTCACCGATCCGGTGAGCGGACACCCGATCGACTCCGGTCGCCGTCGCTATCGCCCACGCAGCAGCACAGATGCCTTCGTTCGTATCCGCGATCGCGAGTGTCGTACTCCGGGCTGTCATCGGCCCGCCCAGGTCTGTGACCTCGATCATGTCCAGGCCTGGGCCCGAGGCGGTGTCACGAGCACCGGCAATCTCTGCGGGCTGTGCAGTAAGGACCATCGGCTCAAGGACGAGCCCGGTTGGCACTATGAGATGTCCGGTGACCAGCTGGTCATCACCACTCCCACGGGAAGGCAATACCGCTCGGCGCCGGAACCGCTGCACGACCCGGTGGAGGACTCTCCGCCTCGATCCCTGGTCCCGCAGGACAAGTCAGTCCCGGATCCTTCGAACCGCGATCAGGACCCGGCGGTGCCTACTGCCACCAACCCTCCTGACGAAGGTGATCAAAAATGATCTGGTCGACCCGTGACACTTTGTTGCGGTCCCTATAGCCGAGCCACGAGAACTCGGCGATCTCATGGCACGGTTGCAGAGAACCGCGGTAGTCGGCGGTGTAACAGGTCATCCGTACGGCCACCCCCTGTGGATGACCGTCGGCCTGGGCTTCGAACGTGCCGAAGTACCGTGCACTGGCGGGGACGACCGCCACCGTCAGTTCCTCTTCGATCTCACGCACAAGCGTGTCAAGATCGGACTCGCCCGGTTCTCGTTTCCCTCCGGGGAGGTAGAACACGTCCTTGTCACGGGAACGAGTTGAGAGGATCCTGTTGTTCTCCAAGCGGATCCAGGCAACCTTGTCAATGGCAGACATCGACGTAGACTAGCCCACCTCGAACCGGGCGACCTCCCGCAAGGCAGCAGCACACTTTTCCACACCGGCTTCGAAGAGTTGCTTGCCCAGTTCCGCGTTGGCTCCTGTGGGGTCGCCGATCGTGCCGTCAGTGCCGAAGTCATCGCTCAGCCAGCCGAAGCTCACCTGCTTACCGAAACCGATGTATTCGTAGGCGGTAAGGGCCTCGGGAACCGAGCGCACGGCGCGGTCCAAATGGACGAGGTCCGGACGAAGGTGCAGCATCACAGAAGTTTCGGTCAGTCCGCCGTGTACCCCCATGCCCAGTTCGCCGGCAGGTGAGACACCACCTTGGTCGGCCGGAACCCCCGGATGCATCAGGAACGTGTGGAAACCGAAGCGGCGTCGTAGCTCTCGGCATGCGACCTGCAGCAAGGCCGAATTCCCACCATGGCCGTTAACGAACACCAGACGTCGCACCGGGCTGGCGGCGAGCGAGTTACCGATGTCGACGAGCATTCGCATTACGGTGTCCCAAGACAGCCAGATGGTTCCGGAAGACCAGGCATGCTCGTCGGACTTCGTGAAGGGCAGCGCTGGCAGCAGCCAAAAGCCGTCACCTGCTACGGCTACGGCTGCCTCAGCGGTGGCCGAGGCGACTGTGAAATCGGTGGACAGCGGCAGATGCGGACCGTGCTGTTCGATCGCGCCCAGAGGCAGCACTGCAACCGAACTGGCGCTCAGCTCTGCTGACTCGGGGCCCGTCAGTTCGATGAACTGCGGCATCAATACTCCTCAGAGATTTCGGTAGTGGACCTTCGGTCCTGGCGGGGGCACCCCGCGAGCCGTTGGGCAGCCCGCGGCGCGCTCGTCACAGGGCCAGCTTGCCGGGGTTGAGCAGGCCTCGTGGGTCGTTTTCGGCGAGGACCGCCCTTACACCGTCGATGCGCCGTTCGAGGATCCATGTATGCGGGCTGTGGATGGATACACCCATCGCCGCGAGCTGTGCCATGCCGTCGTAGACCTGCTCCGGTGATTCGTAGCGTGCCATCAGCATGCCCACTACCTGCGTTTTCATCAGTTCCAGATGCAGGAGCGTTTCCGGGAACACGGCCCGTACGGAACCGGGCGATGTCCACAGGAGCTCACCGGCTACTTCGAGGTGGAAGTAGCCGGGCTCCTTCCGCTGGAGGTGGAACGTCGAGTGGTTGAACGACAATGAACTGACTCGATCGGCACCGTTCGGGCCTTCCCGGACAGCCAGTACCTCGCCGCCTCCGTCTGCAACTCTGCGGCGCAACTCATCGATCGTTTCGGCTCGGGCGATGACCCGTACACTGAGCCGAGTGGGGTCGAGTGCTGTGTCGGCAGGCAACGCCGCAACGATCGGGGCCTCATCCAGCGAGGCAAGCCGGGGCGAAGGCGATACCGATCGCAGTGAGCAAAGGAAATCGGCCGCACTACTGTAGTCGGGCCAAGCGGTGAAGAACCCGACCCAATCGTAGGCCGGTGTCAGTCCTACGGTAGCCCGGGCGATGATTCCGGTTGTGCCGTAGGCGTGGACGTAGGGCAGGGTGGCGGATCCGGTCACCTTTCGGAGCATGCCGCTGCCGTCGCACACGGCCACGTCGAGTGCTTTGACGAAACCGTCCGCGTTCGTGCCGTGAATGAGGGAGCCGGTGCCGCCGCTGCCCCCGGCCAGGAAGCCACCAAGCGTGGAACCTTTTGTGGAAGGGAAGATCGGCAGTTCCTGTCCGGTCTGGCGGACGGCGTTGTCGAGGTCGCGCATGCGAATCCCGGCTTCGGCCGTGACGACGCCGTCTTCGATTTTCACGAGTGTGCGGCAGCGGCTGACGTCGAGCACCAACCCGCCCTGCAGAGGGATGGCCTGGCCGTAGTTTCCCAAGCCGGTGCCCCGGGGGGTGACCGGCACGCCCATTTCGTAGCAGTGCCGGAGCACGATGGGGATCTCATCGGCCGAACGCGGGGTCACCACCAGGTCGGCTCGTCCGGCAGGGAGTTTCGCCTTGAGAATGGGGGACATTTGTGCCCAGTCCACCGAGGCTCGTTCGAGCCGGACAGGGTCGAGGGACACGGACTCCTCGCCGAGATCGGCCCGGATGCGTTCGGTGAGCCGGGCGATCGGCAACTCTTGCACGCTCGTCACGCCGCTACCCCTTTACTTGAGAGTCATGCTCGGATCGATGAACTGGTTGGTGGCCAAGTCGGAAGCCTTCAGACCGTCCTTCACCTTGGCGCCGCTCGACTTGAGGATCGGGCCGAACGTGTCGAGAGCGGACTGCACACGGGTTTGGTCCATGCCGCCGAGCGCGCCGCTGCTGTCGTTCGCGACGATGCCGAGGTCCTTCAGAGCCTTGGCGGCGTAGTCGGCGACACCCTCCGAATAGGTCCAGCTGTCGTTGAACTTCTCGACCGCCTCGACGAGAAGTTTGTTGGCTGTGCCCGGGTTCGTGAGGTAGTTGATCTGGGCCCTCTGCAGGATCGGCACCAGCTTCTTCAAGCAAGGTGAAAGCTTCGCCAGGTCTGCGGTGCGGACGGACAGCGCTTCCGGGTAGACGTTGTAGCCGACGTCGGAAAGAAGCTGGTACTTCACCGGCTTGTTCCAGGACGGGACCTCGTGCTGGTACACGTAGGGCTCGGCAGTCGCGTACCCTTGTTGGACGAGCTCGGGGCTGGCGACGAACCGGGCCGGGGCGCCGTCGTAGCTGGTGTCGAACTGGCTGACCTTCACCAGACCCTTGTCCGACAGCAGAGTCGAGTAGACGGTTCCGCTGGACACGACGACCTTGACCTCAGACTTGCCGATGTCGGCGATGCCCGTCCATGTGGGATGCGTGGCGGGGTCCCACATCAGCATCTGTGGGCTCTTCTCCAGCGGTGCCACCACGGCGGTCACCGGTTGGGTGCTGGATGCGGAGATGGCCGCATCCGTGGTGACCGCGCCGAGCGTGATGGACTGGTCGACGTACATCTGGGACGGAACACTCTGGAAACCGATGGCACCGCCACCGGACCGGACCTCGATTTTCACTCCGGTGTCCATACCGTCGATCACCAGCGGGCCGCTGACGCGCTTCTTGTCGGCGTCGATGGTGTAGCCCTGGCCCATCAGCTCGTAGGCCGCGGCGTGTTCGGCCTCCGGTTCCCAGTCTTGCTGGACGACCACGGTGGAGGGGCAGACGCCGGTCAGGTTCACCGCGTCGGAGGGCGGAGCGGCGCTACTGGCGGCGGATCCGGAGGAACTCGAGCCGCAGGCGGCGAGGGTAGTGACCAGTGCGGGGACGAGCAGGCCGGCGAGGAGTCGGGTGGTACGCATGGAGGCTCCTAGGAACGTTTGCCCACGACGAGCTTGCCGAGCGCGGTGAATACCGCGAAGACGGCGATACCGAACAGGGAGGCGAGGATGATGGCGGCGAACAGGTCGGTGGACTGCAGGCGGGCACGGTAGACGTCGAGCAGCGTGCCGATCCCGGGTTCACCTTGCTTGAAGAAGAAGTCGCCGACGATGGCGCCGATCACCGACAGGCCGGACGAGGTGCGCAGCCCGGTGAAGATCGACGGTAATGCGGCGGGCAGTTGCAGCTTGGTGAGCCGCTGCCAGCGGGTCGCCTTGTTCAGGGTGAACAGATCGTGCGCACCCTGACTCGCGGAATGCAGGCCGAACAACGTGTTGGCTATCATCGGGAACAGCGCGATGATGACGCACACGATGACCCGGCTGGTGAAGCCGTAGTCGAACCACAGACCGATCAGCGGCACGATCGCCAGGATCGGCACGGTCTGCAGGACGACCGCGTAGGGGTAGACCGCCCGCTCGACCCAGCTTGCCTGGCTCATTGCGATGGCGGTGAAGATGCCGAGCACGGAGGCGGTCGCCAGACCCACCAGGGCCACTTCGGCGGTCAGCCCGAGTGCGGTGAGCATCGGCTGGAGGTGCTTCCAGTTCCCGAAGGAGTCCAGGAGCACCTGTTCGGGTGGCGGTACCAGGAAGCGACGGCTGGGGGAGAGCAGCAGGTAGCTCATCGCCAGCCACAGTCCTATCGCCACGACCAGGGCCGCGATCACGGGGATCGCGGTGCGCAGGGCCGACGACATCGGACCGCCTCGGCGTCGCCGTCCGGTGCCCGCGGCGCTGATCCGGAACAGTTCTCTTTCCTTGACCGGTGTGCTCACTCCGAACTCGCTTTCAACGCGGCGGACACTTCGCCCGCGATCCGAGCGAAGTCGGGGTGGTAGCGGATCTCCGGCGAGCGCGGGAACTCGAACGGAACGTCGATCTGGCGCACGATCCGGCCCGGTCTCGCCGACATCACGGCGACCCGCGTGGACAGGTAGACGGCTTCGCTCACCGAGTGCGTGATGAACAGTCCGGTGAAACCCTGAGTGCGGAACAGGCGCTGCAACTCGTCCTGCATGCGCAGTCGGGTGATTTCATCGAGCGCGCCGAACGGCTCGTCGAACAGGAAGATCTCGGGGTCGAGGATGAGCGCCCGAGCCAGGGACACCCGCATCCTCATGCCGCCGGAGAGCTGGCTGGGCAACTGCTTTTCGAACCCGGCGAGCCCGACCACCGCCAGTGCCTCGGCGGCCTTGCGGCGCCGTTCCTCCTTCGGCATGCCGTGCAGTTCGGCCGCCAGTTCGACGTTCTTGGTGGCGGTGCGCCATTCCAGGAGGGTAGGATCCTGGAAGAGGTAGGAGATTTTGTCGGTATCGGCCAGGACCTCACCCGTGGTCGGTGCAGTGAGTCCCGAGGCAAGGCGCAGCAGGGTGCTCTTCCCGCAGCCCGATGGTCCGACAATGCTGACAAAGTCGCCGGGGGATAGATCGAGGTCGACGGCGCGCAGCGCCTGAGTGCCTGTGTCGAAGGTTTTTTCCACTCCCGCGAAGCGGAGTGTGCCTCGGGTGAGTACGGCGGTCATGCTGGCCTCACGGTGGGTTCGGGGTAAGGGGTCAGTGCGGTCCGCCGGTCGACAGTGGTCCGGCTGACAATCCGTCCGTTGTGGACGACGATGCGGGCATCGCCGGGCCCCGCGAGGGCGTCGGCGAGTGAAGCGGCTTGCACGGCGACGAAGTTCGCGCGCGCGCCCACGGTGGGCCCGGCGGGCGGGAGCCCGAGCACGGCGCGACCCCCGCTGGTGACGGCGGCGAGGGCGGAGTGTGCGTCCAGGTGTCCGGCAGTGATCAACAGAGAGGTGGTTTCGAAGGGGTCGGCGCGACCCATCGGGTTGAACGGGTCGCGGATGTTGTCCCCGCCTGCGGCCAGGTCGACGCCGGCGTCCAGCAGTGCTTGCAGCGCGGGCAGACCGCGGGGCCGTGGCGCCGGATAATCTCGGCCCTGCAGGTAAAGGTTGGTGATCGGCAGGGTGATGATGCCGACGCCTGCCGCCCGGATTTCGCGGACGGTCCTGGCGAGGGGTTCCGGGGGCAGAGAGCCGAGGCTCACGCAGTGGCTGGCGGTCACCCGCCCCGCCAGGCCGCGTTGCCGGACCTGCCGACACAGATGGGCCAGGGAAAGTACATGGGCACCGAGTTGCTCGTCGGTGTGCAGGTCGACTGGAAGGCCCAGTTGCTCGGCGAGATCGAGCAGGCGGGTGGTGTCGGCTTCGGGGTCGCGCCACAGGTGCGGCGCGCCGCCGATCAGGTCGATGCCAAGCTGTGCGGCTTCGATGACGAGCGAGTCGGAGGAGTCTTCGCGCGTAAGCAGTGCGATCTGCAGGTCGAGCAGGTCACGGGTCTCTTCGCGGAGTGCGAGCAGGGCTTCGACGCCGCGCAGCGGATCGGGCCCGGGCAGCACGTCGACATGGGTGCGGATGGTGGTGATGCCGTGGGCAAGGTACTGCTCCAGCGCATGCCGGGCGCGGCGATGGATGTCGCCGGCGGTCATCGTGCCGGCGTAGGACAGCCAGCTGTCGATGGCGGACCGGAGGTCGCCGTAACGCTGGGGCACATGTCCCCAGCTGAATGCCTTGTCGAGGTGGGCGTGTGGTTCGGTGGCGGCGCTGAGCAGCAGCCAGCCCGGCAGGTGCAGGTCCCCGACCGTGGTGGATTCGCGCACCGCGGTGACCACGCCTTCGACCACCGTGACGTCCACGACGGTACCGTCCACAAGAGACACCCCGGTGATGAGGTGCACTGGTTCCAGCATCAGCTCACCTCCGGGGCAAAGATTGCGAAACCGTCGAAGTCGTGTCGCAGCAGCGGATTGCCGAACGGGTCGGCGTAGGGCACCGGCCGGGTGCGGCCGTCGCGTACGGCGGCGAAGGCCTCGGCGGCCTGTGCAGGGAAGGAGCCGGGAAGCACGCAGCGCAGGTTGTGGGCGACGAGTACCTGTCGCGTGGGTAGGTCGGCCAGCCGTGCGGTGGTGCCGGCGAAGACGGCGATGTCGCTTTCCGGGAAGTGCGCCCAGAAAGCCGCGGCGAGGAGCGTGTCGCCGGCGAGGAGGGATCCGGTGGTCTCGTCCCAGAGGCACAGGCCGTCCGGCGAGTGCCCGGGTGTGTGCAAGACCCGCAGGACACGGCCGCCGAGGTCGAGCAGTTCCCCGTCGGCGAGGGTCCGGGTCGGGCGGATGGCGGGGATCCGCCAGCCGGAAAGGTCCGGAATCGGCCGCAGGGTTTGGGCTTCGGTGAGAGTGAAGAAGGTTTCGTAGTCCAGCCGGGCGAATTCGCCGAACCGCTCAACCGTGCGCCGGGCGAGTTTTTCGTACTCTGTGCGCCATTCCGCGGGCGCTTCGCCGTGCGCGTCCGCGCCGACGGGATGGACCGCGATGTCGATCGCGTGGGGCGCCAGTTCCGCGTTGCCACCGCGGTGGTCGAAATGGTGGTGCGAGTTGACCACGAGCAGTGGGAGGTCGGTGATCGTGCGCACCTCCCGCAGGATCGAGCCGATTCCCATTCCGGTGTCGAACAGCAGGGCTCGTTCGTCACCGAGTACGAGGAAGCTGTTGACGTGCCCGGGTTCGCTGAGGACGTACACGCCGTCGGCGAGTGGCCGGATCGCGAACCAGGGGGCGGGGTCAGCTAATGTTGATGTCATCAACATTGACCGTAAGGGTCCTTTATTTCCGGGATGTGAACACCATGGATCAGGAAGCGGCAGACCGGTTGGTGGGCACTCCGCGACAGCGCATGGGGCAGACCGTCCGCGGGTTGCGGCACCGCCGGAAGCTGACGCTCGTGCAACTGGCCGGGCTGACCGGGCTTTCCCATTCGTTCCTCAGTCAGGTCGAACGCGGGCTCGCGCAGCCGAGCATGCGGTCACTGCACCGGATCGCGCAGGCGTTGGGGGCCACTCAGGACCAGTTGATCGCGGGCGCTACGGAAGGGGGTGCCGAGGTCGCGGTACTGCGACGGGGTGAGGGAGTGCCGATTCCGACGGTGGATCGCGTGCCGGGCAGTACCGGGGCGGCCCGGCAGCTGCTGTCCGGGCCCGGTGGTTTCTTCCCGACCGAGTTCGTGGGGCTGGACAAGGAATTCGGCGAGTTCTTCCGCCATGACGGCAATGAGTTTCTTTACATAGCCGAGGGTGTGGTCGAAGTGGACCTCGGCGATGTCACCTATGTGCTGGAGCCGGGGGACTGCCTGCGTTACCCTGGCGACCGCCCGCACCGTTGGCGCGGTATGGGCCAGGGCCGGAGTCGCGTGCTGATGGTCCACACCGGAGTCGCGGTGCACCCTCTGGCCGGCGACAGGTAGCGGGCCGGGGCGTGCGGTCGGCACGCCAGGATCCGGGACCATGGTCACGGGTAGTTCATGCAGTTCCGGAAGTCTGCCCATGGCGACCGCCGGGAGGAGTTGTATTTCGGTCTACTGACTGCCCATCTCTCTCGGGTTGATCGCTTCGTCTTGTGGCCGCGGAGCCTCTTTCCGCGGCGCCGGGAGTCAGCGGGCGAGGCGGTAGTTCTGGACCGAATCCGTCAGTTGCCGAAGCGTGTCACGCAGATCGTCGAGCGCCTGCGGGTTCAGTCCCATCGCGTCGGCGATGGTGTCCGGCAGGCAGGTGGCCCGCTCCTGGAGTGCGATGCCGGCCTCGGTCGGGGTGACGCTGACCGAGCGTTCGTCCTCGGCTCGGCGCTCCCGCCGGATGAGGCCGAGTTTCTCCAGCCGTTTGAGCAGCGGTGAGAGGGTGCCGGAGTCGAGGTCCAGTGCCTTGCCCAGTTCCTTGACCTGGCGGCTGCCGTGTTCCCACAGGACGAGCATGACCAGGTACTGCGGATAGGTCAGGCCGAGTTTGTCCAGCAGGGGCCGGTACAGGTTGGTGACCGCCCGCGAAGCGGCGTACAGCGCGAAGCACACCTGGTCGTCCAGGCGTGGTCCGGAATCCGGCATGGTGGCGCACCTCCTGCACCCCATCGTGCCGTGCCATGGAGGAGGGAGGCGGCGGGGGTGTCCTGCATCCCAGATGATGCCACTTGATTTAGTTGCACACAACTTAATTGTGCTCTACATTCTGTTCGTGAGGTCCGTTCCGGACCACCTGACCCAGGAGGCAGCCATGACCGCGAATCCCCGCCAACTCGTGCTCGAACCCGCCGCCCAGGCCTTCGCCGAGGCCACGGACAACCCGCCGTACCTGTACGAACTCGAACCGGAGAAGGGGCGTGCCACCGTCGACGAGGTGCAGGCCGGTGAGATCGCCAAGCCGGACGCCGACCTCGAAGACACCACGATCGACGGGGTGGCCGTGCGGATCGTCCGCCCGAAGGGTGCCGCAGGCCCGCTGCCGGTGGTGGTCTACCTGCATGGTGCGGGCTGGGTGTTCGGCAACTCGCACACCCACGACCGGTTGATCCGCGAACTCGCCGCGGGCACCGGCGCGGCCGTCGTCTTCCCCGAGTACAGCCGCTCGCCGGAGGCCCGCTACCCGGTGGCCATCGAGGAGAACTACGCCGTCGCCAAGTGGGTCGCCGAGCACGGTGCGGAGAAGAACCTCGACCAGTCCAGGATCGCCATCGCGGGGGACTCGGTGGGTGGGAACATGACCGCCGCGGTCACCCTGCTCGCCAAGCGCCGCGGCGGGCCGCGGTTCCGGCAGCAGGTCCTCTTCTACCCGGTCACCGACGCTTCCTTCGACACCGGCTCCTACGAGCAGTTCGCCGACGGCTACTTCCTGACCCGGGCCGGCATGCGGTGGTTCTGGGACCAGTACACGACGGATCCGGCGCAGCGCGCGGAAACCACCGCTTCACCGCTGCGGGCGGGCGTGGACGAACTCGCCGGCCTCCCGCCCGCCCTGGTGATCACGGCGGAGGCGGACGTCCTGCGCGACGAAGGAGAGGCCTACGCGGCCAAGCTCCGCGGGGCCGGGGTGCCGGTGACCGCGGTGCGGTACCAGGGGATCATCCACGACTTCGTGATGCTCAACGCGTTGCGCGAGACGCACGCCGCGCAGGCCGCGATCACCCAGGCGATCACGGTCCTGCGCGAGGCGCTGACCGACTGACCGGCGAGCCGGACAGAGGCCTGCCGGACAGCTTGCAGGACTCAGCGCGTGAGGCGGGCGAGCACGAAGTCCCGCAGGCCGTCGAGGTCGGTGTCCGTCGCGACCTCGACGGCGCTCCCGCTTCGGTCCTCGTTCCGGACGGCGGCGCGGCGCCGGTCCACCAGCGTGGCGCCGCGGCCCGGGCCGAAGGAGCACTCGACCTCGAGGGGAAGGGCTTCGGTGCGCAGGATGCCCGGGTTGATCGCCTCGGCGACCGCTACCGCGTCGTGGAGCGCGATCCCGTCCCAGCCCAGCGTTTTCCGGTACGAGGCCAGGTAGTCCGGCGTCAGCGCCTCCAGCCCGGCACCGACCGGACCGGTGCCGGCGAGCTTCGCCAGCCACGCGGTGTCCACCGCGCAGCGGTAGGTCAGGTCGAGGGGGACGAGCACGCGCGGCAGGTCCTCCTCCACCAGGACCCGCCTGGCGGCCTCGGGGTCGCTCCAGATGTTGAACTCGGCCGCCGCCGTGGTGTTGCCGTGGGCGAGTCCACCGCCCATCACCACGATCCGGCCGATCTTCTCTCGCACCTCGGGATGCGCCGCCAGCAGCAGCGCGATGTTGGTGAGCGGACCGATCGGGACGAGGGTGACGGGTTCCTCCGCCGCCTCCAGCAGCGACACCATCAACCGCACCGCTCCGCCGGGTTCCGGCTCGCGGTCCGGCTCGGGCAGCGAGCCGGACCGGCCGGACAACCCGTCGGCGCCGTGGACGTGGGCGGCGCGGAAGGGCTGCGGGTGGATCAGGGGCCGGGAAGCGCCCGCGGCGACCGGGACGTCCGCCCGGCCGCACAGTTGCAGCACCCGCAGCGCGTTCCGGGTGGTGGATTCCAGGGAGACGTTGCCGTACACCGTGGTGACCCCTAGCAGGTCCACGTCCTCGCTCAGCGCCGCGAGCGCGATCGCGAACGCGTCGTCGACGCCGGGATCCGTGTCGATGATCAACTTTGTCCCCATGGCCCGCCTTTCCGCCGGTACTGGCTACCCTCAGGCTATGACATCGATGTGGGGATCACCGGTGCTTTCCCGGATCGGAGCCTGGCGTCGTGCCCGCCGGGACCCTCGGCAGGCCCGCTTCCTGACCACCGATTCGCTGCGGTGGGTGCTGCGCAACCGGGCCTACACGCCCTGGTATCTCGTGCGTTACTGGCGCCTGCTGAAGTTCCGGATCGCCAACCCGCACATCATCCTGCGCGGCATGGTCTTCCTCGGCAAGGACGTGGAGATCCACTGCCGTCCCGGCTACGGCCGGATGGAGATCGGCCGCTGGGTGCACATCGGCGACGGCAACGCGATCCGCTGCCACGAGGGGTCCCTGCGCATCGGCGACAAGTCCGTGTTCGGCCGCCAGAACGTGGTCAACGGCTATCTCGACATCGAGCTGGGTGCGGCCACCCTGGTCGCCGACTGGGTCTACATCTGCGATTTCGACCACGTCACCACCGACATCACCCTGCCCATCAAGGACCAGGGCATCGTCAAGTCGCCGGTGCGGATCGGGCCGGACACCTGGATCGGCACCAAGGTTTCGGTGCTGCGCGGTACGCGCGTGGGCCGCGGCTGTGTCCTCGGGGCGCACGCCGTGGTGCGGGGCGACATTCCGGACTACGCCATCGCGGTCGGCTCGCCGGCCCGGGTGGTGCGGGACCGGCGGGCCGACTACGAGGCCGACGCGGAGCGGCGCGAGGCGGTCAAGGACATGGCCCGCAAGGCGAACAAGGCGTTGCAGAAGACGCTCGGCGAGTCGTGATCCGGCCCGCTAGCCCGCCGCGTGCTTGACCAGTGCGGCCACCGCGGCGGCGATGGCGGAGCGGGCGTCCTCGTCGTTCACCAGACCGTCTTCGCCGACGAGTTTGCGGCTGACTGCGACCTGGGTGCAGGCGTCCTCGACGATGTCGACGCTCAGGTAGCCGAGCACGATGCGCAGTGAGGCGTGGGCGTTCGCCGCCCCGGTCGGCGCCCAGGACGCGTTGATCCACGAGACCGGCTTGCCGTACAGCGTCTCGGCGCCGACCGACCAGTCGAGCAGGTTCTTGAACGAACCGGGCATCGCCCCGGCGTACTCGGGGGTGCAGAACAGCACCGCGTCGGCCCGGCCGAGGCGCCGGCGAAGGTCGGCCACCGCCGGGTGCAGCGGTTCCCGGTCGTCGTCCGGGTTGAAGTGCGGAAGGTCGGCGAGGCGGTCGAAGGTGTCGACCTCGACGCCTTCGGGTGCCACGGACGGCACGGTCTGGATCACGGCCGCGTTGGTCGATCCGTCGCGCAGGCTTCCGCAGACGGTCAGCAGGTGAAAGGTCACGTCGCCAACCTAGTGCTCCCGGCCCTCCCGGATCATGATCTTCCCGGTTCCCGGAGTGATGGCCGGTGGTGGGCCGCCGGGGCCGGGGTGTCGCCTTGGCGGGATTCCCTCGTGGCGCGGATCCGGCGGACCAGGGCCGGGCCTCTTCAGCTCGCGGGCACCGCCGGGTAAGGCACGAAGGTACTGGTGTTCTCGTCCACGGTGAGCTGCTTGCCGATGGTCGGGAAGGCGCGCTGCGGGCAGGCGGGCCGGTCGCACACCTTGCAGCCCATGCCGATCGGCGTGGCCGCGGCCCGGTCGTCGAGGTCAAGGCCGGTGGAGTAGACCAGCCGCTTGGCGTGCCGCAGCTCGCAGCCGAGGCCGACGCTGAACATCTTGCCGGGGCTGCCGTAGCCGCCGATGTTGCGGGCGATGGTCCGCGCCACCCAGAAGTAGCTCTTGCCGTCGGGCAGGGTGGCGATCTGGGTGACGATCTTGCCGGGCGCGGTGAAGGCCTCGTAGATGTTCCACAGCGGGCAGGCACCGCCGACGCGGGAGAAGTGGAACCCCGCGGCCGACTGCCGTTTCGACATGTTTCCCGCCCGGTCGACGCGGACGAACGAGAACGGGACGCCTCGCATCTTCGGGCGCTGCAGGGTGGACAGGCGGTGGCAGACCGTCTCGAACCCGACCCCGAAGTGGTCGCACAGCCGCTCGATGTCGTAGCGGAACTTCTCGGCGGCGGTCAGGAACGGGCCGTAGGGCAGGATCAGCGCCCCGGCGAAGTAGTTGGCGAGCCCGACCCGGGCGAGCGAGCGGGCGGCCGGGCCGGAGAAGGCCCACGAGTCGGCCAGTTCCGTGATCAGGTCGTCGTACTCCAGCAGCGCGATCTGGGAGGCCATGCGGAAGGCCCGCTGCCCGATGCGCAGGCTCGGCGCGAGCCGCAGGACACGCGCGGCGGGCTCGTACCGGTGCTGCTGCCCGGCGGCCTCGTCGATGCCCTCCGTGGTGATCTGGACGCCGTAGTGGTCGGTGAGGCGGTCCTGGAGTTTCTGGTGCACCCCGCCGCGCCGCAGGTCGATGTCGCCTGCCATCTTCTCCGCGCGTTCGTCGAGTTCGGCGACGTAGTTCTCCCGCTCGTAGAAGAAGTCCCGGACCTCTTCGTGGGGGAGCGGGGCGGCGGCGCTGCCGTGCAGACCCATGCCGTTCTCGGTGACCAGCGCGGCCGTGGCCTCCACGGCGTTGCGGTAGCTGCGGTGCAGCTTCACCAGGGCCTGGGCGATGTCGGGCAGGTTCGTGGCCAGTTCGTTGAGTTCGCTGGTGGTCGCCTCGAGCCCGATCGCCTCGTCCAGGAGTGCCTCCTTGACGTCGGCGACCAGCCGTGCGGTGTCGTTGTTGGCGAAGAACTCGGTGTCCACACCGAAGGCCTCGGTGATCCGCAGGAGCACTGGAACGGTCAAGGGGCGGGAGTTGCGCTCGATCTGGTTGAGGTAGCTGGGGGAGATTTCCAGCAGCCGGGCGAGGTCGGCCTGGCTCATCGACCGGCTCTCGCGCAGATGCCGCAGCCGCCCGCCCGCGAAAGTCTTCTCCATGGCCTGCCTTCCTGACGTAGATCTTCCGGGCCTTACCGATCAAGAAAACGGTTCAGTCCCCGACTTTTCCAGTGTCTGCGAAACCCGGTTTCGCAAACTTTGCAACATCCTACGAAAAATTGGCAGAAATTTGCAAATTGGAGCTGTGGTCACGTTTCCCCTGCGTATGTCATGGTCTGGGCAGACCGCGAGGCAATCGCAAAGTTCGCAAAGGTGGAGACATCCAATGGCACAGAACTTCGAGCAGGCAGCCGCAGAGCTGGCCAAGCAGTGGGAGACCGACCCCCGGTGGAAGGGTGTCAAGCGGTCCTACAGCGCGGCTGATGTGATCAAGTTGCGCGGCAGCGTGGTCGAGGAGCACACCCTGGCGCGCCGCGGTGCCGAGAAGCTGTGGGACCTCCTGCACACCGAGGACTACATCCACGCCCTCGGCGCCCTGACCGGTAACCAGGCCGTCCAGCAGGTCCGCGCGGGCCTGAAGGCCATCTACCTGTCGGGCTGGCAGGTCGCCGCCGACGCCAACCTGGCCGGGCAGACCTACCCCGACCAGAGCCTCTACCCGGCCAACTCGGTGCCCGCCGTGGTCCGCCGGATCAACAACGCGCTCTCCCGCGCCGACCAGATCACCTGGGCCGAGGGCAACAGCGATATCGACTGGTTCGCGCCGATCGTCGCCGACGCCGAGGCCGGCTTCGGTGGCCCGCTCAACGCCTTCGAGCTGATGAAGGGCATGATCGCGGCCGGTGCCGCGGGCGTGCACTGGGAGGACCAGCTCGCGTCCGAGAAGAAGTGCGGTCACCTCGGCGGCAAGGTCCTCATCCCGACCAAGCAGCACGAGCGCACCCTCAACGCGGCCCGTCTCGCGGCCGACGTGCTGAACGTGCCGTCGCTGATCGTCGCCCGTACCGACGCCCAGGCCGCGACGCTGCTGACCAGCGACGTGGACGAGCGTGACCGCAAGTACCTGACCGGCGGCCGCACCTCCGAGGGCTTCTACGAGGTCACCAACGGCATCGACCCCTGCATCGACCGCGGTCTGGCCTACGCCGAGTACGCCGACCTGCTGTGGATGGAGACCTCCGAGCCCGACCTGGAGGTGGCCCGCAAGTACGCCGAGGCGATCAAGGCGAAGTTCCCGGACCAGATGCTGGCCTACAACTGCTCGCCGTCGTTCAACTGGAAGAAGCACCTGGACGACGCGACCATCGCGAAGTTCCAGCGCGAACTGGGCCACATGGGCTACAAGTTCCAGTTCATCACGCTGGCCGGCTTCCACGCGCTCAACTACTCGATGTTCGACCTGGCGCACGGCTACGCCCGCGAGGGCATGACCGCCTACGTCGACCTGCAGGAGCGCGAGTTCGCGTCGGAGGAGCGGGGCTACACCGCCACCAAGCACCAGCGTGAGGTCGGCACCGGCTGGTTCGACCTGGTTTCGACCGCGCTGAACCCGGAGAGCTCCACCACCGCGCTCAAGGGTTCCACCGAGGAAGCCCAGTTCTGATTCCCCCTTCGGCGCCAAGGTGACCCTTCCCGGTCGCCTTGGCGCCGAAGCGCCCTTTCTCCCGTTGTCGAAGAGAGGCCCGTCATGCCCACTAGGTTCACGTCCCGGATCGACGTTGCCGGTCCCGCCGGGGAGCGGTTTGACGAGATCCTCACCCCGGCCGCGGTGGACTTCATCGCCCGGTTGGACAACGCCTTCGCCGGACGCCGGCGCGAACTGCTCGACGCCCGCCGCAAGCGGCGGGAACGCCTCGCCTCGGGCGAGGAGCGGCTCGGGTTCCTGGCCGAGACGCGCGTGATCCGCACCGACCCGTCCTGGCAAGTGGCGCCGCCCGCGCCCGGCCTCGAGGACCGGCGGGTCGAGATCACCGGGCCCACCGACCGCAAGATGACGGTCAACGCGCTGAACTCGGGCGCCAGGGTGTGGCTGGCCGACTTCGAGGACGCCACCTCGCCGACCTGGGCCAACATCATCGGCGGTCAGCTGAACCTCTACGACGCGATCCGCCGCAACATCGACTTCACCACCGGGACCGGCAAGCGCTACAGCGTCGGGGACAGCCCGGCCACCATCGTCGCGCGCCCCCGCGGCTGGCATCTGGTGGAAAAGCACATCCGCATCGACGGACGGCCCGTGTCGGCCAGCCTGGTCGACTTCGGCCTGTACTTCTTCCACAACGCGCGCCAGCTCCTGGCGCGGGGCAGCGGCCCGTACTTCTACCTGCCCAAGCTGGAAAGCCACCTCGAGGCGCGGCTGTGGAACGACGTGTTCCGCCTGGCGCAGCGGGAGCTCGGCATCCCGCAGGGCACCATCCGCGCCACCGTCCTGATCGAGACGATCACCGCCGCCTTCGAGATGGACGAGATCCTCTACGAGTTGCGGGAGCACGCGGCCGGGCTCAACGCGGGCCGGTGGGACTACATCTTCTCACTGATCAAGAACTTCGCCGGCCACGGCGCGGACTTCGTGCTGCCGGACCGGGCGCAGGTCACCATGACGGTGCCGTTCATGCGCGCCTACACCGAACTGCTGGTGCGCACCTGCCACCAGCGCGGCGCCTACGCCATCGGCGGGATGGCGGCCTTCATCCCCAGCAAGGACCCCGTGGTGAACGCCACCGCGATGGAGAAGGTGCGCCAGGACAAGGAGCGCGAGGCGGCCGACGGTTTCGACGGTTCGTGGGTCGCGCACCCCGGGCTGGTCCCGGTCTGCGAAGCGGCCTTCGACGAGGTGCTCGGCGGCTGGCCGAACCAGCTCGGCAGGCTGCGCGAGGACGTCCAGGTCACCGCGGAGGACCTGCTCAACGTGGCCGGCGCCGGTGGCGAGGTCACCGAGAAGGGCGTTCGCGCCAATATCAACGTGGCCCTGCGCTACATCGATTCGTGGCTGCGCGGGACGGGTGCCGCGGCGATCTTCAACCTGATGGAGGACGCGGCCACCGCCGAGATCGCCCGCTGCCAGGTGTGGCAGTGGGTGCGCAACGGCACGAAACTCGGCGACGGCACGGCGATCACCGGCGAACTGGTGCACCGCTGGCTGGACGAGGAACTGGCCGAGGTCCGCGCGGACCTCGGCGAGACCAACCGGCTCGGCGATGCCCGCGAGATCTTCGTGGAGACCGCGCTGGGCGAGAAGCTGCCCAGCTTCCTCACCACGGGTGCCTACGCCAGGTATCTGACCGATCTGTGATCCGCACCGACGGTCGTTTTCCTCCCTCCTGACGGGAAAACGGCTCGCGCTGCTCTCTGGCCGGACAGCGCGGGGAAAGGCCCGGTAGGCGCCCCAACTCCTACCGGGCCCTTTTCCTGTCCGCAGGCCGGAGCACCACCACCCTGGACATGGAGAACGGTGGTTCTCTACGCTGATGGAGAACCATCGTTCTCACTTCAGGAGTGCCCATGTCCCGCCCCCCGTTCCCGCCGTTCGACGAGATCACCGCCGCGCAGAAGGTGCAGGCCGCCGAGGACGCGTGGAACACGCGCGACCCCGGGAAGGTCGCCCTCGCCTACACGGAAGACTCGGTGTGGCGCAACCGGGACCGCTACGTCGTCGGCCGCGAGGAGATCGTCGCGTTCCTCACCGGGAAGTGGGAACGCGAACTGGACTACGCGCTGCGCAAGGAGCTGTGGGGCTTCCGCGGCAACCGGATCGCGGTGCGGTTCCAGTACGAGTCCCACGACGCCTCGGGGCAGTGGTTCCGCAGCTACGGCAACGAACTGTGGGAGTTCACCGACGACGGCCTGATGCGGCGCCGGGAGGCCAGCATCAACGACGTCCCGATCGCCGAAAGCGACCGGCGCATCTTCGGGCCCCGCCCCGAGGCCGAGCGCGGCCGGTCGATCCCGGTCTTCTGAGGACGCCCGCCGGCCGGGTCAGGGGTGGAAGATGTTGCCCGTGGGGATCTTGGGACGGCCGAGTTCGGCCGGTTCCCCGGCGCGGGCGCGCCGGTAGACCTCGACGGTCGCCTCCGCAATGTGCGCCCAGTTGAAGTCCACGGACAGCCGGGCGCGGGCCGTGCGGGCGCGCCGCTTCGCCGATTTCCGGTCGCGCAGCACCGAATCGACGGCCGTCCGCAACGCGACGACATCGCCGGGATCGAACGCGAGCCCGGTGATGCCGTCGATCACCACCTCGCCGAGCCCGCCCGCGGTCGAGGCGATCAGCGGCGCCTCCGAGGCGGCCGCCTCCAGCGCCACGATCCCGAACGGTTCGTACCGGCTGGGCAGCACCACGGCGTCGGCGGCGGCGAGCGCGGCCCGCAGTTCCCGGTCGGGCAGATGGCCCGCGAACCGGACCGCGCGACGGATGCGCAGCTTGCGGGCCTGTTCGACGAGCGGTTCGAGGTGCCGCCCGCGCCCGGCGACCACGACGCGCGTACCGGGGTGGTCCCGGCGGATCTGCGGCAGCGCGGCCAGCAGGTCCTGCACGCCCTTCTCCCATTCCAGCCGCCCGAAGTACAGCAGCAGCGGTTCGCCCTCCGGCGCGTAGGCCTGGCGTGCTTCGGCGATCTCGGCGGGCGGCACCCGCCAGCCGCGTTCCTCGATGCCGTTGTGGATCACGGTGATGTCCTCGGCAGGCACCTCGAACAGGCCGGCCACCTCGGTGCGCATCGCCTGCGAGCAGGTGATCAGCTCGTCGGCGCGGTTGGCCAGCCACCATTCCGCGGAGTGCACCTGCTGGTTCAGCGGATGGGACAGCCAGCCGGAGTGGCGGCCCGCTTCGGTCGCGTGGATGGTGGCGACCAGTGGCACGCCGGTCGCGTCGGCCAGCGCGATCGCGGGGTGGGCGACGAGCCAGTCGTGCGCGTGGATCACCTCCGGCTGCCAGGTGCGCAGCAGGGTGAGCCCGGCGCGGACCATCGCATGCCCCATGGCCAGGGTCCAGGCGACGAGGTCCTGCTCGAAGGTGACGTGCATCGGGTCCTCGGCGACCCGGATGATCCTGACCCCGTCCACCATCCGGTCGGTGGTGGGATGTGTGTGCGCGTCGGTGCCCGCGACGTGCCGGCACAGCACGACGACCTCGTGCCCGTCGCGCGCCAGATGCCGGGCCAGGGCGTGCACATGGCGGGAGAGCCCGCCGACCACGACGGGCGGGTATTCCCAGGACAGCATCAGCACGCGCATGAGGGGAGGTTACTCACAAGTCAACTTGCACCAGAACTGCCGGAATGCCCTCGCCCGCGAGATAGTGACTTTGGTCACCCGTCGTTTTCCCTTTTTGTGACACGGTTATCGCCGACCGTCACCGGTCCGGTCGCAGGAGCAGACGGGCGTCCAGATGACCGAACACCCGGTCGTCCAGCGGCAGCGGGACCCCCTTCTTGCCCTGGGCCAGTGCGTCGAACCGTTCGGTGTGCACGCGGGCGCGGCGCCGCGCGTAGTCGGCCGCGGAATCCTTGGTCACCATGAAGGCCCAGTCGCTGGAGAGCGCCAGCATCGCCTCGTTGACGGCCAGGTCCAGCACCGGGTCGCGCAGCGCGGGCGCGGTGAGCGCGAGCAGGCGGCGCTGCAGGGCGGCGTTGGCCTCGACCATGTCCGCCACCTGCTCGCCATCCCAGACCCGCCAGTCCTTGCCCGAACCCCAGGACGAGGCGGGAAGGTCGACGGGGGCGCCGAGGTGCCCGGCTTCGAGCGCGCCGCGCAGCGTGCTCACGCGGACCCCGGCTTCGGGCAGGGCCCGCAGAACGCCCTCCAGCCAGGCAGGCCCTTCGTGCCACCAGTGGCCGAACAGTTCGGTGTCGAAGGCCGCGACCACCAGCGAGGGCCGGCCGTGCTGCTCCCGCAGTGCGCGCAGGCGCGCCACCACGGTGTCCACGAAGTCCTTGACGTGCAGCCGGACGGTCTCCGCGGCGAGGGCGGGATCGTAGGGCGCCTTGTCCTGCGGGGCGATCTGCTTGCCGGTCACGCGGGAGGCCTTGAGCCCCACTTCGTGCGCCCACGTGTGGAAGTCGCGGTAGTGGGCGTGCCCGGGGTAGCCCGCCTTCGGCGACCAGACCCGGTAGGTGACTTCGAGATCGCGCCCGAAGCACACCACGTCGGAGGAACCGACGGGGCGTGCCGCCGCGGTGTCACCGTGCAGGGACGGGCCGTCGACGAGGAAGCGGCGGACCCCGGCCGCCGCGTACCCGTCCTCCATGCCCGGCGCGTACCCGCATTCCGGGGCCCAGATGCCCTCGGGGCGGTGCCCGATGCGCAGTTCGGTGTCGTCCAGTCCCGTGCGCAGCGCGAAGGACCGGATCCGCTCGTCCAGCAGCGGCTGGAACGGGTGGGTCAGCGGACCGCCGATCAGCTCCAGCACCTCACTGTCCACAAGAGACCGGAGCAGGGGTGAAAAGCCGTGGCGCCACGTGGTTTCGAAATCCTCCTGCGCGGAGGTGGCGGCCAGGTACTCGGCCGCGGCGAGGTCGCGCAGCACCTCGTCGGACCGCCACAGGGTGCTGGCCTGCAGGGCTCGCAGCTGCCAGTGCCCGAGCCATTCGTGGAAGGTCCGCAGTGCGTACGGGTCGTCGAGCTGGGCGGCCAGGACGGGGGTGACTCCGAGGGTCAGCACGTCGCGCCTGCCCTCCTCGGCGAACCGGCGCAGCAGGTTCGCCACGGGAAGGTAGGAGTGGGCCCAGGCCTGGTAGAGCCATTCCTCGCCGACGGGCCAGGAGCCGTGGTGCGGCAGCCAGGGCAGGTGGCTGTGCAGGACCAGGCAGAAGGTCCCTTCGGGGTTCGTGCTCATGGCCGCACCGCCACCGCGATCAGGTCGAGGCTCTCGTCGAGGCGCTCGTCGTGGATTTCGAAGTCGCCCGCGCCGATCGCGGTGATCTCGGCCAGCAGTCCGGCAGGCCAGCGGGCCTGTCCCGGCAGCTCACCCATCACCACCTCCAGTTGCGCGTCGATGATCGACCCGCCGTGGCGCTCGTCCAGCGCCCGTAGGGCGGGACCGTGGTGCAGGCCCCGCAGCGACTCCACCGCGAACCCGGCCTCCCGCAGCAGAGCGTCCAATTCGGACGCGGAGAGCTCGCGCGTGTGGTACGGGTTGAGCGGCGTGTCACTGCCGGGGGAGAACGTGATGCGGTTGGGGGTGGTGACCACCAGGCGGCCGCCGGGCCGCAGCACGCGGAAGCATTCGGCGAGAAAGCCCGCCTGGTCCCACAGGTGCTCGATCACCTGGAAGTTCGCCACCACGTCCACACCGGACGACGCGACCGGCAGCCAGGCGAGGTTGCCGCGGACGGGGTGGACCTCGGGGTAGCGGCGCGCCACGTGGTCGACGGTCGGTTCGTCGTAGTCGATACCCACCACTCGCCGCGCCTGCCGTGCGATCAGCGCGGCGCCGTAGCCCTCGCCGCAGCCTGCCTCCAGCACCGTCGCCCCGGCGCAGACGGGCGCCAGCGCCAGGTAGGCCGCCTCATGCCGCCGGAACCAGTAGTTCTCCTCCGGTATCCCCGGCACGGTTCGTTCCCCGGTGAGGTGCAGCGCTTCGGCGCGCGCGGATGAGGTGGTCACAGGCCCAGACCCTACTGGCCGCTGTTCACGGCCACTTCCGCAAGACGACCGACCACGAGGAGTCGTCGATGCGGAACTCGGGCACCGGCGATCCGGCGCGGGCCATCGCGGAGCGGATGCGCCAGATCCCGCGGCCGAACCGGTTGACGTAGCCGAGCGCCTTCATCGCCCTGGCAAGGCCGGGGTTGCGGTAGTCGTTGACCCGGTCGAAGTTGTCCGCCCTGACCTGCCCGAACGGGCCGCCGGGATTGGTGACCTCGATCCGGTCGTCGAACCAGGCGATGCGCACCGGCGCGTTCGAAACCTCGTACTCGCGGTGCATGATCGCGTTCATGCACATCTCGCGCAGCGCCTCGAGCGGATAGTCGGGCAGCTGCTCCTCCCGGAACAGTTCGGTGCCCTCGGCGAGCCGGGTGCGCAGGTGGCCGGCGAGCAGCGCGCTCAGGCGGGTGGCGGTGCCGACGAGGTTGCCCCGCAGCTCGTGCTGGTCCACCACGGGGGCATCCAGATCCGTGCCCTGGTAGCGGATGAACTGCACGTACGCGCCCGGCACGTGCGCGCTGGGGTCCTTGCCGAGGGCGAGCACACCGAGGGCGGTGGGCATCCCGCCGGGCGTGGTCAGTCGCAGCCAGGCCAGGTCGGCCTCGACCGGCCGCTGGTTCTCCTCCAGCGACTCGACGGCCACGAAGGCGGGCAGGTAGGTGGTGCGGAACAGGCGGATGTCCAGATCGCTTTCGGTCGCGGTGAGCACCGGCCGGGCGTCGAACGGAGCGGCGGCGAAGCGCTTGGTTTCGGCGAGCAGGGCCTGCTCGTCCGGACCCGCTTCACGAGTGATCGTCCCCGACTGGTGCACTCAGCCGCTCCCTTGCGTTCAAGCACATTGAGATGGGGGTTAACCCTATCGGGTGAGCTGGCTGATCCGTTACAGGTCCGCCCCGAACTGTTCAGGCGGGTGACACGGTGATGCTCACGGCCCCCGGGCCGACGTGTGCGGCGATCACCGCGCTGGCCTCCACCACGATCAGTTCCCGCAGGTGGGGGATCCGCTCCCGCAACTCGCCGACCAGGGTGAGCTCGCGGTCGCTGGGCCGGAAGCAGGACACCGCCAGTTCGGCGGGCCGGTTCCCGGCCCGCTGGGCGGCCACCTCCGCCAGCCGGGCGAGCGCCCGGCGGCTGCCAGGCACCCGCGCCAGCGGAGCCACCTCGCCCTCCTTCAGGGTGAGCAGCGGTTTGATCGACAGCGCGGTGCCGAACAGGGCGGAGGCCGCCCCGATCCGCCCGCCGCGACGCAGGTACTCGAGGGTGTCCACGTAGATCAGTTCGGAGCTGCCGGTGAAGCGCCGTTCGGCCGCCTCCATCACGCGGTCGACCTGCCCGCCCGCGGCCGCGGCCCTGGCGGCCGAGAGCACGCCGTAGCCCAGGCTCATCCCGGTCGTGGCGCTGTCCAGCACGTAGACCGGGGTCCGGACCTGGTCGGCGGCCTGGCGGGCGGCCTGCACGGTGCTGGACATCCGGCCGGACAGGTGCAGGCTGACCACGGCGGCGGCGCCCTTGCTCGCCGCGTCCTGGTAGGCCCAGAAGAACGCGCCGGGGTCCGGGGGCGAGGTTCTGACGTGGTGTCCCGCCCGCAGTGCCTTGACGACCTCGGCTCTGTCGAACCGGTTCTCGTCGTCGATCCGGTCCGCCACCTGCAGCTGGAGCGGGATCACCTGGACGCCCCATTGGCGGACGAGCTGGCTGGGCAGGGAGGCCGTCGAGTCGGTCACGACCGCAACGTGGTTGGACACGGGGTGTGAGGCTAGCCCGAAAGGGCTATTCCGTGTACCCCATCGGTAGAGCGGCTACCCACGGTAGCCCCAACGCCGGGAAAGAATACTGGGACCATGGTCCCAGTAATTTGGCGATCGAGGTGAATGCCGTCACCTCGGCGGGCCAGCGCCGGGAACCTTCCCTACGCTACCGGCTAGTAGGGCTGATATCGGGAGGTCGAAGGGGACCCATGACAAAGATTGTTGTCCTGGTCAAGCAGGTGCCAGACACCTACTCGGAGCGCAAGCTCTCCGACGCTGACCACACGCTGGACCGCGAATCCGCGGACGCCGTGCTCGACGAGATCAACGAAAAGGCCGTCGAAGAGGCCCTCAAGATCAAGGAAGCCGGCGAGGGCGAGGTCACCGTGATCTCGGTCGGGCCCGACCGCGCCACCGACGCCATCCGCAAGGCGCTGTCCATGGGCGCCGACAAGGCGATCCACGTCTCGGACGCGGCGCTGCACGGCTCGGATGCGCTGGCCACGGCGAAGGTGCTCGCGGCCGCGATCGGCAAGGTCGACGGCTACGACCTGATCATCGCGGGCAACGAGGCCTCCGACGGCCGGGCAGGGGCGATCCCCGCCATCCTCGCCGAGCTGCTGGGCCTGCCGCAGCTGACCTACGTCCGCGAGCTGACCATCGACGGTTCCACCGTCAAGGCCGACCGCGAGACCGAGGACGGGCTCACCCATCTCGAGGCCGCCCTCCCGGCGCTGGTGAGCGTGACCGAGAAGATCAACGAGCCGCGTTACCCGTCCTTCAAGGGCATCATGGCCGCGAAGAAGAAGCCGGTCGACACCCTCACGATCGCCGACCTCGGCATCGACGCGAGCGAGGTCGGCCTGGCCAACGCCGCGTCCGTCGTGGCCGAGGCGGCCCCGAAGCCGCCGCGCCAGGCCGGGCAGCGTGTCGAGGACGAGGGCGACGGCGGCGCGAAGATCGCCGAGTTCCTGGTCGGCCAGAAGCTCATCTGAGGGTAAGGAGACGAATCAATGGCTGAGGTTCTGGTTCTCGTCGACCACGTCGACGGCGAGCTGAAGAAGTCCACCTTCGAAGCGCTGACCGCCGCCCGCGCGCTGGGCGAGCCGTCGGCCGTCGTGGTGGGCGCGCCCGGTACCGCGGGCAAGTTCTCCGAGGCCCTCGGTGCCTACGGCGCCGCCAAGGTCTACGTGGCCGAGTCCGCCGACGCCGCGGGCTACCTGGTCACCCCGAAGGTCGACGCGCTGGCCCTGCTCGCCGAGCGGGTCTCCCCGGCGGCCGTCGTGGCCTCGGCTTCGGCCGAGGGCAAGGAGGTCACCGGCAGGCTGGCCGCGCGCCTCGGCGGCGCGCTGCTCTACGACGCGGTCGGCGTCAACTCCGACGGCACCGTCGAGCAGTCCATCTTCGGTGGCGCCTACTCGGTGAAGACGAAGGCGGCCAAGGGCCTGCCGGTCATCTCGGTCCGCCCCGGTGCGGTCGAGGCCGTCCAGGCCGAGGGTGCCGCGGCGCAGGAGAGCATCGAGCTCCCGGCGGTGGACGCGGCCAAGTCGGCCAGGATCACCGGGGTCGAGCCGCTGGTCGGCGGCGACCGCCCCGAGCTGACCGAGGCCTCGATCGTGGTCTCCGGTGGCCGCGGTGTCGGTTCCGCCGAGAAGTTCGAGGTCGTGGAGAAGCTGGCCGACTCGCTCGGCGCGGCGGTCGGCGCCTCGCGTGCCGCGGTCGACTCCGGCTACTACCCGGCGCAGTTCCAGGTCGGCCAGACCGGTAAGACGGTCTCGCCGCAGCTGTACATCGCACTGGGCATCTCCGGGGCCATCCAGCACCGGGCCGGGATGCAGACCTCGAAGACGATCGTCGCGGTCAACAAGGACCCCGAGGCGCCGATCTTCGAGATCGCCGACTTCGGTGTCGTGGGCGACCTGTTCAACGTCGCCCCGCAGCTGACCGAAGAGGTCGCCAAGCGCAAGGGCTGATCCCCTTTCCGCACAGCCCGCGAGGCCGCCGCCATGGTGATTCCGCCATGGCGGCGGCCTTTCGGTTTCCGGGTTTTCCGAAGCCGGGGTACCGGGGGTTCACGCAAAGTGCATAAAGACGTCATACCGCGGGGGTCCTGATGGTCGCCGTGGCCTCGGTAGACCTACATCCATGACGCGGTCACAGCTACTCGTCAGCACCGATTCGCCCGGTGACGAACCCGCCGACGGTGCTCCCCGCTATTCACTGCTCGTCGCCTCCGAACCGGAAGAAGTCGTTGCCGCGCAAAGACTTCGGTATCTCGTCTTCGCGGAAGAAATGGGCGCGACCCTGCACACGCCATCCCCGGGGCTCGACGTCGACCGATTCGACGAGTTCTGCGACCACCTCGTGGTGCGGGACGACAACACCGGCGAAATCGTCGGTACCTACCGCATGCTCCCGCCCCAGCGCGCGGCCGAAGCCGGCGGCCTCTACTCCGACACCGAATTCGACCTGGGCAATCTGGACGACCTGCGCGGCTCGCTGGTCGAAACCGGCCGTTCCTGCGTGCATCCCGACCACCGCAGCGGCGCCGTGGTGAGCCTGGTGTGGGCGGGCATCGGCCGGTACATGCTGCTGGCCGGGCACCGCTACCTCGGCGGGTGCGCCTCGGTGCCGCTGACCGAGGGGGGCACCTACGCCGCCGGGGTCTGGGACGCCATCCAGGCCAAGCACTACGCGCCCGAAGCCCAGCGCGTCACCCCGCTGAACCCGTGGGAGACCGCCGGGATCGCCCGGCCGTCGCGCGCGATGCTGCCGCCGCTGCTCAAGGGCTACACGCGGCTGGGGGCGAAGGTGTGCGGACCGCCCGCGCACGACCCGGACTTCGGCGTCGCCGACTTCTTCACCCTGCTCGACCTCCAGCAGGTCGACGAGCGGTACCTGAAGTACTTCCTGGGCGGCGGGCGGTGAGGCACGCGTGGATGCCCGTTTCGCCGTGCGGCGACGGGTGTCTCACGACGGGCGCGCCCACCGTTTCCCCGGTGCGGCGGCTGCTGCGGTGCGCTGCGGCCGCCGCCGCGGTGCTGCTGGCGTTCCTGGTGCTGCCGCTGCTGCTGGTGGTCCGCGGCCGGGTGCGGGAGCGCTTGGTGCGCCTGGTGTTCCGCTCGGTGCTGCGTGCTTTCGGGGTGCGTCTGGTGGTGCACGGCGGCGAGGAACTGGCCGCCGTGGACGGCCGGGGCGCGCTCGTGGTGAACAACCACATTTCGTGGCTGGACATCATCGCGGTGAACGCGGTGCGGCCGATGCGGGCGCTGGCGAAGCGGGAGATCGCGGACTGGCCGGTGCTGGGCACCCTGGTCGCGCGCGGCGGCAGCATCTTCCTCGACCGGGAACGGCTGTCCACGCTGCCCGCCACGATCGCGGAACTGGCGGCGGCGCTGCGGGCCGGTTCGCTGGTCAACGTCACGCCGGAGGGCACCACCTGGTGCGGGTTGGCCTCGGGCCGGTTCGCCACGGCGGCCTTCCAGGCCGCGATCGACGGCGGGGTGCCGGTGCGGCCGATCGCGCTGCGGTACCGGCTGGCGGACGGCCGGGAGACCACGCAGCCCGCGTTCATCGGCCCGGAGTCGCTGATCGACTCGCTGCGCCGGGTGGTGCGCCTGCGCGGGCTGGTGCTGGAGATGACCGTGTGCGAGGAGATCGCGCCGGGACGGGCGGCCGACCGCCGCGAACTCGCCGCGCTCGCCGAATCGGCCGTGCACTCCGCGCTGGGCACCGTGCGGACGCCCGCCCGGCGCCGCCGCCGGCCGGTGGGCGTGCCGCTGGCGGGGTGAGGCAGGCAACTGTCCCGGGAGGCCCCTGTGGCCACCCAAGGGGCGATCAGACGGTCTACCCTGGTTAAGCGATGACCTATCTCGACCATGCGGCGACGACCCCGATGCTGCCGGAAGCCGTTGCGGCGATGAGCCAGGCGCTGTCCTCCGTGGGCAACGCCTCCTCGCTGCATTCCTCCGGACGCCGGGCCCGCCGGATGGTCGAGGAGGCCCGCGAGGGGATCGCCGCCGCACTGGGCGCGCGCCCCTCGGAGGTGATCTTCACCGGGGGCGGCACCGAAAGCGACAACCTTGCCGTCAAGGGGATTTACTGGGCGCGCCGCCAGGCCGACGACCGGCGCCGCCGGGTACTGGCCAGTGTGGTGGAACACCACGCCGTGCTCGACGCGGTGGGCTGGCTGGCCGAGCACGCCGGGGCCGAGGTCACCTGGCTCGAGGTGGACGCCCACGGCCGCGTGCAGCCGGAGACGCTGCGCAAGGCCGTCGAGGCCGACCCCGGCG
Organism: Amycolatopsis rhizosphaerae; assembly: GCF_007713715.1. Classification (GTDB taxonomy): domain Bacteria; phylum Actinomycetota; class Actinomycetes; order Mycobacteriales; family Pseudonocardiaceae; genus Amycolatopsis_E; species Amycolatopsis_E rhizosphaerae. Next base: position 48,460 of record NZ_VJWX01000002.1, read on the forward strand.
CGGTGGCACTGGTCACCGTCATGTGGGCGAACAACGAGGTCGGCACGGTCAACCCGATTCCCGAACTGGCCGCGATCTGCGCCGAGTACGGCATTCCGCTGCATTCCGACGCCGTGCAGGCCGTGGGCGCGGTGCCGGTCGACTTCGCCGCCTCCGGCGTCAGCGCGCTGACCCTGACCGGGCACAAGCTCGGCGGTCCCTACGGTGTGGGCGCGCTGCTGCTCTCGCGCGATACCCCTTGTGTGCCGCTGCTGCACGGCGGCGGCCAGGAACGCGACGTCCGTTCCGGCACCCTGGACGTGCCCGCGATCCACGCCTTCGCCACCGCGGTCCGGGCCGCCGTGGCCGAGCTCGGGGAACGTGCGAAGATCGTGTCCGCGCTGCGGGACGAGCTCATCGAGACCATCCTGCGCGAGGTGCCCGACGCGGTGCTCAACGGCGCGCCGCCCGGTGACGGGCGGTTGCCCGGCAACGTGCACTTCACCTTCCCCGGCTGCGCCGGGGACAGCCTGCTGATGCTGCTCGACGCCAAGGGCATCGAATGCTCGACCGGTTCGGCCTGCACGGCCGGGGTGGCCGAGCCGAGCCACGTGCTGCTCGGGATGGGCGCGGACCCGGTGTCGGCGCGCTGTTCGCTGCGGTTCTCGCTCGGGCACACCTCGACGCGGGAGGACGTGGCGGCGGTCGGCCGGGAGATCGCCGCGGTGGTGGCCAGGGCCCGGCAGGCGGGACTGTCCGGGATGCGCAGGCAGAAGCAGGAGGTGTGATGCGGGTACTGGCCGCGATGAGCGGGGGAGTGGACTCGGCGGTGGCGGCCGCCCGCGCCGTGGACGCCGGGCACGAGGTCGTCGGGGTGCACCTCGCGCTGTCGGCGAAGCCCGGCACGCTGCGGACCGGGTCGCGCGGCTGCTGCACCATCGAGGATTCGCGGGACGCCCGGCGCGCTGCCGACATCCTCGGGATCCCCTTCTACGTCTGGGATTTCGCCGAGCGGTTCACCGAGGACGTGATCGAGAGCTTCGTCGGCGAGTACGCGGCGGGCCGCACCCCGAACCCGTGCGTCACCTGCAACGAGAAGATCAAGTTCGAGGCCCTGCTGGACAAGGCGATGGCGCTCGGGTTCGACGCGGTGGCCACCGGGCACTACGCGCGCTTGTCCATTGTGGATGGCGTGCCAGAGCTTCGGCGCAGCGCGGACGAGGGCAAGGACCAGTCCTATGTGCTCGCTTCGCTCACCCCGGAACAGCTGCGCCACTCGCTGTTCCCGCTCGGGGATTCGCACAAGAGCGACGTGCGGGCCGAGGCGGAACGGCGTGAACTGGCCGTGGCCCGCAAGCCCGACAGCCACGACATCTGCTTCATCCCCGACGGCGACACGAAGAAGTTCCTGGAGCGCAAGCTCGGTGAGCGCCCCGGCGACCTCGTCGACGCCGAGACCGGTGCCGTGCTCGGACGGCACACCGGCGTGCACGGCTTCACCATCGGCCAGCGCAAGGGACTGGGGCTGGAACAGCCCGCGCCGGACGGCAGGCCGCGCTACGTGCTGTCCCTGGAACCGGTTTCCGGCACCGTGAAGGTCGGCCCGGCCGAGCGGCTCGCCGTCCGCGAGATCCACGCCGACCGGCCCGTGTGGCCGGGCGAGCACCCGATCGAGGGCCCGACCGAATGCGTGGTCCAGGTCCGTGCGCACGGCGGCACCGCGGAAGCGGTGGCCGAGGCCGGGGACGGGGCCGAAACGGTGCGGATCCAGTTACGGGAGCCGCTGCGAGGAGTGGCGCCCGGCCAGGTCGTGGTGCTCTACCGGCCGGAGCCGGCGGGCGATCTCGTGCTGGGCAGCGCGAAGATCACCGCTACAGCGTGAGCTTGAAACCCTTGTGGCTGGCGGTGAAACCCAGCCGCTCGTAGAACCGGTGGGCGTCCGTGCGCGTGCCGTCGGAGGTCAGCTGGACCAGGGCGCAGCCGCGGCGGCGCGCCTCGTCGATCGCCCACCGCATCAGCTCGCCGCCGAGCCCGGCGCCCCGCCGGTCCGCGCGCACCCGCACCGCCTCGACGAGCGCCCGCGTCGCGCCGCGCCGGGACAGCCCGGGGATGAAGGTCAGCTGCAGGGTCCCGACGATCCCGCCCGCGTCCTCGGCCACCGCGAGCAGTTGCCGCGGATCGGCGTCGATCTCGGCGAAGGCCCGCCGGTACGGCTCGAAGTCGTCGAGTGACTCCCTGGCGCTGCCCAGCCTGTCGTCCGCGATCAGGGTCACGATGTGCTCGACATCTCCCGCCCGGGCACGTCTAATGTGGATTTCGTTCACTCACCCGAGTATGGCACCGTCGCCAGGAGGGTTCCCATGACCTCACTTCGCTCCAGTACCGTCGCGGACATCCTCCGGCGCAGCGCCGCCAGGACGCCCCAGCGCGTGGCGCTGCGGTTCGCTGACCGGGAGTGGACCTACGCCGAGCTCGACGCCACCGTCACCCGGGCCGCGGCCCACCTGCTTTCGCTCGGCCTGGCCAAGGGCGACCGGGTCGCCGCCTACGGCAAGAACTCCGACGCCTACCTGATCGGTTTCCTCGCCTGCGCCCGCGCCGGACTGGTGCACGTGCCGATCAACTACAACCTCACCGGCGACGAGCTGGACTACCTGCTCACCCAGTCCGGCAGCTCGCTCGTGCTGGCCGATCCGGCGCTGCTGCCAAGGATCGAGGACCGGGTGCGGGCCGTTCCGTTGCGTGACACCGAAGACTCGCTGCTGCGGACGGCGAGTTCGGGCGCGGTGCCCGAACTGGACGCCGAGGTGTCCGACACCGATCTGGTGCAGCTGCTCTACACCTCCGGCACCACGTCCCGGCCCAAGGGCGCCATGATGACGCACCGCGCCCTCGTGCACGAGTACCTGTCCTGCCTGGCGGGCCTGGACCTCGCCGCCGACGACGACCCGCTGCACGTGATGCCGCTGTACCACTCCGCGCAGATGCACGTCTTCCTGGTTCCCTGGCTGGCCGTGGGGGCGACGAACACGCTCCTGGAGGTGCCCGATCCGGGCGAGATCCTGCGGCGCCTCGCCGAGGACCGGCACGGCGCCTTCTTCGCCGCCCCGACCCTGTGGGTGGCGCTGGCCAACCACCCCGACTTCGCCACGCTCGACCTCGGTGCGCTGCGCAAGGCGTACTACGGGGCGTCGATCATGCCGGGACCGATCCTCGAGCGGCTGCGGGAAGCCATGCCGCAACTGGGTTTCTACAACTGCTTCGGCCAGTCGGAGATCGGCCCGCTGGCCGCGATCCTCGGCCCGGCCGACCACGCCGAGCGCCCCGAATCCGCGGGCCGCGCGGCCCTGTTCGTCGAACTGCGTGTGGTCGACGACCAGGGCAACGACGTGCCGGCGGGCGAACTCGGTGAGGTCGTCTACCGCTCGCCTCAGCTGTGCCTGGGGTACTGGGACAAGCCCGAAGAGACCGAGGAGGCCTTCCGCGACGGCTGGTTCCACTCCGGTGATCTCGTGCGCCAGGACGAACAGGGCTACCTCTACGTGGTCGACCGGATCAAGGACGTGATCAACACCGGCGGGGTGCTGGTCGCCTCGCGCGAGGTGGAGGACGCGCTGTACACGCATCCGGCGGTCGGCGAGGTCGCGGTGGTCGGCGTGCCGGATCCGAAGTGGATCGAGGCGATCACCGCGGTCGTGGTCTCCAAGGACGAGGTGACCGCGGACGTGCTGGTCGAGCACGTGCGGGAGCGCCTGTCGGCGTTCAAGGTGCCGAAGGCGGTCCACTTCGTGGACGAACTGCCGCGCAACGCCTCGGGCAAGATCCTCAAGCGGGAGCTGCGCACGAAGCTGGGCGGCGCCTGACGATTGCCGCGTTCCGGGCACGTCCGCCGGGCGAGTCCCACGCTCGTGCGCATGTGTCCCACCTTCAGTCAGGTGAGTCCCACGCTCAGGCGGGTGTGTCCCACGCGCAGGCAGGAATGGGCGCCGTGAGGGGCCCCCTCACAGTCGAATCGACCGTGAGGGACCCTTCACGGCCAACATGCACGCGACATTGCCGGAGCCCTGGCCGATACGACCGTGAAGGGACCCTTCACGGCACAGTGCCAGGGCGGGCACCTGTCGTCGGGAACGGTTACGGCAGGCGGTAGCGGAGCACGCCGTCGGCCTCGGTGGCGGCCAGTTTCCCCTGGTAGACCAGCAGATCCAGGTGTGCCTTCGTCTCGGACACGGCCAGCATCTGGTTGAACGGGTCGAGTTCGGCGAGGCGGCGCTCCCGCCGGGTCCACCCCAGTCGCTGCGCGGCCTCGTAGGCCGTGGTGGCACCCGCCACGACCGTGTCGGCGGTGGTGGCCAGCCGCTGTTCGTGGTGCGCCAGCAGTTCGTCCACCCGCTGATGCACGCTTTCCGACACCGGGCCGTGCGCGGGCAGCATCCGGCGGTCGGGCATGCCGCGCACGAGCCGCAGCGAACCGAGGAAGTCCCGCAGCGGCATCTCCGTTTCGGCGGGCTGGAACCCGATCGACGGCGTGATGTGCGGCAGCACGTGGTCACCGGTGAACATCAGCCCCGCGGCGCCGTCGTCGAAGACCACGTGGCCCGCGGTGTGGCCGGGCGTGTGCACCACGTCCAGTTCGCGTTCCGGCAGCACGGTGAACCGGCCCTCGGTCAGCCACTGGTCGGGGTCTTCCCAGAGCGTCGTGTCGCTTTCGGCGGGCTGGTCGCCGAACATCTTGCGCAACTCGTCCACCACCGGGTCCGCACCGGCCTGCCACAGCAGCCGGATCTGCGCGGTGATGGGTGTGCCCTGCGGGTTCGCGGTGATCTTCAGCGAGGCCTCTTCGTGCTCGCCGAGCGCGATCTTGTTGCCGAACTCCCGGCGCAGCGCCACGGCCTGCGTGTAGTGGTCGCGGTGCACGTGGGTGACCAGGAACTGGCTGATGTCCCCGAGTTCGGCCCCGATCGCGGCGAGCGCGGCGCGCAGTTGCTCGCGGGCCTCGTCCAGCGCCCAGCCGGAGTCGATCATCACCAGGCTGGTGCCGTCGGTGATGGCGTAGACGTTGACCGCGCGGAGGCCGTCATTGGGCAGCGGCAGCGGGATCCGGTAGACACCGGGCGCCACCCGGTAGATCCCGGGTTCGGCCCACGGACGTGCTGTGTCCTCGGCGAGTGGTTCCACGCGACCTCATCGTCCCTTCGCTCCCTGTTCGATTACTGTGAAACGATCGGGGACGGATTGTCTACACGCTCACGTTGAGACGCGCGTCACGTGTCGCCTTCGCCCTGCTTGAGTGCGGTGTCGACGGTCAGCGCCGAGGCCACCACCATGCTGGCCAGTGGATCGGCGAGATGCCCGTGCACCTCGACCACGTAGTTGTCGGCGGTGGTGAAGGCCTCCTCGAGGTACCCGGCGAAGGTCTTGGTGATCCGCGCGACCTCCGCGCCGGCCCGGTCGGTGATCGTGAAGTTCCACGCCCGCCAGTTCTCGGCGCGCAGTTCGCCGACCGGTTCGCCGCGCGCGGTGAACGAGAACCGGATCTTGCCGAACACGTTCTCCTGGTTGATCTCACCGATCGGGGAGTCATCCGGGCGGGTGACCAGGAATCGTGATCTGACCATTTTCGCCGGACGCGTCACTTTCAGTACGACACTGCCGCCGACATCGCGGACCTCAAAACGGTGAGACAGTTGGCGGTCGTAATTAGTCAGCAGCCTCACGGCTTTCCGGAACAGGCTTTGACCCACCTCGGCCACGGCGCCGAGCGGGTGGCCGTACTGGTCGAAGACCCCGAATTCGCTGACCGTCTCGACCAGTCTGGCCTTCTGGTTGACCACCAGGATCGGCTCGGTGAACAGCGTGCCACCGCCGGCGCGCCGTGAATCGCCTGTCATGGTTTCAAAGCCTAGCCACGGAAAACCGGTGGCGGGAGCGTCCCGGCGAATTGCGGAGAAATGTCGGAATCCCCGCCTCGCCGCGGCTTCCGATGCGCTTTCGCCCAAATCCGGACGCGGCGCGCGGGGTGCCGGGGCGGCCGCATCGCGACACCGGTCACAATGGGGGCCGTGACTGAACGAGCCTGGCCCGCCGGAGCCGCCACCGGGATCGGTTCCCTGCCGGGGTCCGATCCCGCCGAAGCGGCCGCCGTCGTCTTCGGTGAGTTGCCCGAGTTCCCGCACCTGCCCGAACTGCCCGCCCGGGGCGTCGGCGCCGATCTGCTCGGCCGCAGCGCCGCGCTGCTGGTCGACCTCGCGGTCGAGGTCGTGCCCAGCGGGTACCGGGTCGCCACCCACCCCGGTCACGACCACCGCCGCGCGGTGGACCTGCTGCGCTGGGACCTCGACGCCGTGCAGGAGGCCGCCGCGGGCACGCCGCCGGTGATCAAGACGCAGCTCGCCGGGCCGTGGACGCTGGCGGCGGGCATCGAACTGCCGCGCGGCCACCGCGTGCTGACCGACCACGGCGCCGTCCGGGAGTTCACCGAATCCCTGCTCGAAGGGCTGGCGGCGCACGTCGCCGAGTTGAAGGCCCGCACCGGCGCCGAGGTCGTCGTCCAGTTCGACGAACCCGCGCTGCCCGACGTGCTGGCCGGATCGCTGCCCACGCCGTCCGGCTACGGCACGGTGCCCGCCGTCGACGAACCGCGCGCCCGCGAGCTGCTCGCCACCGCGATCGAGCGGGCGGGCGAGCTGACCGGACAGCCGGTGGTGGTGCACTGCTGCGCGACCCGGCCGCCGGTCGCGCTGCTGCGGTCGGCGGGCGCCGGAGCGCTCGCACTGGACGCCACGCGGCTCGACGGCTCGCCCGCCACACTGCTCGACGACCTCGGCGAGACGCTGGACAGCGGCGTGGTGCTGTTCCTCGGCCTGGTCCCCGCCGTCGAACCGGCGACCCGCCCGACCCTCAAGGAGGTCGCGGCACCCGCGTTCCGCCTGGTGGACCGCCTGGGGTTCAACCGGTCGGTGCTGGCCACCCAGGCCGTGCCCACTCCTGCCTGCGGTCTGGCCGGGGCGGGCGCCGGCTGGCTGCGCCGGGCCCTGTCGCTGACCAGGGATGTGGGCAAAGCGTTCGTGGAGCCCCCGGAAGGC